>CAZTDF010000051.1:0-7008 GCA_964612465.1 uncultured Pirellulales bacterium
TATAAGTTAGATTATAGACATCCGCGAGTTTTTATTTTGCACCAGGCGATACTTCTGATTTTAGCTTTGTAATACAGGAGGTGAAATTAGGCAGCTACATTCATCCGGGAGAAATTAGACAAAGTTTCGAAAAGATAATAATTATCAAAATCATTCTATTTAAAGGAGGACAATTATGAGCGGAAAATTAACTTACATAGTCGTTTGTTTTTTCCTGGTGCTGAGTTTTTCTAAGGGTGCCGAAAGCGCAACAATGGTTGCCCACTGGCGGCTTGATAACGATGCGACGGATTCGGCAGGTGACATTGACGGGACGCTGATGAACAATCCTGAATTCACGACGGATGCGGTTGTTGGAAGCCATGCATTGGTTCTTGAAAGTTCAAGATCACAGTATGTTGATTTTGGGAACCCGCAGGAGTTGCCTGACGGCATATCCCCCCGCAGCATGTGCGGTTGGGCCATGACCGATACGATTGCCAGCGGCTGGCGATGGATCGCAGCGTATGGTTCGGAGGGAACAGGTCTGGCTATGTTCATCGGGATGAGCGGCACCAGCTTGTACGGGGGAGGTTATGGCGATGATGTTTTTGTGAGTGGTTTTTGGGACGTCGGTGTTTGGCATCACATTTGCCTGACGTATGACGGAAACATAGCACGATTGTATGCTGATGGCGATGAGGTAATCAATGCATCAAAAAACTGGGGTCTCGTTCTGAGCCGTGCACATATCGGGCAGCAGGTCAATAACTATTCCGAATTCTGGGACGGCATGGTCGATGACGTTCGAATCTACGACTATGCTCTTTCGCCGGCTGAGGTAAAAAGGCTTGCGACTCTTCCGAAAGCTACGAAACCCAGCCCGGCCGATGGTACCATTTATCCGGATACGTGGGCGAGCCTTTCATGGTCGCCGGGTGGTTATGCGGTTTCGCATGATGTGTACTTAGGCGAGAATTTTCTTGATGTGAACGACGGCACCGGCGGAACGTTCCAAGGCAATCAGGATATAACTTATTTTGTGGTCGGTTTTCTCGGAAATCCCTATCCGGACGGCCTGATTCCGGGCACGACATACTATTGGCGAATTGACGAAGTTAATGATCTGGATCCGAACAGCCCATGGGAAGGTGACGTCTGGAGTTTTACGGTGCCCAGCAAGATTGCTTACAATCCTAATCCGCCCGATGGCGCCAAGTTTGCAGATACAGGTGCGATCTTGCGTTGGACGGCTGGCTTCGGCGCTAAATTAAGTACAGTATTTTTTGGTGACAATTTTGACGATGTAAACAACGCTACCGAGGGCATGCCGGTAGGAACTTCTACCTATAATCCGGGGACATTAGAATATGGTAAGTTCTACTATTGGCGGATCGACCAGTTCGACGGATCAGTTACGTACAAAGGTGATACATGGACCTTCAAGACGATACCCAACATACCAATTTCTGATCCTAACCTCGTATGCTGGTGGAAACTCGATGAGGACCAGGGTTCTATTGCACTTGATTGGTCCGGCCATAAAAATGACGGTACGCTCATCAATGGTCCAGGTTGGGTAACCGGCTATGACGAAAATGCTCTGGAGTTCGATGGAAATGATGACTATGTTAATTTTGGCAATACGTCAAGTTGGTCTGCCGGAAACTCTGCCCGCAGTATTTGCGGGTGGAGCAAGACCGATACGATTGCCGGCGGCTGGCGCTGGATCGCAGCGTATGGTTCGGCAGGCACGGGCCAGGCTATGTTCATCGGTATGAACACTGATGCTCTCTACGGCGGGGGTTATGGCGATGATGTCTTCATTGACGGTTTTTGGGAAGTAGATGTTTGGTACCATATCTGCCTGACGTACGATGGAACCACAGCCAGATTGTATGCTGACGGTATCGAAGTGGCAGCAGAAGCGAAAAACTGGGATCTGGTTTTAAGCCGTGCCCACATCGGACGGCAGGTCAATGACATAGCTGAATTCTGGGATGGTTTGGTCGATGACGTTCGCATCTACAACAAGGCGCTGACTCCCGATGAGATTATGAAGGTTATGACAGGTGACCCGATGCTTGCGTGGAATCCGAGTCCGGCTAAAGGATCAACGCCGGACATCCACGATGTATTACCCCTTAGCTGGTCACCGGGAGATCAGGCCGTTCAGCACAATGTATACTTCGGCACCGATGCGGATGCCGTCGCGGATGCCGATACATCAACGGGCGAGGTATATCGAGGGCGCCAGAGTACTACGACTTATACTCCGCCGGAAGGCGTTGAGTGGGGTGGCGGGCCTTACTACTGGCGTGTCGATGAATATAATACCGATGGTACGACCAGCAAAGGCAAAGTCTGGAACTTTACGGTAGCCGACTATCTTTCCATTGATGATTTTGAGGATTACGACGCCGGTGACAATCAGATATGGTATGCATGGCACGATGGCCTCGGCTATGGTACGCTCGGTACTGAGCTATATTTTGCCGGCAACGGAACAGGGTCTGTTGTAGGCGATGAATCTACTGCCTCTTATACCGAAGAGAATATCGTAAACAGCGGCGCCCAGGCAATGCCGCTTTCCTTTAGTAACAATCAGCAAGGCTATGCCTACTATTCAGAAGTTGAGATGGTACTGACGAATCAGCGTGACTGGACGGAGCAAAGCGTTGTCGAATTGTCGTTCTGGTTCAGAGGTTATGCGACATCCGTCGGGAGCTTCGTCGAAGGGCCGGTCGGTACCTATACTATAACCGCCTCCGGCGCAGACATCTGGGCGGTGAACGGCGTGGAAGCCGATGAGTTTCATTTTGCCTATAAGATGCTCTCCGGCCCCGGATCGATTGTTGCAAAAATTGAGAGCGTTGATAACACCAACGTGTGGGCCAAGGCCGGCGTGATGATTCGTGAGACGCTTGACCCGGATTCGGTACACGCCTTCGCGTGTATAACTCCTGAAAGTGGAGTTGCCTCTCAGGGTCGCTATGATACGGGCGGTGCCAGTTTCAATACGGCTCAGGTCGGAATCGCAGCGCCGCACTGGGTGAAATTAGAGCGTGACATTTCCGGCAACTTTACGGTTTCTCATTCGGCGAACGGCTCGGCCTGGCAGCAGGTCCAGGGCACAACTCCGCAGAACATCCCGATGAGTACGAACGTTTATATTGGTTTGGCATTGACAGCTCATGATGCCGCCTTAACATGCCAGGCCGTATTCTCCAACGTCACAATTACCGGGACAGTTGGCACGCAGTGGACGCACCAGGATATCGGCATAATCAGCAACGATGACGAACCGCTTTACGTGGCGATCTCTAACAGTTCCGGTTCACCTGCAGTTGTGTACCATGATAATTCTGATGCAGCAACGACTAATACATGGACTGAGTGGGTCATTCCCCTGCAGACTTTTATCGATCAGGGCATAAATCTTAGCGACGTTGACAGGATTGCAATTGGCTTAGGTACCAAAGGGAATATGATGACGCCCGGCGGATCAGGTAAGATGTTTATCGACGACATACGTCTGTATCGGCCGAGAGATGCTGCTGCAGAGTGATTGCCGTTCTCAATATAACAAGATCAGGGTTTGTATTAATTCAGGGCTCATGCCGGTTGACATGGTATGGGCCCTGTATGTATTTATGACCTGCCGGGCAGAAAAATAAAACCCCCAAAACAAAAATATTTTGGGGGTAATTGGTAAAATGAATTTCGTGTTACCAGCCGAATATTATGGCTCGTCACTATCGTGCCCGTTATTTCGTGGATGGGCGTTGTCATAGACCTCTTTGAGTCTTGTAGTGGTAAGGTGCGTATAAATCTGGGTCGTTGACAATGACTGATGCCCGAGCAGCTCCTGAACGCTTCTCAGATCGGCGCCGTTGTTTAACATGTGAGTTGCAAAGCTGTGCCGCAGAGTATGGGGACTGATTTCCGGATCCAATCCGGACATTTTAAGATACTTGTCCATCTTGCGGCGAACACTGCGCGTGCTGAGTCTCCGGCCATGCTTGTTCACGAACAAAACTTTAGAGTCAAAGTTGCCGTTGCTCTGCGCCCGCTTGTTCCTGTACTCCATGTAATGCTGGATAACCTGCAGAGCGGATGAGCCGATAGGCGCGATTCTTTCCTTTTTGCCTTTGCCTCTGACATGTACGACTTCACCAAGGAAGTCTATATCGTCCATGTTTAATGCTACAAGCTCGCTAACCCTTATTCCGGTGCTGTAAAGAGTTTCCAGAATGGCTCTGTCTCTTGCGCCAAGCCACGTGTTTACCGGGGGGGTGCTGAGCAGCTTTTTTACTTCATCGTATTCAAGGAATCGCGGCAGTTTTTTCTCCTGCTTTGGCGTCCTGATCGATACTACCGGGTTGGAACTGGTGTAGTTTCTTTTGACAAGAAATTTATAAAAGCTTCGCAGCGTGGCAAGTTTGCGGGCTATGGTCGCTTTAGAATACTGCTTCTCATTCAGAAGGCCCAAATATGATCTGACAGAGTCTATCTTTGCCGAAAGAAGCAACTGGTCGACTTTGAGATCGATCTGAGTTGCCACGGCAGTAGCCGGTTCAGCTTCGTGATGAGATGAAGATATCAGTTCGGCGTTTGGCTGATCGTTCTCTGATGCACCCTTCAGAAACTCGCCAAATTGTGTCAGATCGGCGCCATAACATTTGGCTGTGTGTTCGGAGAAGCGCCTTTCATATTTCAAGTAATCTAAAAACTTGTGGATAATTGTACTTTCTTCCATAATTTACCTATCTATTTTAGTTATCTCGGAGTTTCTTTTAACCTGCTATTAAACAGTTTTACTTGCATTCGTTTTTTTGAATCTGGGCGGATGTTTTATCACTTAATAGTTCGTCGGCCTGGCCGATAAGTGACTGAGTCAATTTGAAGCTCAGTACGGCTGCATCAAACCAATCGAAATCTGTGCGTTTATCTTTTGCCTGCTCAATCAGTACATCAAGAAGCTCATCTTCCCTGCCGTTCTCGTAACGAAAAATAAACTTCTCGGCGCCTTTGCTCAAAACCAGTTGTCGTTTCATTCTTTTCATTACGACCAAAAAATGTACTAACGATTATTGCTTTGCCGATTACTTCATTCTGTAACCACCTATATTACTTATCGGGCTAAATTCAACTTACTAAAGATCAAATTTCAATTTTTAAGCGAGCGTGATAAAACCGACACTTTGAAAAACGCCACAAGGCTTTTATCGGCCAATAAGACTTCAGGCTTTACAAATAGAATGTGAATATGGGGAGATTGAGGATAAATTTAGAGAAAATTGTCACGGTGTTGCGGGATGAGCTTTTGCTTTTGCTCAGGGCAAAGTTTTGAAAAACACAGTTCCTTCTTTATTCTCAGACTGAATAATCCCCCGATGCTGAAGGTCACCGATATGTTTTGTTGCTTCATTACGGTTGATGCCAAGGCTTGAACAAATATCATTTAGTGAACAAGGCCTGCGTTTTAGCATTGATAACAGGGCTTCTGCGTTGCGGTTTAATTCAGAATGAGGTTTTAACATATTTTCGGATTTACTTTCATTGAGTATGCTGCTGATGGACGGAGAAAAATCAGCCACGACTTCGCACTTAGGCCCAAGCCGGCCGGCTATCTCCTGCAGTTTCTCGGCGCTTATTCTTGCGATATTTGGATCGGCCGTAGGTCGCACGGCTGTATTTAAATGAATCTTGTCGGGATGGATCAACTCGATTGCTTTTTTGATTTTGGCAATTTGCTCAGAGTCCGTATTAATCCCTTCGACTAAAAATACCTCCAGCCATATCCGGCCTGAATATTCTTTTCGGAATGTGCAGAGTCCCGAAATCAGCTTTTCAATGCTAATAACACTGTTTGGGCGATTGATTCTTTGGAAGGTCTGTTCATCACCGGCATCCAATGATGGCATTACGACATCAGCTTTTGCGCACTCGGCCCGCACATCCTTTCTGTTTAGGAGCGTGCCATTGGTCAATATAGCGATAGGAATATTGGTAAGCTTCTTTATGCCGTCTATCAGTTCGCCAAGCCGCGAATTAAGTGTCGGCTCACCGGAACCTGCGATCGTGATATAGTCGGCTTCCATGCCTTCCGCCAATGCCTCTTTTAGCTCGGCCAGAACCGGTTCGACATGTATATACTCTTTCCGTTCGATTGTTGTCTCGACAGTTTTACCGAGCTGACAATAAATACAATCCAGCGTGCAGACTTTCAAAGGTGCGATGTCAATACCGCAGCTTAGCCCCAGCCTCCGTGAAGGCACCGGCCCATATAAATATTTTTTTTTATCAGTCAATTTTCTTTCCGTTGACAATCTCAAATATCTGCTTGCATACCGTCAGCAATTCTTCGAGCCAGTTTATCGGCATAATGCAGGCGGCATCCGATTTTGCCTTTTCCGGCTCGGTATGAACTTCAATAAAAAGGCCGTTAGCACCGGCGGCAATTGCTGCTTTGGCAAGTATCGGGGCCATTTCCCGCCGGCCTGCACTTGCATTGCCGAGTCCCCCTGGTTGCTGAGTACTGTGTGTGGCATCGAAGATGACGGGATAGCCCAGCTTTTTCATACTATCAATTGCGGTCATATCATTAACAAGACGATTATAGCCGAAAAACGTGCCGCGTTCGGTTAGCATTATTTTTTTATTCTTGCAGGCACGGATTTTCTCGACCACGTTTTTCATCTCGCCAGGTGAGAGAAACTGGCCCTTCTTGACATTGACAGGCTTGCCTGTTCGTGCACAGGAACAAAGCAGATCGGTCTGCCTGCACAAGAAAGCAGGAATCTGGAGACAATCGACGACCTCGCCAACCAAAGCAGCCTGAGACGGCTCGTGCACATCGGTCATGACAGGAAGATTAGTTAGGCGGCGCACCTCAGAAAGAATTTCCAGTCCCTTCTGAAGTCCCGGTCCGCGAAAACTGCGTAAGCTGGAACGATTAGCTTTGTCGAAACTTGCCTTGAAGATTATTCCGACGCTGGTTCTCCGGTTTATCTCTCGAAGCCTGTT
>CAZTDF010000051.1:7108-12517 GCA_964612465.1 uncultured Pirellulales bacterium
TTATCCTATTGCCCTGATAATTCTTGTTCTTATACCCGCAGGTTTAGCACCTTCTGGTACGATGCAATTAACTGCGTGCTTTATTACATTGATCTGCACCGGCAGGACCGGGCCGGGGTCGCCGTCTATTTCAGTTCTGATACGGGTACTGCTGGAACTTACTGAAATATTTTTGCCCTGGCGATAGATGACATCGCGCCTATTGGCATGGTGTTTCAGAATCGTCATCAGTGAGTGCTTGGCCAGGCGAAGATGAGAGGCACATTTGTAAATACATACATCTAATAAACCATCAGAAAAATCGGCATAGTGCAGTATCTGCAGACCCACGGCATATCTCGAAATATTACCGACGAAGACCAGGCCGGGGCCATCGAAAATCTCTTCTCCATCAACTTCTACTTTCATTGTCTCGAATTGGTATTCCCAGAATGTTCTCCAGATCGGCCAGAAGTAATCGAAGTGATCGATGTGTCCGGCTCTCTGTTCGCTGACCCGTTTTACGACTTCGCCGTCGAATCCGAAGCCGGCAATAGAAGTAAAGCACTTGCCGTTTGCATTTCCCAAATCCAGAGGCCGAACGTATCCAGCTTCGAAGGTTCTTATGATGGTTTTCAGTTTTTCGTCAAAGCCCAGTTCGTTAGCAAGCAGATTTTCCGTCCCGTGAGGTATAATCAGCAGCGGCTTGTTGCTGCCTTCAAGGCCGTGAGCGATCTCTCTAAGCGTGCCGTCCCCGCCTATACCGACTACCATCGCACAGTCGTAATCGACCGCTGAATTGGTAGCCAATTCACACGCATGGTCAAGAGACCTGGTCAAACAGGTTTTGACCTTGAATCCCTTTTTAATTAGATACTGCTCGAACTGGCGTCCCGTTCGCTTGCTGCTGGTGGCGCCGGCTTTGGGATTTATGATATAAGTAATGTAGCCATCGTCCGGTTTCATATTTCAAATCTTTTCGCGAGTGAATCCATTTACCTGCTCTAAACTAAGCGTTACTTCGGTCGCGTTCTTCCTTCGTTAACTGGGCATAACTCTTTGCGATGTGCGGCAAGTCTGCCAGTCCCAGTCTCTGTTGTACATCGGTGATTGTTTTATCATCCGGCCCTTCTATTTCCACAAAAGCGCCCAATAATGGAAGCTGGTCCAAAGCAACGGAGCATCCGCCGAGCTTCCAAAGGCGACGCTTTTTCTCTACGACCATGACCTTTTCATAGCCCAATGCGGATAGCAGTTTTTTTGTGGATTCCGCTTCTATGATTTCAGTCTCGATCTCTTGTCTCTTTTTGAAGTTGCTTTTTTCTTTGGCGCCTTTGTAAGTCAAAAAAAATCTTTCGCTGCCGGCGACCGACTGCCGGCGCAATCGAAGACATCGGTCGGTTGTAATCAGCGCAGCGTTTGAATCGTCAAAAAGATAGTCCGTCTGTAACTGCTCTGCCAGAAATTCCGCACCTACTTCTGTTAACTTCTGCTCTACTTCCAGCAGCGAATCAACCTTGAGTTTTACTTCGATTTCGACGTACATTAATTCTATCTATTATTTGTTGTTACTTATGTTGAGTATTCCTGACGGCTTTAATGAAATTCTCAGGCTGAACGACTGCGCCTACTTTTGTCTGCACGGCCGTCTTGTGCCACAGTGTAACAATCGTTTTCGGTTCGATTTCCGGATTGACCTGGTAAGCCAAAACAGCAAGTCCCGCCAGATAAGGCGCCGCCCAGCTCATCCCCGCCTCTCGCCAATACGTATAAACGTCACTACCTGTGTGACTGGCCGTCGTTCGGTTGCTCGTCGGGACCAGAACAGCACCGGGCTGGACACCATATATTCCGCTCTGGTAGCTTGCCGGATCATCCGGGTCTTTGCCGGCAATTCGTGCGAGCATTCCGTAATGAATCGTTTCCTGCGCACACGTCACGACCAGAATTCCGTTTTGTTTCGCTTTCTTTAAAGCCTCCTGCCAGCGATCGAAATTGGCCTGCTGAGGAAACATCCCCGTTGAGATACTTACAACCCGGATTCGCTCTGTCGTTTCCGCCTCTGCGTTTACCTTAATCAGATTGTCGATTATGTCACAGTATGGTTTGTTTTCGCGCTTCCACATCGGTACGGCAAAGTAGTAGAGCGAAGCTGCCGGTGCTACTCCGCACGTTTTTCCAACGGCAATACTTGAAACGGGAGGCCCGTGCATTTGTACGGGGACGCCCTGTACGTCTATCGCCAGGTATCTGACAATCCGGTTTGCATATTCGATATGATCCTTCAGCAAAGGCTGGTCGATGATTGCGATACCAACGCCCCGGCCGTCAACGCCCTGCTTATGCAAAGACCGAATACCGAGGCCGGGATTTTTTCCATCTTCGAGCAAGTGTGCAGGATCGAATCCTTCCGGCAGCTTCTCGGGATCAGGCCATTTAGTTCGGCTGTCGAAGGGCATCGTTTCGAGAAATTGAAGATGGCTCCTCAAATCCAGTTTAGCCAGTGATACATTTGCGAAGCCCCAAAAGGGATCGAATTTCTTAAGATCATCTTCGTTCCTTAGAATGATCTGACGCTCTTGCCCGATGTCGAGCTGTCCGCCTTTGACATTTATCAAGAGAAGTGTTGCAGGAGTGGGATAGCGTCTCATCCTGCCGAACGTGGCCTTAATATCGGAATATTTAAGCTCGACAATCTCCATGCCGCCATCGTTTTTTTGAGATTCGTTATCGGCGGGGCCAAGTAAAGTCTTGAATTCATCGGGAGTAGTCAGCTTATAGGCAATCTTGCCGTCGGCCGCAGCACGCAGGGCAATATCTGCCGGACTCGACTTCGTCGGCGTGTCGGTTTCGGCGCAGATGGAGATTATAGGAGAGCATAACACAAGCATTGACACTATTGCTATATAAGTCGGAATTCGCTCAACTTTAAGCAAATTAAACAAGCGCATACACATATCTCCTTTCTCGCCAAACGAAGTTAACATGTCCGATTTATGTGACTATATTCACCAATCGAGACTTTATAACGATAATCTTTCTCGGCTCTTTGCCGGCCAATGCGGCAATGACCTTTTCGCAACTCAATGCCTTCTTTTTTATTTGCTCTTCATCTGTGTCGGCTAATACGACGATTCTGTCCTTTATCTTGCCCTTGACCTGCACCGCCAGTTCGATTTCCTTTTCTTTGATAATCTCTTTGTCGTATTCGGGCCAGGGTTCATAAGCGAGGCTTTCGGTATTGCCCAGTCTCTCCCATAGCTCTTCGGCAATATGAGGCGCGAATGGAGCAAGAATCAGAACAAGCTTCTCGATAACACTTTTGGGCCTGACTGTCAGCCTGCTGAGATGATTGACGAGAATCATCATCGCACTTATGGCAGTGTTAAAGCCGAAACTCTCTATATCGTCACCGACTTTCTTGATCGTCTGGTTCAGCAATCGAAGTGTCGCCTCATCCGCCTGGGTTTGTTGTACGGCCTTATCCATCTCGCCAGTGTCCCTGTCTATAACGGCCCGCCAGAGTTTCTGCAGGAACCGGTGGACACCTTCGACCCCCTGCATGCTCCAGGGCTTGATGGCCTCAAGGGGACCCATGAACATTTCATATAGCCGTGTAGAATCGGCTCCGTAATCTTTGATGACCTTGTCGGGATTGACGACGTTGCCGCGGGACTTGCTCATCTTCTGGCCGTCTTCGCCCAAAATCATTCCCTGGTTGATTAGCTTCTTGAACGGCTCTTTAGTGCTGACGTAGCCAAGGTCGTAGAGAAGCTTGTGCCAGAATCGCGAATACAGCAGGTGCAGCACGGCGTGCTCGGCCCCGCCGATATACAAATCGACAGGCATCCAGTATTTCTCCTTTTCCGGGTCCCAGCCCTGCTGATCATTTTCAGGATCAAGATACCTAAGGTAATACCAGCAACTGCCCGCCCATTGAGGCATTGTATTTGTTTCACGTTTTGCCTTCGTGCCGTCGGCCAGCGTTACATTCACCCAATCATCGACGTTGGCTAAAGGCGGTTCACCTGTCCCCGTTGGTTTATAGTCATCAACCACCGGCAGCTTAAGCGGCAAATCCTGCTGCGAAAGTGCTATGACTTGGTCTTTTTCCGTATGCAGAATCGGAAACGGTTCGCCCCAATAGCGCTGCCTGCTGAAGAGCCAATCTCGCAGTTTATAGTTGACAGATTTTTTGCCCAGGCCCTGCTCTTCGAGCCAGTTTGTAATATGCTCCTTGAAATCAGACGTGCTCAAGCCATCGAACCGCCCGCTGTTAATCGCCCTGCCGTCGCCGACAAAGCAGAACTTGCCCTGCTTAACCAACTCGGCCTGTTCGGGATTCGGCGGCTCAACAACCGGGATGATAGGCAGATCGAATTTCGTCGCAAACTCGAAGTCACGCTCATCGTGAGCCGGCACGGCCATAATCGCACCGGTTCCATAGCTTATCAAAACATAATCGCTTATCCATATCGGAATCTTCTCGCCGTTCACAGGATTGATAGCGTAAGCACCGATGGGTTCGCCGGTTTTCTCTTTAGCCAGATCCGTACGATCCAGATCGCTTTTACGCGAGGCCTCCTCACGGTATTTTTGAACGGCGTCCTTTCTTTCCTCGCTTGCAATTTTATCTACCAACGGATGCTCGGGAGCCATGACCATATAGGTCGCGCCGAATAATGTGTCGGGGCGTGTCGTGAAGACACGAATGTTTTCATCGAAGCCGTCGACCTTGAAATCGACATCAGCTCCGATACTCTTGCCTATCCAATCCTTCTGCAATTTTTTTATCGATTCCGTCCAGTCAACCTCGACCAAATCATCCAGTAGTCTTTCAGCGTATTTTGTAATCCGCAGCATCCACTGGCGCATCGGCTTTCGCATGACGGGGTGCCCGCCTCGCTCGCTCAGCCCCCCTATCACTTCCTCATTGGCCAGCACCGTCCCGAGTTCAGGACACCAGTTTACTGCGACCTCCGCTTCATAAGCCAGGCGGTGCTCATCTATGAATTGCTGTCTGTCCTTTTCGTTCAACCCCTCCGGGATGGAAAGCTGCTCGATGGGCCTGGCTTTCTGTTGGGTTTCGTCAAAGTAACTGTTGAAGAGTTTCAGAAATATCCACTGCGTCCATTTGTAGTACTTTGGATCGATCGTGGCAATTTCCCGCTGCCAGTCATAGCTGAATCCCAGCGATTTCGTTTGGCGGCGCATGTTGTCTATGTTTTTTTGTGTAGTGTCTATAGGGTTGGTGCCGGTCTTAATTGCGTGCTGCTCTGCCGGTAGGCCAAACGCATCCCAGCCGAACGGATGCAGTACGTTGAAGCCTTTCATCCGTTTGTACCGGGCGACAATATCGCTCGCGGTATAACCTTCCGGATGGCCGACGTGCAGGCCCTGGCCGCTCGGGTAGGGAAACATGTCCAGCAC
>CAZTDF010000051.1:12617-22786 GCA_964612465.1 uncultured Pirellulales bacterium
CCGGATGGCCGACGTGCAGGCCCTGGCCGCTCGGGTAGGGAAACATGTCCAGCACGTAATATTTTTCCCTGGAATCGTCGCAGTCCTGCGCTCTGAAGATTTTAGATTCTTCCCAGAACCGCTGCCACTTCTTTTCAATCTCGTCTGATCTATAAAGTCCCTTGTTAGAGCACATCTGTTGCTTCTACTCCTTGTTAATGTCAAAAACCGTTATTCTATACACAATAAGGTAAAAATCCCGGAAAATCCAACTAAAATTCATCTTCTGTAGACTACGCTATACCTGTATATCAGGTTGTTAATCAATTGTCGGAGATTTGCCCCGTATCGCCTGGTACTGAAGAGTAAAACCTGAAGTCCTGTTCTATTCTGTAAAATGAAAAAAGGGAATGTTGCCGGCCTGGCAGGAAGATGAACTATCTATACCGGATAATGGGCTCTCAGAGTTTCCACATTCCGTCCGGAAGCACCTGAATCGCTCCGGTGTCACGATAGAAATTCAAGGTCGCAATCGTGTAATCCAAAAGGGCCAGTCCGGCATCGATCTGAGCTTCGAACAAATCGCCCTGTGCCTGGAGTACACGGCGGCTGCTTGCCTTGCCGTGCTGGAGCAGCAGGAAGGTATTATTAAATCGCTGCTGGGCTAATTCAAGGGCTTCCAACAAGACCTTGTAGCGTTCGGCTGCTTCCGTGAGATCGCGGTGGGCCTGGCGTACTTCCAATGCTATCGTATCGGCTGCAAGCTCGTACTCTCGTTGTCGCTGGTTCAAGGTTATCAGGGCTTTGCGGTAAATGTTCTGTTCGGGCACGCGATCCAGCGGCAGGTTAAGTTCGATACCGAGTCCGTATTCTTCTCTCATCCAGCCGAGTGTCCCCCGGTCGGCTCGGTTGGATGAAGTAACGCCGGCGGTACCAACCAGGTCAGCGTCGGCACGGAAACCGTCGGCAGCGACATAAACTTTACGCTGGGCATCGATAATGGCATCAGCACTGTTAACCAGGTCGAGACGCTGAAGTAGTGCGGCTTCGATGACCTTGGCTTCGGTAAAATCGGGCTCGATCATTTCCACGGTCCTGATTGCTTCGAATTCATTTTCGTCTAATTGAAGCTCGGCAGTTGTGGGCAAACCGAGGATTATCTTGAACTCATCAAGCGCCTGCTTATATTCTTTTTCCGCCTGGGAATAAATGTTCGAGGCCTGCAATTTCTCTTGTCGGATCCGGTCAATCTCGATCAGCGGCACCCGGCCTGCATTGGCTAATTTCTCTACACGCTCGTAAAGCCATGCCAGGGTAATGTAATTGTTCCGGGCATTCTCCGTCGCATCATGCTTCTGCAGGATTCCATAGTACTGGCTAATCACTGAAACAACGAACGTTTTGCGAAACCGGTTGAAGAAACGTACCTGATAGAGAGTGTCGCGTTCGGCTTGAGTGAGGTTTTCCAGCACGACTTTTCGGTCGCTGCCTCGCAGCAAAGGCTGTGTTACAGTTGCGCTTAAGATTGAAGTTATACCACCCCGCAGATTGCCGGTAAGCACGTCGACCCAGGCGGCGGCAAGTTCGGTGCTGATTCTGGTGCCTCCCGCCAACAGCCGGTTAAAGCCGATGTTGGATTCAACTCCTACTGCCTCATTGTTACTGTCCGCGTTATATCCGCCGCTTGCCCCGCCGAAAAACTGATATTCAAACTCGTGCCGTGTCAGTCTCAAATCCAGAGCCATGATGTAAAGGGCTTCTTTTTCCGTTTGATATTCGCGATTTTGTGCGGTCGCCAGGGCAACCGCCTGCGGAAGGGTAAGCACGCCAAAGGAAGTAATCTCTTTCTCAATTTGAATGTCGTTGGGTGATGGCACGGTGTCGCTGATCTTGTAGTTATTTTTAGTGCCGAAATCCTCATCCCATTTCTGGTCGATGATATTATAAACCTGGTCGTCGGCTTCTTTCTTGTAGTTATGCTGAGCACACCCAAGCCAGCCGCACATGCAGACCAGGGCACATAAAATCAAACAAACACGGTTTTTGCAAGGGTAATTGTAAAGCATATACTCTATACTTTCCCTCGATCCTCTCAAAAGTTTAGCTGTCCTTTTCAGGCTTTTACCGGCGTTGCGCATCCAACTACAATCTTCTTATTCCGATCATCTCACCTGGGATCAGCTCCATGCCTTCAGGAATCTCTATCAATACGGGACGTCCCCATTGAGGCATGTTGGGATTTAACCACATTCGTTCCGGCATGAGTTCCATTGTGGGCCCGATCTGTGTGATTTGTGACCTTGCTATCTGGGGTGGCTCTCTGTCCTTGATTAGTTCAACGCTCATATTCTCTTCCACTTGCCCCAATAGTCTGTCCCCGATGTATGCAATGATTTCACTGGGGCTTGCTGCAGCTATCGCAAGGATAGGTTCGCCGGCGGTAACTACTTCGCCGGGCCGTCCCATTATCTTCTCCCCGGGTCTGCGCATCAGGGCCTCATTCGCCTGCTGCTCGACCGGGATTACCACGCCATCGATTGGAGCTTTCAGCTCTAAACTCTCACGGGCCTTCAGCGCCTCAAGCTGGGCAAGAATCCCGTCCATGAGGCGTTCCTGGACAGCTATCTGAGCGCGTATGACTTTCAGAGCATCGTTTACAGAAGGATTAAAAGGATGACTCTTGGCATATTCATCACGCCGTTGCTGAGCCTGTACTAAATCACTCTTGGCCTGCTCAAGCAAATTCTCGTTCTCCTCGACTTTTTTTGCAAGGGCGTTATATTGGACCTGGGCTTTCTCCTGTTCGTATGGCGCGAGGGCTTTCTGCTCCACGAGGCCACTGACAATCTTTGCTTCCATAGCCAGGTCATCTAAAACAATTCGGTCGGATGCGATCTGTGAGCGCAGACTCAGGATTTGAATTCTGGCACTTTCGATATCTACGGCAAATGTTCTCATACGTGCGATGTGGTTGATTACTCGATCAGACTCCTCGGCCAGCAGGGTCTCCTGAGTAGGGACTAACTGGGCCGACAGATGTTCGATTTCCGCTAAAATCGCATCCAATTGCGTCTGTAATTCGATCCGGGGCTGCTCGTTATCGAGAACTGTATTGACGATGGCGACTGTTTGCCCCTTCGTCACGTTTTCGAACAGTTTGACGGAGACAGTTTTAAGCCTGGCTTCGCAGTTTACAGATACATGAACTACCGGGCTGCGAGCCATGCCGACAATTTCGAAACGTTGTGAGCGGCGGGTAAAAAGACCGATTACGCATGCCACTGCCCCTAACCACACGAGTATAGGAAGGAGGTGGAGACGCAAACGAAACGGATAATTTCTAATGCTTATCCTTTTCATAAACCCTAAACCTCCAGCAGCTTTTCCTGCATTGTCAGGCTGATGTTCTCAAGGCCCTCGACTTTTTGCAGTTCGGATAACATTTGTTGGTTTCGCTCAGCATTTCGTATCATCAACTGGTAGGCATATTCGACTTCGGAGACGCCAAAGCCGCTGTCCTGCGCCGATATGAGAGTATAACTGCCGCAGAAGCGTCTGAGGATAGCGGGAATCGGGCTTTCGGGTCCAATATGGCCTCTAACAGTAAACCGCAGGAAACCGTTATGCGGCTGATGTGTTCCGAAAGCAGTCACATACAGATATATGATGATAAGGCTCAGAATAATCGTCCCGACGATAGCGACGGCATATCGCTGAGAGCCTGACGCCATGCCAATTACCAGTGAGCAAAAAATGAAAGCTATGTCCCTCGTATCTTTAATGATGTTACGAAAACGTATAATTGCTAAAGCACCCATTAGTCCGACAGCAGTGATGATACTGGTGCCGATGACAGCCATTACCATTGCTACGACAACTGTGATAAGAATCAGCGATTGTACAAACGACCTTGAATAAGACATGCCGCTGTGAGTGAAGTAATAAACCCAGGCCAGAGCTTGTCCGAGAACAAAGGCCAACAATAGAGACAAAAGAATTGCCTCAGGTGTAAAAATTCCCCCGGATGAGGGAGTGCCTTCCAATATTTGCCACATTCTATCCATAATTACTAAAACGTTAATTGAGGTACATAGAACTCTAATAAACGTGAGTCTGTTATTGACGAGGCGAACTTTGAGATTGATCGCGCCTCTAAGTTGAAATACTTGACCATTTGGCTCAACCAGGCAGGATAGCTGTTCGTAAACTTGATTTCCAAAATCACTCCGCCCAACGTAAAGGGATTCCTCTGCCAGCCTCTTCCGCCAAGTCTGACTTCCGGCCGGTTCGTAACGCAATATGCCAACTGTCGATCAAAGGTTACTCTTACTCTGTTTTCTGAAGTTCCTTCGAACGCCTGCCGCATGTACCGGATAAGCACCATTGGCCTGGCTCCGATAGTTTTCATATACAACTGGAACTGGTTGATTGTGTCTATATCGGCAGTATAATTCTGTGGAGGTAGAGATAATCCTGCAAGCAGGGTCGGTACGTCGCGATCCATAACTCGTGCTCTGCTTTTGTTAATAATAGTATTTATCCGCCGTTTGATTTCAAAAAAGCGAGGATAATCCGGCTCATCTGTATAACTGCGGATTCGCAGCTTAAAGCGGTTTTTATGTCCCCTCATACTTTCCTGGCAGAGCTGCAGAATATCAGAGTCCAGATAAAGGCTTACAATCGGATAGTCACCGCTTCTCTGTAATTTACAGTACCGGTCCACTTCTAAATATGGTTTTGTAAACTCTGCGATCGCCTTGGCCATTGACTCGCTGATGTGATATTTCAGCTCATGGCGGCACGAAAGAGTACGGTCGGTCAATTCGACTGGTTTTTTTTCCTTGTCCGTTTTGCTTTTTACCTGAAGAGAACTATTATTTTCCGTTGAAGTTTTTATCGTGATCTTCCTTCAAACTTTACAAGTATCGTTATCGCACCCTTGAGCATTAAAAGATGCTGAAAATACTGACTCAATTTCTTATCTAATTATAAGCATCTGCCTTTATTATCGGACAAATCCCATGCCTTAGGATTCGCAAAGCTAACGTTCAGCTCTGTTAGTTCTGCTTTTACACCATTCAACTATAATATTCCGACAAATTATCTTATCTATTCTAACATATTTGGATTGGTTAAGTCAATACTATTTTAATTCTCGATATTATGCCATTGACTTCAATTTGACGGTTTTTACTTGACTATGTGGTGTTACTCCTATTAAATCCTTATTCTGGTCGATTTTATTTTATCGAGAAGGTACTCTTGATAAGCCTGGAACTGGATATCTCGGATTCTTTTGTTGCTCCCTGCTTCTGCGATGGCAAATTTGCCTCAGATAAAAAGGACAGGAGCGACAGCTTTGTGTGATAATGACAGGAAGATATATTTATGGCTGAACAGATTGTAAAAGTTGGGATTGTTGGTTTCGGCACTATAGGCACCGGTGTTGCAAAGCTTATAACCGAAAATGCTGATGCGATAGCGGCCAGGACCGGTCTTCAATTGAAGCTTGCCTGCGTTGTCGATATAGACACGACCTCTGAACGTCCTATAAAATTGCCCGATGGTGTCCTAACCGATGATCTTAATAGATTGTTAAACGATGATACTATTCAAATAGGTGTAGAGACGATCGGCGGGACAGACATCGCAAAGGATGTCCAGCTAAAGATGCTTGAGGCAGGAAAGGATGTGGTCACCGCCAACAAGGCCCTGCTGGCTGAATACGGCAATGAGCTATACAAAGCCGCTCACAAGAACGGCCGCTGTATAGCCTTTGAAGCGAGTTGTGCAGGCGGAATACCTATTGTCTCAGCCATCCGAACAGGATTGACGGCGAATAATATCACCGCGATGTACGGCATTGTCAACGGGACATGCAATTACATCCTCTCGAATATGACATTTAAGAATGAAGATTTTAACGAGGCCTTGGCTCAAGCACAGGAAAAAGGCTATGCCGAATCAGACCCGACACTGGATATCAGCGGCGGTGATAGTGCCCATAAGCTGGCTATTTTAGGTTCTATTGCCTTTGGATGCGAAATTGCACTCGAAGACATCTATGTCGAGGGTATTGAAGGAATTTCGAGGGACGATATACGCTACGGCGGCGAAATGGACTATCGTCTCAAATTGCTGGCGATTGGACAAAAGGATGAGCAAGGCAGGATTTCTCTGTGTGTGCATCCTTCTTTTATTGCCGTGGATAACTCGCTGGCCCGTGTAGAGGGACCATTCAATGCCGTCAGCATATTTGGAAGTGCCGTTGGTCAGGTGACTTATTACGGCCGCGGCGCCGGAATGATGCCTACTGCCAGCGCCATTGTTGCTGATATTATTGATGTTGCCCTGGGTAATTCCGCTACTACTTTTCGTCAATTGAATTTGCGGCCCAAAAACGAATCCACCCGGTTTATAGAGAACATAGATAACAAAGTAAACAGGTTTTACATCAGAATAATGTGCAAGGACCAGCCGGGTGCCATTGCTCAGTGGAGCAGAGTGCTTGCTGACAATCAGATAAGCATATCAGGCGCCATTCAGCACGAAGGAACGGGCCCGGACAATACCGTACCGGTAGTCATCGCAACGCATTCTACAATGCAGAAAAACATCACTGCTGCGTTGGAAGATATGGAAAAACTTGATGTCATCGGTGGAAAACCGGTTTGTATCAGAATCGTAGACATTCCGGAGGACAAGGATTGACTACAAAATATGTCATAATTATTCCTGACGGAGCAGCGGATGAACCGCTCGAGCAATTCGCCGGCGAAACAGTCCTTGAGGCTGCTGAAATCCCCAATATGGACAAAATCAGCACCGCAGGCAGGCAGGGGCTTGTCCAGACAGTGCCTGACGGTATGGAACCGGGCAGCGATGTAGCTCAGATGAGTCTGTTAGGCTACGATCCTCAGCGGTATTATTCCGGCCGGGCCCCGATCGAGGCGGTAGCGCGCAATATTAAATTGTCACTGGAAGACTGGGTTTTCAGGTGCAATTTAGTGACGATTGCCGACGGCAGGATGGCGGATCATAGCGCCGGGCATATCCCGACTGTGGAGGCCGGAAATTTAATAAAAGAGCTGGCCGGGCAGCTTGGCAACGAGCAGATTACTTTCCATACGGGTGTAAGCTACAGACACTTGCTGGTTTTCAAAGGTATCAATTTCGATGTTCAGACATATCCTCCTCACGATTATATCGGTAAGGCGATAGAAAAGATTCTGCCTCGCGGTAAAGGTGCTGAATTACTTATCGATTTAATGGCTCGTTCACAGCAGCTTTTCACCAATCACGACATTAACAAGGTTCGAAGAGACCTCGGAGAAAATCAGGTCAGCTCCATCTGGCTTTGGGGACAGGGCAAGAAAGCCCAGATGGAACGGTTCCAGAAGCGCTTTGGAATCAAAGGCGCGGCGATTACCGCCGTGGACCTTGTAAGAGGTCTGGCAAAGCTGATCGGCTTCGACCTGATCGATGTTCCGGGCGCTACCGGCTTCATCGATACGAACTATCAGGGCAAGGCTTCTGCCGCAATTGAGGCGCTTGAGAAGTACGACATTGTTTTTATCCATATCGAGGCGCCAGACGAGGCATCACACAGTGGCAACGCCGAGATGAAGAAAATGGCTATCGAGCAGGTCGATAAACATATCGTCGGTCCCGTGCTTGAGGCCCTGCAGAAATATGAAAGTTGGCGGATACTCGTCATGCCGGATCATCCGACTCCTGTCCGAACCTGTGGCCACTCCGCCGAGCCGGTGCCGTTTGCAATGGCGGGCGACAGTATCAGCGGCATCTTGAATACCTCCTTCGGGGAGACTAATGCCGCCAAATCGGGATTCAAAATAGACAACGGTTTTGAGCTGATGGAGTATTTCTTGAAAAGCTAAAGTCTATTGACCATCCAAGCCGAATCCATTAGACTAATTAAAGGAAACATAACAACAGGTTAATTATGGAAATCATTGTACAAAAGTTTGGCGGCACATCGGTAGCTAATGCGGAAAAAATCCGCCAGGCTGCTAAGCGAGTTATTAAAACGGCAGAGAAAGGTTTTGGCGTGGTAGTAGTAGCATCGGCCCGCGGTAAACAGACCGACCAGCTCGTTGCGGATGCTTTGGAGCTGAATCCAAATCCGCCGAAACGCGAAATGGACCAACTGCTCAGTACCGGTGAGCAGCAAACGGTTTCGCTTTTCGCGATGGCTCTCGATGCGATGGGCTCTGATGCCATTAGTTTTACGGGCAGCCAAATCCGAATGATGACCGATAGTGTCCACACAAAGGCACGGATCATCAGTATTGATGCCGCGCGAATTCACAGGCAGTTGGAGCTGGGTAAGGTTGTTATTGTCGCAGGCTTTCAGGGCATCGATGAGCATGAGAATATCACCACTCTCGGCCGGGGCGGCTCGGACACAACCGGAGTCGCACTGGCTGCGGCACTGGGGGCCAAACTCTGCGAAATTTATACCGACGTCGATGGCATCTATACAGCGGACCCGAGGATATACAAAGATGCCGCCAAGATGAAGCAAATCAGCTACGATGAAATGCTCGAGATGGCCAGCCTCGGAGCTGGCGTTATGCATCCACGGGCCATCGAGTTCGGCAAGAAATATGATGTGACAATTCACGTAAGAAGCAGTAGCGAAGATATAGAGGGAACAATAATTACTCATGAGGTGCCACAGATGGAAGGTGTAGTAGTCTCAGGTGCGACAATACAGAGAGATATGGCAAAGATCGGCCTTGTAGGCGTTAACAACGTACCGGGCAATGCCGCAAAGGTCTTCGCTCATCTGGCGAAGGCCAAAGTGGTTGTCCATGACATCGTTCAGACGGAACTCAGTCCGGAAAAGGCGAACCTGTCTTTCCTGATTAATGTTTCGGATTTGACAGCCGCCAAGGAAGCTGTGGAGCAAATCAAAAACGAGATTGATTGCCAGGACGTTTTCGTTCGAGGGGACATTGCCGAGGTTTCCGTCGTCGGCGTCGGGATGCGAAGCCACTACGGCGTCGCTGAAAAGATGTTCGGGGCCCTGGCGGAAGCTAAGGTCAATATCGATTCGATTACCACCAGTGAAATTCGTATCAGTTGCTCTGTGAACGAGGACCAGGCCGAGAAAGCCCTCGAGGCCGTTTGCGGAGCCTTTGAGCTGAACAAACCCGCCGAGACGCGTAATGCGTGACTTGTTTCGCTCGGCTCGATTCACAATTTAGTGACAGCCGAATGCAGCCTGAACATGACAAACCCGTTTTTGCCATGAGCAGACGCCGGAAGAACGGCATCATTTTTCTGTGCCTGCTGGCGGTCATGTTCTTTGCCTGGCTCGACCACACCCTGATCGGCCACAGCCGGCAGTTAACGCCCAAATCCGAAGAACAGGCGAAAGCCTCCGACGTCGAAAAGTATCACGGCAAAACCTTCGCCGTCGTAAATGTTATCGACGGTGACACATTCGATATCGACATCCCGGACGGCCGATACGAACACACTCGAATCAGGCTTTTAGGAATCGACACGCCAGAGACTTACAGCGAGCAATCCAGCGTGATATATTTCGGCCCGGAAGCCGCGGAATTCACGAAGAAATCAGCCCTCGGAAAATCCGTCACCGTTTACCTCGACGCTCCGAATCCCACCAGAGGCAAGTACGGCAGGCTTTTGGCTTATGTCAAATTGCCGGATGGCGGCTTCTTAAATGAAGCCCTGCTGACCGAAGGCTACGCCTACGCAGATTCGCGTTTTAGCCATAGTTTCTACAACAAGTACAGGCAATTACAAGCCACTGCCCGAAGCGGCAAAAAAGGCCTGTGGCAAAACGTAACCCCCGACCAACTGCCCCAATGGTTCCGGTAGGAACCACATACAAATAGGTGATTCAGCAGCGTGAAATTGGCTTTGTTTTTTCAAATCACCCCTCCGGAGAAACTCCGGACTTGATTTCATTTTTCCTTTTACCTTTTTACTTTTAACTTGACCTAAAATTGGCTTTGTTTGGCTTTGTTTTCTCCGACTCGGCCGGCCGGTTTATTGTCATAATCTCCTTTCAAATAAGACGTTGCGCTCTTTAGAGCCGGCGCAAATTGGCTTTGTTTTTTCAACTTAACCACGAATTAACACTAATAAACACCAAATTTATGTGCATTTTTGCCTTTTTCCTTTCCGCAATACGCATC
>CAZTDF010000052.1:0-22243 GCA_964612465.1 uncultured Pirellulales bacterium
GTCGCAGAGCAGAGCCAACAACCGCCACGATTAATATGAAACTTGCCCCACCTGTGCTTGCCATAACTCTCCTTCAATGGATTCTCCGCAGGCCCTATCGAATACAAATCTGCATAATCCAGGCACCACTCAGCCAGATTCCCGTGCATATCATACAAGCCCCATGCATTAGGCTTGAAGGTTCCCACCGGATGGGACTTCTCATCACTGTTTTGGTCATACCATGCGTAGTCAACCAACTGAGATTCGCTGTCCCCAAAACTATACTTGCTCGTTGTCCCCGCCCGGCATGCATATTCCCACTCCGCCTCCGTTGGCAACCGATATGTCTTGCCTTCCTTTTGGCTGAGGTTCTTACAGAATTCTACTGCATCGTCCCAGCTTACCGTGTCAACAGGAAGATTATCATCCCCTTTGAATTCACTGGGATTGGTACTCATCACCTTCTGGTACTGTTCCTGGGTTACCTCATATATCCCCATGTAATAACCCTTGGTGATCTTCACTATGTGAACGGGTTTCTCGCTGGGTTCCTGATCGCTGCCCATCTCAAACTCTCCCGGTGGAATCCAGACCAGCTTCATATCAATGGAATTTTCCAGTACAGCTCCTTGCTGAGAATTCAAGGGTAAAGGATTTTTACATGAACATATAATTACTATCATTACCGCCAGCAATACCCCGAAGATGATTCGTTTAGTCATCATATTCAATCCTTTTATTAGACTGTTCAGAACCTACGCAGGATAAACGTAACATGTAGGGGCTTCAATGAAAAAAGTGTTTTCTATGTGTAAATTTTTAGTTATTATTTCTATGAATTCTAACCAATCTTCTTTCTTGCCTTTATTAACTTCGTCTTGTGCAACACAAACATGCGTAATCATTCTTGTATCTCCTTGATACTTAAACTTCGGGGGGCAACTTCGTTATTAATACGAGATTTGAAGTCAAATTCTGCTGTTCAATGACAATGGAAGAATATTAAGAGGAGTTGCCTGTTTTCTCTCATTACTTACATAATCTGTTGTGAGGGCTACATCTCCCTGCCTCTATTAGAAACCGTATATATTGATCGATCCGAGATTCTCGGACATGATTGCTATGTAAATATGCCACTATGCTGGTTGAAACAGGATTTGTGAGAGTTAGTTTATCCGCCTGATGCCGATCAAGATTTCTTACCTGGATGTTCTCAAGTGACACTCTTAAGCCAATATATCCTCCATTCTGGTCGGGTGCCGGGCAAAGTCAAGATGAATTTTGCAAAATTCCAGTTTAATTCCTTGACTATTTGCTTCCATTTGCTCGTATTCGGCAGTTTCAATGGGGGGCTAAGGCCGGCGTCCGCCGCGGTTTTGTCCTGCCGGAAACACTTACCCAATTGTGCGGAGCATTGGCTGGAACCTTCGGAAATTTAACAGACAGCCGGAATTTTTTATTTTTTATTTTTTTAAGGAACTTGACATAATCTAACGATTGGCATAGAATTGCGCCTAAATTGTAAGAGAGGCTTAGGCAATACGTAAGTGAAGTGGTGTGGCCAGCATGATTTTCGGTCTTTCTTACTGTGCGCTAGAGAAAAGACGCCGTTGAGCTATGGCTTATAGCTTTCAGATTGTTTGACATGTGTCACTGATAATGATGGCGGGCTTTATGTGTATGCGGTTTTTGGTCTTTTGTGTAAAATCAGCTTTAATATCGCTTTAGACCAAAGGCGAACCCTTTAAGACAATGGTTTGACGGAACGTACTATGGCAATTGATATTGAAAGCCTGCTTTCCGAAGTAAGCCCGGAATCGCCTTGCGGCGAAGATCTTTCCTATGATGCCTCTTTCCTTGCCCTGGAAGACATGGTGCGGCCTAAGGCGGGTGGCGGCGTCGTAGAGGGTGTAGAGGAAACGGCAGAGGAACCCAACTGGCGTGAGGTTCGTGAAAAAAGTATGGAGCTTCTACGTCGCTCCAAAGACCTGCGAGTTGCTATGTATCTCGTACTCGCCTCTTTGAGGATGGATGGCCTGGCCGGCCTGCGCGACGGGCTGGTCTTGCTGCAGGGACTGCTGGATCGCTTTTGGGAGAATCTTTACCCGAAACTCGACCCGGAGGACAATAACGACCCGCTCGAACGGATTAACATTCTGCAATCGCTGTCTCCGGATACGGTGAGCGTTCAGGATCCGATGAAATTCAAGCAACGGCTGGCTGAAGTACCTTTGTGTAATTCGCCTCAAATGGGCCGGTTCAGCCTCAGAGACATCCAGATTGCCAAAGGAGAGATTTCGGCGCCGGGTGACGGGGGAACCGCCGGCCCCGGCATGTCGGTAATTGATGCGGCTTTTCAGGATTCGGCAACCGACGAGCTGCTGGCGGCATCCCAGACCACAGAAGAAGCTATCGAACATTTGGCTACTATCACTACCGTGTTCTCTAAAAATGCTGCTCAAGGGCAGACGCCCGATCTCAGTGATTTCCAGTCGATTCTGGGAAATATCCACAAGTGCATTCAGGGGTATCTGGCAAAACGCGGTTACGGCGAGGCTTCAGAAGAGGGTGCTCCGGTGGATGCTGCGGCCGGCGGCGAAGCCAAACAAGGCGGAATATCTCTTGCAGGAGAGATTCGGTCCCCCAAGGAAGCTCTTTTAGCTATCGAGAAGGTCTGCCAGTATTTCGATCGCAATGAACCATCAAGTCCGGTGCCGATGCTTTTACGCAGAGCGCAAAGGCTTGTTTCAAAGAACTTTACAGATGTTATTGCTGATATCTGCCCGGATGCTATGAGTCGTGTGCAGTTGATAGGTGGAGCCGGCAGTAGCGATTCCGAGAGCGAAGAGAGTAGTTAGACAGATCAACTAAATATTTGACAGGGGGTTTGAGAATACCGATATTTTTCGGCGTTCATTGTTATTAAGAAAGGACTGAGCATGGCAAAGAAGAAAAGTAGTCAAAAATTCATAGGCCGCAATCGAGCGCCGCGAGTCCAGGTGGAATATGATCTGGAGCTTTATGGCGCTGAGAAAAAGATCAATTTACCGTTTGTAATGGGAGTAATGGCAGACTTATCAGGCAAACCGGCAGAGGCCCCTCCCGGCGTCGCCGATCGAAAGTTCCTTGAGATAGATGTCGATAATTTCGACGAGCGACTCAAGGCAATGAAACCGCGAGTAGCCTTCCAGGTGCCAAATACGCTAACCGGTGAAGGTAATATGAGCGTAGATATTACTTTTGAGAGTATGGATGATTTCTCGCCGGCAGCAGTGGCACAAAAGGTAGATGCCCTGAATAAATTGTTGAAGGCCCGAACGGAATTGTCAAATCTGCTGTCATACATGGATGGTAAGAGTGGTGCCGAAGAGCTGTTAGCAAAAGCCCTGAAGGATAAGGCCCTGCTAAACGCCCTGACTTCGACGCCGAAACCTGAAGCTGAATCTACCGAGAGTGGCAAGGAGGAATAATCCCATGGCAGAAGAAATGAAAGACCAAAAAGAAACGCAGGCAGCAGAGACTGTAGCAATAGAGCCGAGTGAGTTCGATAGTCTTCTCAAGAAAGAATTCAAACCGAAGTCAGACCATGCCAAGGAGGCTATCAATTCGGCGGTGCGAACGTTGGCCGAACAAGCATTGTCGGATACAGCTCTTATTTCCGACGATTCGGTCAGGACAATCGAGTCCATTATAGCGGAGATAGACCGCAAACTGTCCGAGCAGATCAATCAGATTATGCACCACGAGGACTTCCAGAAGATCGAGAGTGCCTGGCGGGGACTTTCTCACCTTGTGAATAACACGGAAACGGACGAGACGCTGAAGATACGCGTGCTTAACCTCCCTAAGAAGGATTTGGCCAAGACGCTCAAGAAGTACAAAGGTACGGCCTGGGACCAAAGCCCGCTTTTCAAGAAGCTTTACGAAGAAGAATATGGCTCACCGGGCGGCGAACCTTACGGGTGTCTAATCGGTGACTATCATTTTGATCATAGTCCGCCGGATGTTGAGATACTCAACGGTGTGGCCCAGATAGCGGCCGCTGCACACACACCTTTTGTTTCTGCTGCTGCGCCGACGCTGATGAACATGGATTCCTGGCAGGAGCTGAGCAACCCCCGCGACCTGACGAAAATCTTCCAGACGGCGGACTACGCCCCCTGGAGGTCCCTGCGAGAGTCCGAAGATTCCAGGTATATCGCTTTGACAATGCCTCGATTTCTCGGCAGATTGCCCTATGGTGCCAAGACAAATCCTTGCGAAGAGTTTGATTTCGAAGAGGAAAGTTCCAGCGGCGACCACTCCAAGTATCTCTGGGTGAACTCCGCTTATGCCATGGGTACTAACATCAACCGTTCTTTCAAGGAGTTTGGCTGGTGTGCACGTATTCGAGGCGTGGAAAGCGGCGGTATGGTCGAAGGACTGCCCTGTCATACCTTCCCAACTGATGATGGTGGTGTAGATATGAAGTGCCCAACAGAGATCGGAATCACCGACAGGCGTGAAGCGGAACTGGCCAAGAACGGCATGATGCCTTTATCACACTGGAAGAATGAGGATTATGCATGCTTTATAGGCGCCCAGTCACTGCAAAAACCAACCGAGTATGAGGATGCCGATGCAACTGCCAATGCAAAGCTGGCCGCAAGGCTGCCTTACCTGTTTGCGACTTGCCGGTTCGCTCATTTTCTTAAGTGCATCGTCCGTGATAAGATCGGTTCTTTCAAAGAGCGCGATGATATGGCGAAATGGCTCAATAAGTGGATAACGCAATATGTCACAAGCGATCCCGGTGCTTCGGAAGAAGTTAAGGCCAAGTATCCACTGGCCGCAGCGGAAGTTGTTGTGGACGAGGTTGAAGGAGATCCTGGGTATTACTCTGCAAAGTTCTTCCTGAGACCCCATTACCAGCTCGAAGGTCTGTCCGTTTCGCTACGGCTGGTATCGAAGCTGCCATCGGTCAAGACGGGTGGTTAATAGGTAGAGTCTGATTTGGTATTCAATATGCTTGACATGGTTTTTTATTGATAAGTTGAGCACTGAAACTTAGATAAACATTTTATATATAAGGAGTTGACAAAATGGCAGGTGATTGTTTTCTGAAAATCGATGGAATTCCAGGTGAAAGTACCGACGCAAAACATAAAGAGTGGATTGAGGTAATGTCGTACTCTTCCGGTGTTGCTCAGATGGCCGCCGGAGAACGAAGCACCGGCGGGGCGGCCACCGGGGGGCGGTGTACCCACCAGGATATTTCCATCGTTAAGGCGCTGGATAAGGCTACTCCCACGATTAATCTGTACTGCTGCCAGGGCAAGCACGTCCCAAACGTGGTTATCGAACTCTGCCGCGCAACCGGCAACAAGGAAAAATACATGGAATATAAAATGGAGGATGTGATAATCTCGTCAGTCAGTGTCGGCGGCGGCGGCGGTGGCCTGCCAACCGAATCGGTGACCTTCAACTATGGCAAATTGACATGGAACTATATCCAGACGGACCACAAGACAGGTGAAGCTAAGGGTAACGTTGAGAAATACTGGAGCTTGATCGATAATAAAGGCGGCTAATAATCAGCAAACAGGCATCCAGTTACTGTGTGCCGGCTTTCTGAGCTTGAATACTGCGCTGGCAGGAGTGTCTAATGCCCGCGATGGAGGTTGTCGTTATGCAAATGGAAGAGTTATTACGGGCCGGCCAGCTCAATGAGGCATTGGCCGTCCTGGAAGATGAGATTCGCAGCGATCCTACGAATGCCAAGCTTCGTGTTTTCCTTTTCCAACTGCTGGCTGTCTTTGGAGATTGGCAGCGGGCTCTGACACAGTTAAACGTAGCGGCAGAACTTGACGCTTTGAATTTGCTCATGGCTCAGGTTTGCCGAACGGCGATCAGTTGCGAAGCGTTCCGAGCTGAGATATTCGCCGGTAAGCGCTCGCCGCTTGTTTTCGGCGAGCCGGACGAGTGGGTTGCCTGGCTGGTCCAGGCCAACCAAATGATAGCGGAAGGAAAATACGAAGCGTCTCAGAGCCTGCGAGATCGTGCGTTTGAAGCGGCTCCGGCCGTCCCTGGATCTATCGATGGTCGGCCTTTTCAATGGATATCAGACGCCGATTCCAGGTTTGGTCCGGTGCTGGAGGCCATTATTGACGGCAAATACTATTGGGTGCCCTTCACAGCCATAAAAAGTATCCGAATTGAGGAGCCTGCCGACCTGCGCGATACCGTCTGGATTCCTGTCCAGTTCACCTGGGTCAACGGCGGCGAAGCGACTGGCCTGATGCCAACGCGATATCCAGACTCGGAAGCCAGCGAAGATAATGCTATTCGGCTCGCACGCAAAACCGAGTGGATTGAAAAACCCGGAGATGTGCACCTTGGTTTGGGACAACGCATGTTTGCCACCGACGAGGATGACTTCCCGCTGCTCCAGATACGACAAATAGATTTGGATCACTCTGAATCAGACTGACAAGATGGGATGAATAATGGCTGAACTTACGCCGATGGATCGTCTTCAACCATGCCTGCTTGACCGCCTCACCGATGATGAGCCGGAAGTGAGCAGGGAGAGCCGGGACCGACGCATAGTTTCACTGCAAAGATACAAAAGTGCGGTGCTTCGCGACCTGGCGATGCTCTTAAATTCGAAGAGGCACCCATTGCACGACAACATATATGAGTTTAGCGAAGCAGCACGATCCGTGCTGAACTTCGGCATACTCGACATATGTGGTGCACCTATTTTAAATACCAAGCCGGCTGAAATTGAAGCACAGGTCAAGGAAGCCATTATTTGTTTCGAGCCGAGAATCTCGCAGAGATCATTGTCCGTTCGCATGGTTTCTCCGTTGGATTCGGAATACATCCGTAGCATTTCATTCGAAATAGAATCGGAACTTTGGGCGCAACCGTTGCCGGATCGCCTTTTCGTCAAAACGGAAGTTGATTTGGAAACCGGCCATTACAAATTGAAAGGCGAGCTGAATGGATAGGCGCTTGCTGGACTTGTACAATCGTGAGCTGGCACATCTTAGGGCAACGGGGGCTGAATTTGCGAAGGAGTTTCCTAAGATAGCGGGACGCCTTGGTGGTCTGGATGAATTCCAGCCATGTCAGGATCCCTTCGTCGAGCGACTGCTCGAAGGATTTGCTTTTCTCGCTGCGAGAGTTCAACTCAAGCTAAACGCGGAATTTCCCAGATTCAGCCAATCTTTGGTCGAGACGATTTACCCTCACTATCTGGCGCCTACACCATCTATGTGTACTGTTCAGTTCAATCCGGAAACGGATGAGAAAGGTCTCGCGGAAGGCTTTGTAATTCCCCGGAATTCCTCGCTGAATAGTATGCTGGGCAAGTCGGAACAAACCAGATGTGAGTATCGTACCGCCCATGACGTTACCCTCTGGCCGATTAAATTGAATCAGGCGGATTACTATACTCGCGAGTTGGCCTCGCTTGAGATTCCCAATATACCTAATATTAAAGCTGGTATCAGGTTGCGTATCCAAACGACGGCCGGACTTCGCTTCAGTGAGTTGAAATTAGATTCGCTGAATCTGCATTTAATGGGAGTCGGCGAAACCCCGATGCATTTGTATGAGCAGTTTTTTGCAAATGCTGCTGCGATAGTAGTACAGCCGGCCTCCAGACCCATAGGATGGCAAAAGACCATTGATGCTTCCTGCATTAGGCGGGTGGGTTTCGACAACAAGCAAAAACTCCTGCCATACGATGCCATGTCTTTTCAGGGATATCGACTTTTACACGAGTATTTTGCATTTCCTCAGCGATTTATGTATGTAGAACTTACCAATTTGGGTGATGCAATCAGAAGCTGCGATGACAATCTATTGGATATCATTGTCCTGTTCCGGGAGTCCAAAATCGAACTTGAGGGCACAATTAATGCTGATAATTTCGGACTATTCTGTGCTCCCGCTATAAACCTCTTCGAAAAACGTTTGGATAGGATACCAGTTTCGGACAAATTTTTCGAATTTCATGTTGTGCCGGACAGGACCAGAGCGCACGATTTTGAGGTTTATAAGCTTACCAAGGTAATTGGTTATGGTGCCAGGTCAGACCAGTTGGAGGAATTTCTGCCTTTTTATCTTGCAAAAGATTTCGGGGACAGCGAGGCGAGCGGCTATTACGTAATAAACCGCGTCCCAATGCCGAAGACTCGAAATGCGGGCTTGAAGGCTCGAAGGTCACGCAGTTATACGGGTAGCGAAGTCTATATATCTCTTGTCGATCCCCATGCCGCCCCGTTCAGTGCTGACGTGAAACAGTTGGGTGTCGAGGCTCTTTGCACTAACCGTGATTTGCCTCTGCATGTACCAATAGGAATTGGATCTTCCGATTTTACGATGGAGAAAACAGTACCTTGCACATCGATCCGATGCATCGGATCCCCAACTTCGCCCAAGCCGTCTCACGCTGAAGGTGAATTTGCATGGCGCATTATAAATCACCTGTCGCTAAATTATCTATCGCTAACCGATACGAGTGAACGTGAGGGTTCATCGGCACTTCGCGATATTTTAAGGCTTTATAGTGACATGGGCGATTTGCAAATCCGCAAACAAATTGACGGCCTCAAATCCATAAGCTCCAGGCCGATCACGCGCAGAATCTCAACATCGGGTTCTATTGCATTTGCGCGAGGTTTAGAGGTAACCATAACTCTTGAAGAGGCGGCATTTGAAGGGACTGGTGTTTTTCTGCTTGGGGCTGTTCTTGAACAGTTTTTTGCCAGATATGTTTCGATTAATTCGTTTACTGAAACAGTAGTTAGAACGCTCGAGCGAGGAGAAATTGTTCGATGGACAATGAAGAACGGACTGCGGCCGATTCTTTAGCAGCAGATTTGCGGAACAGGCCGTTTGATTTTGACTTTTTCCAGGCTGTCCGGCGGCTTGAGTGTATCAACTCTGACCTGCCGCGGATTGGGCATTCACGTCGACCCCAAAATGATCCGGTCAGGTTTTGCCAAAATGTCTCTTTAGCTTTTGCACCTTCGGCGATTTCAGCATATTGTGAAGCTACCGATCAAGATCCTGCTAAAATGACAGTAAACTTTTTAGGGCTTCTTGGTCAGGGTGGTCCGATGCCTCTGGTAATAACTGAATATATTTATGACCGGCTGCAAAATCACAGAGACAAAACGCTTGCTGTTTTTCTTGATATTTTTCATCACCGAATGATATCGCTCTTCTATCGCGCCTGGGCATGTAACCAGCAATGTGTTAGCTATGATCGCAAAGATGAGGATCGTTTTGCGGTTTACATCGGCAGTTTGTTCGGAATTGGTGATGATTCTTTTCGCAACAGGGACGCCTTGCCTGACGTCGCAAAGCTGCATTATTCCGGACGTCTTGTTTGCCAGACCAGGAATGTTGAAGGATTGAGGGAGATTTTAGTGGACTATTTTGAGGTTCCGGCGGACATACAACAGTTTGTCGGACAGTGGATAAATCTTCCTCAAAACTATCTTTGCCAATTGGGATCATCTTGCGAAAATGCAAAATTGGGTTCGACATTGATTGTAGGGAGCCGTTTTTGGGAGTGCCAGCAGAAATTCAGGATTAAACTTGGGCCTATGGATTTGCCCAGATATCAGGCTTTTTTGCCGGGAAGTGATAGTATTCGACGTCTTATCGCTTGGGTCAAGAATTATGTAGGAGATGAATTTTTGTGGGAGATTCAGTTGATATTAAAGGCATCCAGGATTCCGAGGTTATGTCTGGGTAGAATGGGAAAGTTAGGATGGTCGAGCTGGCTTGGCTCCAGGAAGTTCCGGAAGAACGCTGATAATCTTGTGCTGAGGTCATTGGAGACATAGCTTGTTTTGGAAATTCAAGCTGGCCGTCTGCGGCCACTTTTTAATGTAATTGTTTTCTTAATATAAGGTCTTATTAATTTATAAACGCTTAGTTTTTGATTTAGTTTTCTTAAGATTCTATTTCTTGCTCTTCTAAGTATGTATAAAAATAGTTATTCCGGTTTGATTAAACAATAGGTTATCGAGCCAGACATAATTTCTAATCATATTTAAGTTGACAAGAAAAGAGAGAATGTCGAGAATAATATTTTACGGATGACACTATTTAATTCAAGATTATAGGGGAACCGTGCCTGCAAACGATAAGAAAAAGATGGAGAGTCACGTACTTGAGACTGCAAATCGGCTTCGTCTGATACAAGTTGACTTTGCAGATGAGAGTGAACAGACGAGAACGGCCTATCTCTGCGAGGAGATTGAAAAGGCGTTAAAGAGCGTCTTGCCTGATGAGCGTAATGAATTCCTGGGCAGATTATTAGAGAAGTTTCCTGCCGGCAGTTTTATTACTCGGGCCATATCGACGGAAACGGCTGTCGAAAGCCCTCCGACATTTGATGAGTCAGAGCTTAAAAATGTCGAATTTTTAGTTCGAAGTCTTCTGGAAATAGCCCCGACACTTTCAGACGACCAAAAGGATTTTGTCGATAAAAGCCTGCAAGAGGCTGGATTGAGACCAAAAGCCCGGCAGGACAATTCCATAGAATTGGACCAAAAACTGAAGCAAAAATTTAAGGTCGCCGATGAATGCAGTATTAGTGCCGAGAAGATCTCCGAGCTCAATGCGACACTTATTGATTTTGTTTTGAAGCTCGAACCATTGGTATGGAACACTTGGCGTCAACTGTCACCGCGGTCTGCCGTTCGTCCGCAGGGTGCTCTAACGAAAAAAATAGGGCAGTTTTTAAGCAGCGACGCCGAGGTATCTGTTAATCAGGTTGATGATGATCTCAAAGTGTTGCAGCGACTTATTGCGGCAATGACCAGTGCGGTTAGCCGCGCAGGTGGCCAGTTTGCGAAACGTCATCTCGCCAGGTTTTCACCGTTAGAGATTGAAGCTTTGGTGAAAATGGAACCCGGAAGCGTTTTTGTCAGCCATGATGTGAAATGCTGGAAAAAATATAAAGAACTGGCCGAGACGTTAAATGAAGACTCCATCGAAATGGAAATAAGAAAGGCTATCGTTGATTACGTGGAATCTTTAACGAAAGGAATGGGGCAGTGACGTCAATACAGGGGAGTACCGTATGGCTATAGAAGGCGAAATTCATTGGTGTGAGGGTCTCTTTCTCCAGCCTCATCACCTTCAGGTCTTGCAAAGAAATATTATCGATAAGTTCACAAGGCAGTCTCGCATGTTTTGGAGCTATCCCTATGGCCTGATGGAGGCGAAAATATCTGATGATCAACTGGAAAATATGAGAGTTTCCTTCGACCGGCTCCGAATTATAATGCCGAGCGGGCTGGAACTGAACGTTCCTGACAATACGAATCTCCCCTCGCTTGACATAAAGCAGGCATTTGCATCTACAAGCGGTGCTTTGACCATCAGTATTGGTGTCCCGGTATGGTATGCTTCACGTGGCAATGTTATTGAAAAGGGCGATGACCAGGATTGGCGTGCCAAGCGCACATATATAGTTACTGAGATTGAAAAAACGGACGAAAATACAGGTGAAAACCCGCAGCCGGTTCAGCTCCGTCAGATAAACGCCAGACTGTTGCTTGAAAATGACGACCCCTCAGACCTTGAAGTGTTGCCTTTGCTGAAAATCACCCGCGCCGCCGGCGAGGATATTGGGTTGCCTCGGCGAGATCCGACATACATACCCCCATGTTTTGTGGTTGGTGGCTCATCCGTACTTAGAGATCTGCTTCACGATTTAACCAGCCAGGTCATGGCCAGTCGGAATGAACTGGTCGTCCAAATTAACCGTGGGGGCTTTAGTGTTGAGAATATGCGAGGCGTTCAATTCGAACAAATGCTTCGTCTTAGAACGCTTAATCGCTTCAGTTCTCAGCTTGGTTCTCTTGTTAGTATCTCCAGCAGAGTTGCACCTTTCCAAATGTATTTAATGCTGAGGCAGCTACTTGCTGAACTTGCCGCCTTACGCCCTGACCGCGACCAGTATGAAGTCGTTGGGTACGATCATGACAATTTGGCAGTTGCTTTCAATGAGCTTTCGACTCGCATTCGTGGATTGCTCAAAGGCGTTATAAGGGCCAGGTATCTCAAGATACCGTTTACTATAGACCATGAGCAGAAAATCTTTGCCTCTACACTCACAGATGAAGCGTTATCGTTACCCAATGAATATTTTCTTGCTATCAAGACGAAGCAGGATCCTTCGGAATTGGCTAAACTTGTTTTAGATCGTGACAAATTCAAAATGATGCCGCAAAGTCTTGCAAATCAGCGAATCTTCGGCGTGCAGCTTGCCCAGGAATTGTTTCCTCCGGTTGAACTGCCGGCCCAGGTAGGCCTTCATTATTTTCGGGTAATGCGCGGCGAAAGCACCCGGCTCTGGGAGAGAATACAGCAGGAGAAGACGATCGCTGTCCGGTGGCCTGGTGTTGAGACTTCTGATTTTGAAATAACATTATATATGACCGTTCCTGATACGGAGGCACAGTAAATGACTCTGCTTGAATTGTGTGAGCCGCTCTTCCAATATGTGTGTCGACTGCGTCGATCATCGCGAATGGATTGCACTCTGGAAATGGATCAGGTGCGAAACGACATTAAAAGAATATTCAGCGAGATAAAGGCAAACGCTTCTGCCAGCGCCGATTTGACTGTTCAATTCGAAAAAGTTGAATTGCCCCTTATTTTCTGTATAGACTTTATGATTAAAGAGAGCAGCCTGAGCTTTGCTCCTGACTGGTACGAATTGGGTCGTGAGCGGAATGAACTCGCGGGCGATGAGAAATTCTTCGATTTGCTGGACGTAGATCTGGCCGAAAGGAGTGACGCTGCGACTCAAAGACTGGTAATATTTTACACGTGTTTAGGATTGGGATTTACAGGTGTGTACACGGGCCAGCCGGATAGTATTCAGCGGATAATGTCGAAAATCTCGGCTCGTATTTCGGGCATGATGGACGCCGATGAAAAGGCTTTCATTTGCCCGGAGGCTTATGAAAACGTTGATACGCGTGATTTTGTTGAGCCGCCGAGCGCAAAGTTGGTAGGTATCGGGATAACATTGATAGCTCTAATTGTGATCTGGGCCATTGCGTATTTTTGTTTGTTCAAATGGACCTCTGACGATCTGGGCAAGTCCCTTGATACGATTATAGGACAGGAGAAATTGCCTTCTGTTATTGAGCCGACGAATGATAATGCCAGTTAGTTTGGAGGATATGTAAATAATATGGTGCCTGGGATTTCAGTTTACAAGAATCTTCCAACGCCTTTCAAGATTGGGCTTTCCGTCATTGCAGGCGGCAGCATTTTGGGGGCGATGCTGTTATTGGTACCCTCGAGGGTGCTATGGATTATATTCATCGGACTTGCCGTTGTTGCCCTGCTTCTTCTACTCTATTGGCGTCTCCTGAAGTGGCTGAAGAAGCGCAAGGCCGCTCCGATGGAACATGGCGTTATCGATAACGCCTCGGCAGCACCGCAGGGAATCAGCGAGGCTGCACACCTTGCTCGGCTGGACGAGCTGAGAAAGAAATTCGAAGAGGGGATCACGAAGTTTCAAGCTGCCGGCAAAAGCCTCTACAACTTTCCCTGGTATATGATTGTGGGTGAGCCGGGATCGGGCAAGACAGAGGCCGTGCGTCACTGTAACGTTGGTTTCCCGCCGGGCCTACAGGACCAGTTTCAAGGGGCCGGCGGTACCCTTAACATGAACTGGTGGTTTACGGATCATGCCGTTATTCTCGATACGGCCGGACGACTGATGTTTGAAGAAGTCGAAACGGGCGGTTCAGGTGAATGGAAAGAATTCCTAAAGCTTCTTAAGAGGTATCGGCCGCGTTGCCCGGTTAACGGCGTGTTTCTCGTAATACCCGCTGATAGCCTCATCAAGGATACCGCCGATGAGATCGAGCAGAAGGCCTCCAAAATTGCTCGGCAGTTTGACGCCATCCAGCGAGTTCTGGACGTCCGTTTTCCCGTATTTGTGGTCGTTACAAAGAGCGACCTGATCAATGGTTTTCGTGATTTCTTCGATAACCTCGATGATCCGCAGCTTCAGCACCAGATTCTTGGGTGGTCTAACCCGGCCCCGCTCGATGAGCCATACAATCCAGATTTCGTCGAGCAGCATTTGAAGACTATACAGAAGCGTCTTTTCCGGCGCAGACTTGCACTTCTGCAGGATATAGTATCTGAATCCGAGGAGCCGGGTATGGAGAAGATGCGTACAACTGATACGTTGTATGCCTTCCCTCAAAGTCTGGCGAAGATAGCGCCGCGAATGGCCCGGTATCTGGAATTGATATTTAGTGTCGGCAGCCAGTGGTCCGGCAAACCGTTATTTTTCAGGGGCATTTATTTTACATCTTCTATGCGGGAAGGTTCAGCTTTAGATGAAGACCTCGCCGAATCGCTTGGGGTTTCGGTTGATACCCTCCCGGACGGTAGGGTATGGGAACGTGACAGGGCATACTTTCTACGAGACCTCTTTATTAAAAAGGTCTTTCGCGAGAAAGGCCTCGTTACATATGCCACTAATGCAAAGAAACAGCATCTTCGCCGCAAGGCCGTGGTTATGATCTCGGCTGCCGCGAGTGTTGTTTTACTGCTCTTCAGCACCTTTTACGCCGGTGTTCACTTTCGTCGCTCTATCGGTGATATGAAAGAGTATTTTGAAATGCCGGCAAAACTGTTTGCTTCGAGCGGTGCAAGAGAGGCAAGACAACTGCAAGTGATAAAACGTGAAAGCCGGGAAGTTTATCGCTATATCGGCAGGGCCGGAGTACCCGAAATGCCGGACGATATGACACGATCCGGCTTCTCCGCACGACTTGCCGATAGAGTGGATCAATGGGAGAAAAAAGGAGTGCCCTGGATTTTCGCACCCGCGGCGAAGTTTACAAAGGGTATTACATCGGAGAAATTAAAGACGGCTCAGGCAGTTATTTACGAGACGGCTATACTTCGCCCATTCCTGGATGCCTCCAGCCAGATAATGGATAATCAAGAGAACGGCAAATGGAGGCGAGAGGACCCTGAAACGAGGTCTTTGTGTCAGTTGATCCGGCTAAAAGCAGATAAGCCCTTGGCCAAAGAAGGTGAATATTCGACCCAGGCTTTCTTAGATCCTATGTTTGCGTATATTTTCAGAAGTGACGAAGATACGGAAGATGAGGAAGGTTCTGCAAAACGAATCCAAATGTACAATGAAGACAAGGCACAACTTCATCAGCCGATAGAATTCATTTATGGGCAAGCCTTTTCGCCTGTGTTTAGTAAAACGGATCCTAATTTTTTGGAAACTGCAATAGACAGTGGCATAACTCTTTTTAACGCATATTGGAGCGACTCCAACCAGGTAGGTACGAGCAGCCGTAATTTCGCTCAAGTCGAAACTATTGAGAAGCTCAGAGGTGCTTTCGAAGAATTTGATGCCGCGGAAAAGAATATTTTGGCGCTGCAGGATCGCTTTGGCGCCGAATCGGATAAGTCTTATGCGGATGATCGTTGGAATAAATTCGTGGCCGATTGGGAAAAGCACTATAAAAGTCTGGATGCGGCTAGGCATAATATCCAGACTTTTAGCGGAAGCCTGAATAATCCTCCATCGCTTGAAAAATTCTGGGCCACCGTTGCCACGGAAACGCTCCAGGATGTAAACGACCACTATCAACTCTTGCTTAGCGAACTCAGGACGGACAAGGCGATGAATAACGATTTCCTTGGACGAACGCGTACAAAGCTTGAAGCAGTTTATGGTGAGATATCAGGTAGATTGGTCAATAGTAAGTTTGCAGAAGAGTTGAAACTGATTGACGAAAGATTCTATGCTCCGGTTCGGGAAGATAACCGGCTGTACGAAGTACGTTTCCAAATGTATTCGAAGTGCAATGAGCAATTTGTGGAAATCAAACCTTATGCCCTTAATGAGGTTCGGTTGGCAATCCAAAAAGTGAACGAAGGCGTCGAAGAGGCTCGCAATAGCATTAGCGGTCTATTAGCCTATGGCCCCACTGTGTACCGTTTTAAGCAAGCCGCCGATATTTGCGGGCTTGCTCTTGAATTGCCTCGGCAAAGGGGATTGTATTCTGTTGTCGAATCGAGCTTGCAGTCGGCTCCCAAGAGCATTAAAGAGGTTGGGGATTTCGTAGCAAAACAAGGAAAATGGGATTGGCCCGACCTGATTCCTTCTGACATGATAAACCGTAGCTATGATCCGAAAGTCGCAGAAAATGTTCTTAGCGGCTGGAAGACTCTGAGAGATACGTTACAGCGTCTACCTAAAGAGACACGCCTTCAAAAAGAATTCATGGACGCAAACGAGCTTTATACCGAATATCCGAAGCTCTATTTCGAATACTGGCTCGGTACTGTGCCTGAATCTGTGATTAGAAGGAGCGTTGAGCGGGATTCGGAAGAATTTAAGAGCTTGATTGTAAGAAATGTATTCGATGAGCTGATCGGCGGTCTTGGTGTGCTCCTTGAAAATGCTGTTACACCTCTAAGGCCGTATATTCCGGAAGGTGAACAGAGGATTAAGCTGTTTGATGCTAATTTGGACAAAGTCAGAGACAGCCGTAAATACGACAAGTTCTATAGTGAATGCAGGGCAGTGCTCAAAAACTGGAGAGGATTAGGTGATAATTTAACGGCCGGCAGGATGGAGCTATTGAGGATAGCCCCTGCCGATTATCTTGAGGATTATGCGCCTTTTGCCTACGAGTCGCCGGCTGAGTTTGCGGATATGTATTGGACTGAATTTACATTAAGATTGCTAAGCATGCTGTCCGGCAATGTACAGAATCAGGGTAAAGAAGGCTTTGATAATCTGAGAACACAGTTTGCAGGCAAGTTTCCTTTGGAACGGGACAGCAAAACTAACTTGACTCAAAAAGAACTTATTGAAGCCTGGTCATGTTTGAATAACGTTCGTTTGCAGGAGGTCTTTGCTCAGGGAACGATAGGGGGCGGTGCCAAGACGGGATCAGATAAAATAGATGAGCAATTTAATCGCCTGCGCGGGATGGTCCTTCCCGAACCTTATAAGCAGTGGTTCGAAGGAATTGAACAGGTATTTAAATCTCTGCCTCAAGCTGAAGATCCGTATTATTGTAAAATAACCCTGTTGGGTCAGAACGAGCAGCGTAAAATTGTGAGGCAGAACGAAAAACTGCTGCTTGACTACCTGACAGAATTCAGGCTCGTCCAGGGAGATCAAAAGAGTGAACGGTTTAACACTCGTTCGGGAGAAAATATGAGCGTTGGAATGTTTAAGTATCCTGGTTCGTCCCTGCAAATCGAATTTTACCAGTATCCTTCCGACACCGAAAAGCATACGAGCGTAGAGTTTCTACAGCCCTGGGCTCCTTTGAGAATGCTTCATCAGTACCATGATGCAAGGAAAGAAGGATATGTTAAGCTTGAAGTTAAAAGCGAAAGGGACCTGGGTGGAGTGTTATTTTTGCAGCTTGAATTCTTTAAGGACATTGACGAAAAATACCCGGTCAGCTTTCCAGGTCCGGATCAATGGCCGTCATTGAAAGATAAGCGTTAATCGTACGGAGACATGTGTTTTGAGCGCTGCTTTTAAAAAGTTTTTCAAACGCTTTAATCCAAAGGGGCAAGATAATCTTTCTGGGGGTATCTTTGTAGCTGCGTTCGGTAAACATCCCGGCTGGGATGATCATATCGATGACATTGGTTTCGAGACGGACGTTTTCGTTACGGTAAAACGTATACTTTATATTCAGGGCATTGGCGGCAACATCGATTCAGGAAGCTGGGATAAGCTCAAAGAGGATCAGCTTATTGAAGAATTCAAGCATGTTTTTTTCTGGTATTTAAATGGAAACCTGGTTGTTGGGCGCATGTGGTCTTCACAGGATGGCAAAGGCCGTAAAAGTTATCCTTTTGTGGTCTGCGTTCAATGTGGTAAATTACCGATAAAATGGATCTTCGAGATTGTTTTGCCTCGATTAGAGAGGGTAGAAGCTACCTGTGCTGCGACTACTTCCGCAACTGATGTCCGAATGGCTATTCAAAGTGTTAAGCAGGAGCTTCGACAATTAGCTCAACAATGTGAGGCCTCGCCATCTCCTTTGGTTCTGTATCCGGATGCTATTGCAAGGCTTGCCCGGCATCCGGAGATGGGGCCAGATCAAGAAGGCTTATTCCGTGTATTATACCATATCGAACGTGAAGTAGGACGGCATCGTGCTAATAGTTCCAGTAGTATGGCCTTAAGGTCTACTTCACTTCGTATACCCACATCTCAGGATACCATGCTCGAAAGTATACTTTTATGGAACAGCTTTCTTTTTAATATGTTTGGCAAGAATACGCCGGTGCTCATTCTTATACCGTTAAGAAACAACTGGATAGACATAATCATGGGTGAACCAACAGAATTACAACTATATTGTCTGCGAGCATCCTTAAAAGTCATACCACTTACGAGTAGCATCCCGTATAACATGGATTCGGAGTTTACCGATCAAGCCAATAGACTCATAGAGCATTCTCTTGGCGGCTGAGGGATCCGGATTTTCCATAATCCTAAAAAATGAACCGATCAAACAGAAATAATCTGTTTGGATGATAATAGATTGGTGTGTGTAGTATTATACGTATTACGATTATTTAATGCGCTGAGCATATAAACGACGACATAGTTCATAGTAGTCAATTGAAAGTATCTTTAACCATGGAGGCTATTATGAATATCAAAGATCATCACACAATCCAAGAGTTGCAAGCGCTTTATCGCAAAGAAAAAGATGCAAGGCTTGCTCGGAGAATGCACGGAGTATATCTGGCAGCCAGTGGATTAAGCTGCACTCAAATCATGACTATTACAGGTGCTGCCCGCCGGACCATTCAGCAGTGGGTTCATAAGTACAACAAGCACCGAATAGATGGACTAAAAGACAAGCCGCGTCCCGGACAACCGACTAAATTGCCTCGCAGGGACGAGCCTCGATTTTGTAAACGAATTGAGGCTGGTCCCACTAAAAAAGATGGTGTTTCGGTTCTGAACGGGCCTGCAATAAGACGGATTCTGGAGCGTGAATTTGGTGTTCTGTATTCCCAGCAGGGATTATATGACCTGTTGCATCGACTGGGATATTCGTGCTTTTGCCCTCGTTCGCAACATGAAAAAGCCGATCCTCAGTTACAACAGCAATTTAAAAAAACTTCATCCAAACGCTGGATAAAGTCAAATCAGCACATCCAAGCCGAAAAATAGAGGTATGGTTTCAGGATGAAACACGCTTTGGCTGGCAAGATACGATAATCTCTGTATGGGCAAAAAAGGCTCTCGCCGCTCAGACAGCATGCTTCACCTTCCACTTCAACATCATCTCATGAAGAAGCATGTTTCTTTTTACGGGTTAAATGCTCCGACAATAGATGAGAACAAGAGCCGTCATTTTGAGGTACCAAGCGCGTAGTCAGATGACTACGACGAACGGCAGTGTAAATATTGTTATCTCCAAGTGATTTCAAAAACAGAGTATCCTTCTATCGTGTGGAGCATACTCTGGCAACGGTATTAGGTGTGTAGTCAGATGATTATGACGGACGGCAGTGTTCATATCGTTATCTCCGAGTAAATTCAAAAACAGAGTATCCTTCTACCGTGTGGAGCATACTCTGGCAACAGTATTAGGCGCGTAGTCAGATGACTACAACAAACAGCAGTCTGTGTGTTGTTGCCCTTGAACGTTTTGATAAAACCTGATGCTGGTGCTGCTTCTGCTGCGAGTTGAATACCCTGTCAACAGGCAAAAATTAACAATTGGGCGGATTGATGTATTGATCGCGTAGTCATATGACTACACCAAACGACGGTGTGAGCAGTGTTGGCTACGACATATCCAAATGAAGCAGTTTGCTCGTTGAAGTATTGCTTCGGGATGAAGCTGGCTTTAGCCAACAGGGTACAATAGACCTTTTATGGGCAAAAACGGGCTCCCGCTCCAGAGCAGTCAGGCAGACAAAATATGAGAGGCTTTATGTTGTTGGTGCAGTTTGTCCTGAGAGCGGAGTAAGTGCAGGATTGTTGTCACCTACGATTAACAGCGATGTGGTCAAAGTGTTCTTAAAACAATTTACTAAAGAAGTTTCTCATAATGTTCACATATTGTTACTCTGGGACCATGCCGGTTTTCATACATCGAAGAAATTGAAGGTTCCGGAGAATGTAACCATTGTACCTTTGCCGCCGTATTCACCCGAGCTTAATCCTGTTGAGAACCTTTGGCACTACCTGCGAAGCCATTATTGGGCCAACAGGATTTACGCCGATTATGATGCTCTTCGCCTTGCTGCTGTTGACGCGTGGCAGAAAGCTGCTCTTGATAAAAAAACAGTCAAATCAGTTTGCTTTACCAAATATGCTCAGCGCATTTATTAATCAGAATCGGTATGATAACAATTTTATTTGTTTTTTTATTGTTTTTTGTGGATTAATTATTCACCTAATATTAACAATTGATTCGACATGCTATCTCTGACATCTTAGTCGTATAATTTAATCACAAATAGTATCCCCCATAATTAATCATATATATTGACAAATAACATGAGTTCTATTGGCTATCGAAACATAATTAAGTCTAAATATATGTTATCTATCTCCTTTTAGTATAAAGGTTTATGTGAGTCTTGGGGGTTGATTGAATAGCAGAGCAGAATAGGCCTATAAGCAATTTGGGATATAGAACATTTCATAAAATGGTTAATAAATAGGGATTTAGCTATTAATATTCCAGTTAGAATTGGTAATATAGGCGGTATTTGGTAAAATAAATAATTGCAAATAGTTATTTTTTGGATTTAGCCATTGACATTTGTTGGAATAGTGGGTAAAATGGCAATAATGGTGAAAGGTGAAAAAATTAAATTTTTTATTGATTTTACCATTGACACAGAATTAGAAAACAGGTAAACTTGACTAATGAGCAGATGTAATGCTTATGTAATTTGGGTAATATTGATAGCATGACTTTGCTTTGATAGTGCTATATTTTAGTGCTAGACCGGAAGTGAGGAGAGTAACGATGAGGATGATGATGAAAAGGAATGAAACTATCCAACCCGTATACCATCTCCATTCTGATCTTACTGGTTAAGCTGGGCTATGTAGCCAGGGAATGCTGAGCAGCTAACAGCGCTCGGTACTATCGGCCCTGACGGATAAGGGGTCGAGAGAATAAGATCGAAAACGGATTTTCTTAAACCAACGGATTGTCAAAATAGGCAATAAAACGAGGCTGTATTCAGTTTGCAGCAAGAGATTATTGTCGGAAAAAGTTTATTTTGGGGGGGGACAACAATGAAAAGATTAGTCATAACTTGGGCATTAGCAGTGGTATTGTTTGGGCTGGCGGGATTTGCCGAGGCTGAACAAACCAATAAGCCGTTTGTCAACGTATCCACTACGCCGGATAAGCTTGACCTTGGGACTGCTTCATTATTCACGGGCACCTATGATGTGCTGGCAGCATTAACAGTAAAGGTGGATTCGAACTGCATGCATGGTCCAATTATGATCTCCACGACCAAGCTTAAACGCCGTCAAGGAGGGTCGATATCGCCTGAGCGTATTTTTGTAAAGACACCGGCAACAAGTGGATTTGTTACGATGGCAAGGCCGGTAGCGATATCGAAGCCAGCAATAGGCTCTCATAATATTGTGTTGGATTTAAGAGTGCAAGCTCAATTCTTAGATCCTGCAGGTGAATACACGGGAACACTTATGCTAACGATAATGCCACCGGCTTAGTTTGAGAGTTGGTGATGCAGGAAAGAGAAGGATTAAGTTTAGTAAAAAATAGTCATTATATATGCCCAGGATTGTGGATAGATGTTTTGTCCAAACTGAAGAACCCCCTTCCTTAGTAAAGGATGTGGGAGAAAGGAGGTGTGTGAGGTAGTGAAAAACTGATAAGTCGCGAGCATGAAAATGTTTGCGAACCGCCGAAAAAAGCTGGCCTAGTTATAAGGCGGAAGAACGATTGAAGAAACGAAGATTGAATATCGGAGATTCGAAATCGTAAACCTCATAAGGCCCCGGCTCGGCAGTAAAGCGGGCATGTTTGCCAGAGTCGGTGATTTAATCCGCTGATTTTGTGGCTCAGGTGTGTAAATATCCTGGGCGGAAAAAACCTTCATTAGCTCCGGAAGCTAATATCAGCTTTTACGGGGCATAAGTTAAGAGAGGGAAATGAAAATGATAAAAAGAACTTTGATTGCAATTGCAGTAGTAGCT
>CAZTDF010000053.1:0-22199 GCA_964612465.1 uncultured Pirellulales bacterium
TGCTGCTCGGCCAAATATACAATGCCGTAGCCGCCCTCACCCAGGATGCCAAGCAGCTTGTATGGGCCGATCCGGCCGCCCAGCATCTCTCCGGAACAGCCGTACAAGCCGGTTACGTCTTCAGATGAAGCGGAGAAGAAAGGTTTCTTCTTATCTGATTGATCATCAATTTTATCCTGATCATCAGCCATCTGATTTAATCCATTAAACGAAGCAATCTGATAACGCTATATTAGGTATAGATATATTATACAGGATTGAAGGCAAAAAAACCACAACAAGAAATGCAACCGGTCTTTCCGGATAAAACCCAGGATACGCAGTAAGGACGCCGTCTCACGGAGATTTATTTAAAATATGTCCGCCTTTTTCTGTATTTTTCGTATAATACTTAACAATATAGTATTTAGTGTATAGTATTTAGTATTTAGCAACTGGTGAGTGGAGAATTGAGAATTTAGAATGTGGAATTGAGAAATTCGATCATTGAACATCCACAATAAAGTTTAGCCTGCACCACTGGTGCCGGATAGAAAAAAAGCCAGAATAATGAAAAAAACAGGTGAAAAAGAGTAGAAAACGACGAAAAATTGAGCTTAAGTTGAAAAAACAAACCCAATTTGCGAAGGGCTGAAATGAACGTATGTATCTATATCAAAAGGGATTATGATGATTTTAGCGGTTTTGGGCGGCGAAAAAACAAAGCCAATTCAAAGCCAATCTCAATAGCCCGCACACGCTCCAAATCAGCAGGGAAATATTAAGCGATCAAGGCCTGATGCAGCGATTTCTTTAGAAGAATCCCTCAAAAGCAGGACCTTGCTATTCCTGGATTTTTTTGCGCCGGTATTGGATATAGGCCTCGCGCATCCCCACGTAGGGCTCTATAGTCATGGACTTGAAAGCCTCGTATTCGCCGAGGTAAAACGAACTCTCGTTCGTGTACCTGACAGCAGAAATGCCGATGGCGGCTTCTTTGGGCTCGACGTAAGAGACGGGATAAAGGAACCAGTCGCCTATTTTACCGACCGAATCCCGTACGGTCGATGGTCCGAGCAGCGGCCAAACGATATAAAAGCCGTCGCCGAGGCCGTATACCGCCAGGGTTTGACCCAGGTCTTCCCGTACGGGCTCCAGGCCATATTGATCAAGTGCGGGATCGCCGAAGCCCAGAATACCTATTGTCGTGTTGATCGTGAACCGATGGAGTTCCGTGCCGGCGCCTTCGCATTTTCCCTGGAGCAGGCAATTGACAAAACGAACGGGCGTCGAGATATTGTTGAAGAAATTGTGAATCCCCAAACGGACGGGCTCCGGGATTACGCCCATGTATGCCTGGGAAACCGGTTTGACTACCCAGAAGTAAAGCGTGTCATTAACATGGTACATAGTACGATTGAAAGGCTCCAGCGGGTCGGTCACCGTGACTGTCTGCTCGGCGAAATCGTCTTCGAGCAGGTCGAAATCGTCATTGTCAGCCGCTTCGGCCGAGTTGTCTGTAAAAGATGCCACTTGCATGGAAGAAGCAGATTTCCCGGAGGTTGCACAGCCGAAAATCGCACAGGCCAGAACAATAATAATCCAAATTCGGAGCTTCACGTGATATCTCTTCACAACTGCTTTTATGTCTCTCAATATCATATGCATGTACTCGAACGCTCAAGCCTCCTTACCAAACGGTCTGCCAAGAATCAGCATCTGCGGCAACAGTGTCAGGGCGGCAAGAAGCGCAATCAACATAGCCAGTCCTGTCAGCAGGCCGAAATATACACTGGGCATAAAATTGGATAATGTCAAGATGGAAAAACCGATGATAATCGTAACCGACGTATAATACATGGCATGGCCGATGCTTCCATGGCAACGATGCATCGTCGGCAAATATTTACGGTCCGACTGAAATTCATGTTGGAATCTATGAATATAATGAATTGTGTTATCGACGGCAATCCCCAGACTGATGGCTGCTATGGTAATGGTCATCATGTCGAGAGGAATGTTCATCCAGCCCATTATACCGAGTACGAGCGCTATGGGAAGAACGTTCGGAACCATCGCGATCACAGCAATTTTCAACGACTTAAACAGCACCAAAAACATCGCTGTCAGCACTATCACAGTGATGCCCAATGTAAGTGTCTGGGAACCGAACAGGCTTTGCAGCATGTTATTGTACAGGACAAGCAGACCGGTCAGATGAATATGTTCGGGATTAAGCTCCAGCTGCCTTCTCAGGTCTGCCCGGATCTTCTTCAGCAGTTCATTGCGTCTGAGAGTCTTATCGGAATCCGTGACTCGAACCCAAAATCGCACCTGATCATGCTCTACGGAAACAAAAGGTTTAATCAGCATGGTCTTGATTTCTTCCGGGGCTTCATTGTAGAGCAGGGCCAGTTCAAGACCGTCCAGCGGTTTGCCGTCGTTGACTTTCTCCATAATACTCAACATGGTGGCCAGCGACAAAACCTTGCCGGTTTCCCGGAGGTTTTCAAGATAGTAGTGCACGGACTTTATCTGGGCCATCTTTTCGGAGGTAAACCAGTACTTCTCACCCGTTCCGGCTTCCTCGAATTCGTCAAACTCATCGAATTCGTCATCATTTTCCGCAACAGCAGGCTCAGCAGCAGCCGACGGTACTTCAGGCCCTTCAAATTCCACAATGACATCAAGAGGAGTCGTCCCGCCCAGACGTTCGTCGATGACTTTCATCCCCTTATAAATCTCGGTGTTTTCGCCGAAGTAATCGATAAAGCAGTTCTCCACTTCCAATTTCGAGATACCAATAACACTCAGCACGAGAACGAGAGCGCTGAAACCAACGATCAGCATACCGTGGGCCTCAGTAAATCGTGCCAAGACAGACGTCAGCGAAAAACGCCACCCTCGTTTTTCAGGCGGTTTTTCTTTAGGTATCAAAATCATCACGGCGGGAAACAGTATAAAAGTCACAATCAGGGATACAATCAAACCGACGATCATCATCCAGCCGAACGCGATAACCGGCCGGATATCACAAACAACCAGAGAACCAAAGCCGGCAATCGTGGTCAGAACCGTATAGACACAGGGCTTGAGCTTCAGCCGGATGGTCTCAAAAATCAGTTGGCGATTCGGTGCCTGCGGCGTCAGGGTAAGCAGTTCACGATACCGCACAATCAGATGAACCGTAATGGCCATGGTAATGATCAACTGCAACGAGATGAAATTGGAGCTTATGACTGTTACCTCCCAGCCCAGCCATCCCAGAAGACCGATCATGCAAATCGCCGAGACAATGCAGCAGAGCATCGGAAGCAATATCCAGCGGATTGCCCTGAAGATGATACCCAGCGTCAGAATCAAAAAGAGAAAAACTCCAAAGCCGAACACTTTCAAGTCGTTCTTGATGAAGCTGACCATGTCGTCCGCGATCATGCTGACACCACCAAGAAACAAGTCCGCATCCCGGCGATAATTATCCATAATCGCCCGTATCGCGGCGATATCCTGATGACGCTGAAGCCTCATCATATCCCGGTGTTTTTGGAACTGCTCTTCGACATGCTTCAATTCGGTACGCTCTGCTGTGGTCATCGAACCGGCTGTTTTCCTCTGCCGCAAATCATTGCGATGCTCCACCAACTCACGGTAAACCTCATCGCCGGAGAAATTAATAAGAAGCGCGGTCGTCTGCGAATCCGAGCTAAGCAGCATGTCCCGACAAAGGGGGCTCTCGCTAAGCTCGATCCCGGCCTGGTTTATGTCAACCGCCGGCGAATCAAGAGTGGGCAGATCGGCACTGATATCCTTAAGTGAAACAGGAGGACTTCCCATTAGAGGAATATCCAGAATTGAACTGACCGATTCGACATGTTCGAGCGAGCTCAACTCATTTCGAAGGCGAGCTAAGGTTCTTAGCGTATCCGGTGAAAACAAGATGCCTTTGGGAGTGTATGCCAGAACCAGAAAGTCGTTCTGTCCGTAGCGAGAGCTGATCTGGCGAGCGTATCGCAGATCTTCGTCATTTTCCAGAACCAGCGTTTCCGCCGAAGCATCCAGCCTGAAATATCTGGTTTGAAAGGCAAGCAGGCTTACTACTGCCAGCACAAAAAGAATTACTGCCACGGGATGTTGCAGAACCATCCGGTCGAAAAAAAATGATACGAATGAGTGCTGTCTTGTCATGACATGGACCCGGCGCAGCAAATCGAAATTACTGAGTCGTCAGTTCCTCCAACCGTGATAGAAGGTCCTCAACAGTACCCTTGCTAAGAATATCATCAAATTGGGACCGGTAGGTCAAGAGAATGCTAATGCCCTGGATTTCCACATCGTAGACCTTCCAGCGTTTACCTACCTTGCGAAGTTTGTGCATTAGGGCTATCTTTTTGTCCTTGGTTTTCAACTCCATAGGAATGTAGATTGTGCTCTTTTTCTTCATGGCCGGCTTGAACACAACCTGTTCATCCGTATAAACCGCGATTTTTTCCCGGTATGAAATCCTCAGCCGTTCAACAAAAAGCCGGGTGAATTTCTCGCGCTGCGGAACCGTAAATTCGGTCCAGTGTTCTCTGCCTAATGCAAGCTTAGCCATTAGTGGAAAATCAAAGATCGGGCTCACTATCTTATTTATTTTCTTTTCTCTTGCGTTCTGATCAAGGTCTTTTGTCCGTAAGACCGAAATGACGGCATCCCACTTGGTTCGAATCAACTCATTTGGGTCACTTGGGTAATTCGGGTCGTTTGGATCTTTGCTGCCTGCATTGACACATTGACACATAATCAGGATAATTATAATGGCAATCCAAAGGCTTTTCATAATCATACTCCTTATGTTGCTCGTGTTTCCGTACTTAATCTAATTGTACCGTCGGACAAAATACGCTGCAAGCATGAATATGTACTTCCAGCAACTTTATCTTCTTTGGTAACAATCTCCCAATTACCGCTAATGCCACAGCCATATTAAAATGGATCTGAAAGTTCTAAGCCGTAGCATTCGCCTGCCCGCTATCCGGCTCGACGCTCATATACCCGATAAAGCAGGTCAAGTTCCGCTGTCTTGGCATCATAGCTTTGCTGTAGTTCCGCGAGTCGCTGGGGATTCTTGTAGATCATTTCGTCGCCAAAACGTTCTTTCATGCCGGCCAGCTCTTGCTCAAGCTCAATTATCAGCTCCTCGATCTGTTCTACGGAGTATTTATTAAAGCGTTTGAGCTCTTCGGGCATTCTGGAGCGGGGCTTGCTCCCTGCTCTGGCAGGCCGGCGCTTTCGGGGGCTGGCAGCACGTGATTGAAGCTTCTGCTGCTGGTTTTCTACCCGCTTGCTGACAAGGGATGCATAATACGAATATGCCGGTTTTGCATCGATGAACTCCGTCTTGCCGAGGCATCGAGAGCCAAATTCATCCACGCCGACCACAATTAGTTTGTCTACGACACGGTTCAGAAAGTAACGGTCATGACTCACGACAAACATGGTTCCGGTATAATCATCCAGCGCGGTTTCCAGCATCTCCCGGCTGGCAATATCCAGGTGGTTAGTAGGCTCATCCATAACCAGCACATCGGGATCGGCCAGAACCAACCTGCAAAGCATCAGGCGATTGCGCTGCCCCCCGCTCAAATCCCCGCATTGCTTGAACACATCATCGCCGGTAAAGAGAAAAGCGCCCAACCTGTTGCGCACCTGCTCCGATGAGAGCCCGGGATTTGTGCTAAGAGCCTCCTCCAGAACGCTTCTGGAAGGATCCAGAACGTCGCCGTGCTGATCGAGATATCCCACACGGAGATTCTTCCCCATGCGGATACTGCCTGCTGACGGCTCAAGCTGGCCGAGGGCCAGACGTAAAAAAGTGCTCTTTCCCGTACCATTCGGGCCGGTTATACCGATACGCTGCCCATTGAGGATATCAAATGTCAGATTCTCAAACAGTCTCAAGTCGCCGAAGGATTTGCTTAGCCCTTCACAGCGCAGCACAAGGTCGCTTTTACTATCGGTTTTGCCGAATGAGAAGCTGATTGTTTTCTGGCTTGAGGATTTGTCCAGGAAGTCGGGATTTTCTTTGAGCAGGCGTTTCAAACGAGTCTTCCGCCCGCGTGCAGTTCCGCGCATCCCTTCCTGATCCTTGTTGCGGGCGATGAAGTCCAACGTGCGCTCGACCATCTCGACGCGCCTGGTATGTTCCCGCTCCTGTTGCAGCCGTTCAATCTGTCTGGTTTGTACATAGTTGCTGTAATTGCCATTCCAAACGCGGGCCTGCCGGTTTTCAACTTCAACTATCTTGCATGCCACTTTATCTAATAAGGACCTGTCATGACTGATAATGACAGCGGCCCCTTTATAGCCGGTCAGGAACTTCTCTAGCCATTCGGTAGCCTGCAGGTCCAGGTGATTGGTCGGCTCGTCCAGAAGCAGCAGATTGGTATCCAGCATCAAAACCTGGGCCAGGCCCAGGCGCGACAACTGGCCGCCGCTTAGGGCCGATGTCTTCACGTAATGCAGCTCGGGCTCGAAGCCCAGACCCGCCAAAGTCTTGAGGATGCGGATTTCATAAGCATACCCCCCTGCTATCTCGAAGTCGTGGCACAGGCGATCGTATTTTTTCATCATGGCCTGCAACTCCGAGCCGCTCAGGCTTTCCATTTCACCAGAGACAGCCTGAATTTCACGCTGGAGTTTGAGCAGATGCCCTACGCCGGCGTGCATTTCTTCCATAATTGTACGATCGCCGCTGAACGTAGTCTCCTGGGATAAGCAGCCGATACGCAGTGCTTTCTGCTTGACCACCCTGCCCATATCGGGCTCGATCTGGCCGACGATCAGCCTTAAGATAGTACTCTTTCCCGAGCCGTTCGCACCAACCATACCGACTTTTTCGCCCGAATGCAGCCGAAGATTCAACTGATCCAGAACAACTTCCGGGCCGAAAGCTACATGAATGTCAGACAACGTTACGATAGCCATGAATCAAAAAGCATTTTGCATCTATTATTCACACAAGCATCAAGCAGTTAATACGCTCCCGATATTTGCTTGCTCAACTGACTCATTATATTATATCGTATGAAATAGTGAAAACAGAATCCAAAGATGTCAGCGATAAATCCTGGAGTTGAAGTCTCATGAGACAACCAAATAAGATTTGGATAGCAGTTTTACTTGTAGTCGCTTTGTTCATGGGTAATAAACAATACTCTGTTCGGGCAGGTAACTCACAACCACACGATAAAGTTAATACCGCCAAGTCCACACAATACATAATCATCGTCACCGGCAGTGAATTGCTCTCGGGTATCTATCCGGATGGGCACACCTACTTTCTGACTCGAACCCTGCGCCCGCTGGGCCTGGAATGTGTCGGCTCGATGAGCGTCGATGACAAGCAGGCCGACCTGGTTGAGGCGCTGCGCTACGTTACGGACAAAGCCGATCTGGTCATTGTCACCGGAGGACTCGGTCCGACCGACAACGACATCACCCGCAAAGCGCTTTCCGACTTCACGGGAATCACGCTGAAAGAACACCCAGATGTGCTGCAGGAGATGGCTCGAAGATTCCGCGTGTCACCCGATCGGCTTGCCGCGAACTTACGCCGGCAGACACAAGTGCCAACAGAAGGGACCTACTTCAGGAATACTCAAGGCACAGCCGTCGGGCTTGTTTTCGAGCCGGCCGAGGCGGTAATCGTCGCGCTGCCGGGGCCGCCTCGCGAATTGCAGGTCATGGTTCGCAATGAGCTGGTACTGTATCTGAGCCGGCGGTTCGGCACACGACTGCCCGGGCGTTCGCTGATGCTGCGGTTTGTCGGCCTCGGCCAGTCACAGATCGATCAGTCGCTCGAAGATAACGTGCCGCTGGCGCCCGATATCATCGTTTCGTCGCAGTTCGAAGGCGGCCGGGTGGATTTTACATTTTCGCTGCCCGAAGACACGCCGCAGGACCGTGCGAGACTCCTGGAGCTGGAACAAAAGATTATGAAACACCTGGGTGAATATGTATATGCGGACGACGAAACGTCGCTGGAGGAACACATCCTGAAGCTGCTGAAAACACGCGGCGAGAGGCTGGCCCTGGCCGAAGCAGGCAGCGGCGGGTCTCTGGCTGCGGCATTGAGCAGCGCCGACGGGGACGGGCAGGTACTGGCCGGGGCGTATGTGGCTCCAACCGTGGAGAAACTGTGTCACTTGCTCGCCATAGACAATAATGAACGGCCCGGCAGTACATCCGGAGACCAAAGAATCAAACGGCTGGCCGCAGCCGTCGCTGAAGCGACCCGGAGCCAGTGGGTGGTTGTCGTTGGCGAAGCCCGGCGGGATGAAAACGGTTCCGGCTATGTGGAGGTTGCTTTCAAGCTGCCGGACGGACACATGGAAAGCCGGCAGGTCCGGCTCCGCGGCACCGGCGAACTGGCCCGCTCCAGGCTCAGCACGCAACTGCTCGATCAACTTCGGCGGAGATTAAAGTGAGACTCGTTTATTCATCGTGCGTGATATGGGAGAAATAAAGCGATTTCGATTTCTCGTATAACACCTTACCGTTGATAAACGTCGATTCGACGAAAGTTTTGTGATGGAATGGATGGCCGTCCTGGATGATGATGTCGGCGTCTTTACCAACCTGCAGACTGCCGAGACGGTCGGCAACGCCGATGATTTCGGCAGCCGTGATAGTGATTGCTTCCAGCGCGGTCTGCTCGTCGAGCCCGCCGCTTACGGCGAACGCCGCTTCCATGGGCAGGGCCATCATGTCACGCCCTACTACGCCCCATGTCTCAAAGGAGGTGCTCGGAGGTATGATTGCGAATTTGACGCCGGCTTTTTTCAAAATGGCGGCGTTTTCCAGATTCGAACCGGACGGCCTTGAAATATCTTCGTTCGGACGCTGCTTCTGACGCGGAGTGATAACAACGCGGACATCCCGTTTGGCTATCTCTTCAGCAACAATCCAGGCTTCGACGGCACCCGCCAAAATCATCCGGATGCCGAATTCATCAACCAATTCCAGAGCCGCCAGAATGTCGCCTGTCGTAGTGGCTGGCAGTACCGCAGGCACTTCCCGCCGCAGAAGCCGGATATAGGGATCAAGCCCGCGCGGTTTCTTCGGCTCTTCGGCTTTCTTCTTATCCTTAGCCTGCTGATACGTCGTGAGTTTTCGCAGGTAACTTTGGGCCTTTCGCAGGTTCTGCTTAAAGGTGGTTTTACGCAGCCAATCTCTGTTGGAAATCATGACCATTTGCACGACCGATTCTTTGACCAGCATCTGATCCAAATCCCCGTAGTAAGTTTTGATGACGGCGGTCGCTCCCCCGATGGGATTGCTGCCCGAGGGACGACCGGCCGATACCATAGCCGTCGTGATACCGGATGCCAGTGCCAGAGAAACACTGAACTCAAACGGATCGAGAGAATCTGCAATTTTGGTGATATCCCGGTAGCCGATGACTCCGACCTCGGCGCCGATCGCGACCAGGCCGGGCATAACGACTTTTCCACGGGCGTCTATCACCCTGGCTTTTTTCGGAATCTCGATATTCTGTCCGATGTTGGAAATTTTTCCGCCCTCGATGAGAATCGTTCCGTTCTTAATAATCCCACCGGTGATTGTGTACAGGTCCCCGCCTCGAATCGCGGTGACCTCCTCGGCCGCCGAGAGCGGCGAAATGATAAACATCATCGATATCGCCAGCGAGAACAACAGCCTACGCGTAACATGATGTATATTGTTTTTGCTCATTTATGTTTTTCCTTACGGAGCTTCATGAACGATCCTGCCTTCGATCATCACCTTGTCAATTTTAGTCCCGACGTCCAGAGGATCGCCACTGAGAATCAGGAGATTCGCATCCTTGCCGACATCGAGGCTTCCCAGCCGATAGTCAATTCCCATCATCTCGGCAGGATGAATGGTTATTGCCTTTTTAGCGATTTGACGGTTCAATCCGGATTTTACCAGCTCAGCTATTTTTCTAAGGAAGTCTTCATGTCCGGCGACATTGTCGAATTCCGGCCTTAATGCAATTTTGACCTCCGCTTCGTCCAGCATTCTGGGCACATTAATGCGAGTGCGTGTATTGCTCTCGAATTCTATCTGGGCCGGAAGAATCACCGGAATTTTCTTTTTAACCAGCTCTTTTGTAACCCGATACGTTTCGTTGCCGGCAACCAGAACCAGTTTCATTTTGTTATAAGGTTCGAGCAGCTTCAACAAATGCAGAATCTCGCCGGGCGAATTACATAATACAAACGTCGGCGCCTTGCCCTGCAGGACATTGACAAGCGGCCGAACTTTCGGATCAGTGGAACCCGTCTTGCTTTTTGCCGAATCCAGCGCAGATTTGATAACATTTTTAACCTTGTCGTTCGCCTGGAAATGAATCATCACGAATCCCAATTCAGAAACGATCATCTCTTCGGGTTTTTGACCGGCCGGCCGGACGATGGCTCCCTGCCCGGCGATGCCCGTACCAGATGACCTTACGCCAAATAAATAACCATAGCCGGGGAGTAATCCTATGGTCGTGAATCCCGCTCCGAGGATGCGTTTGTACTCATCTTGATGAGGATATAATTCATCTACGACGCGGTAGTGTGGATTTGACCCGGGACCACCGGTCGCCGACTGCGATAGCCCGATTCGCGACGATGGATTCACGAGGCCGAGGAAGATTGTCTTGTCAGGTACCTCGATAATCTCAGCAGTTTCGGGAATTTCGATGTCGTTTCCGATTGCTTTAATCCTGCCGTTGGCTATTACGATGATGCCGTTTTCAATCACGCCGGAGGTGACGGTATCGATCCGGTCTGCCTTGATGGCGATTATCTCTTCGGCGGCGGCTCCGATCGAAAGCCCGCCTGTCAATATGCATAAAAGGATATAGTGAAGAATATTCCTCATATTATGATTCCTTCTCACGAGGAGCGTTTTTTTGCTTGTCCACCAGGTCGATCCCTTTTCGCTGGTAGATGATTTTGCCGTTGATCAGGACCAGATCAACCGGAGTCGTATGATCGAGCAGGCTGCCTTTTTTTATTGCTATGTCGGCGTCTTTACCCACTTCGAGAGAACCGACGCGGTCATCAATGCCGAGGGCACTAGCCGAATTGATAGTGATGCCCTTCAAAGCATCGCGGTCGTCGAGCCCAAAGTGAGCCGACATCGAGGCCTGAAACGACAGTTCTTCCTGCGGAGCGATATATGAACTCCAGCCGACTGCGTCGGTATTAATTGACAGCTCCTTGACTCCGGCTTTTTTATATTCGGCCCTCATTCCATGAAAGCGACCGTCGTAAGTAGGCCGGGAGAATTCTATGACACGCGGACCGATATTGACAAAGACCCCATCGCGTTTTGCCGCTTCTTTGCCCACGATGTACCCGCCGTATGCTGTATGCGTGGGGATGACTTTCAGGCTATTTTCGTCATTGAACATGCGGATCGTCTGCATAACTCCCCATCCGGAGTAGGTATGTACGATTGCCGGTATTTCGCCGTTGAAGGCCTTCCGCATCTTCTCCAGCTCCAGCTTGTATTTGGGCTTTTCCTTTCGCTCGCCCCGTTCGTATGCCCGCCATGCTTCGGTGTACTCTTTCGCCTGTTTGAGGATCTGCCTCATAAACCAGGACATCCCCATTCTGGTGGCACCCAGATCGCCTGCACGGCGTTCGGGATTGAAGGCCTGCGTCATTTTCATCGCGCCGTACTCGCGAAAAATCATCTTCTCCGGATCGGACGGATCGAGCTTTACAATGACGCTGAAACCCGCGAAGTTTGTTCCGCTTCCGGGCATCGTGTTGACTGTAGTTACGCCCCCTGTAACACCCTTTTCAACGCCGATATCTTCGGGATTGACACTGTCTGCCATTTTCAACTCCGGATTGATCGGCGTGACCATGTCGTTGAATCCGCCTTCGGTGCCGATATGTGTGTGGGCCTCCACGATGCCGGGAGTGACCCATCTGTCCGAAGCATCAATCACTGTGTATCCTTCCGGGATTTGGATGCTGGACGCCGGTCCAAGAGCCTCAATCTTTTCGTTGCTGATAAGAATAACGCCGTGGTTGATAACACCTTCGCCAACGACAAATTCCCTGCCCGGCGTCATCGTCAGGATCTTGCCCGCTTTGATGGCGTACTTTGCCGGTGCCGGCTCATCTTTGGCAATTGACTTGCCAGCGGTCAAAACCGCAAGAATAATCACTGCTATGGAACATACATATTTCATTCGTTTGTCCAGCGTCAAACTTTCAGTTCAACGTTCTCTATATTCCTATTCGAAAATTATGACGATTTTTCCTTCGCTACTAAATTAACGCCCTTGCGTTGATAGACGATTCTGCCGTTAATCAGCACAAGATCAACCGCGGCTGCAACATCGAGCAGGCTGCCCTTCTTGATGACGATATCGGCATCCTTGCCTACCTCCAGCGAGCCGATGCGGTCATCGACGCCGAGAGCCCGGGCCGGCTGGGTGGTAATAGCCTCCATCGCAATCATCTCATCCAGGCCGTAATGGACGGCCATGGACGCCTGGAAAGCCAGATCCTCCTGCATTCCCCATCCGACAGAATCCGTATTGATCGAAAGATTCTTCACGCCGCGACTTATGTATTCGGCGCCCATCCCATGGAATCGCCCGTCTATCGGAGCGTTCCAGCCCCGGAAATCAACCAGTCGCGGACCGATATTGACGTGGACCTTCTCGCGTTTCGCCGCTTCTTCGCCGGCCATGTATCCGCAAAAAGATGTATGTGTGGCAATTGTGTCCATCTGATACTCATCGTGAAACATATACATGCTCTCAAGGATACCCCATGCCTCGGCGCTGTGCACTATAGCAGGGATTTCGCCATTGAAGACCTTTCGCATGTTTTCCAGCTCTGGTTTGTACGCCGGTTTGTCTTCGCTTTTATCGCTATCGTATGACTTCCAGGCATCCGTGTATTCTTTCGCCTGGTTAAGAATCTGTCGGAGTATCCAGGCCATACCCATTCGTTTCAGGCCCAGGTCGCCCGCACGTCGTTCGGGATTATAAGCCTGAGCGATTTTCATCGCACCGATTTCGCGGAGTATTGCCTCTTCGGGGCGTGAACAGTCGAGCTTGACGATGACGGTGAAACCGGCAAGGTTTGTCCCGCTGCCCGGCATAGTATGGATTGTTGTTACCCCCCCTGTTACTGCTTTTTCAGCGGCAATATCCTCCAGGTTGACACACTCATAGATTTCCAGCTCGGGATTGATCGTCGTGACCATATCGTTGAAACCGCCTTCGATGGCTATATGTGTGTGCGCTTCGACGATGCCCGGCATGACCCATCGATCCGATGCATCGATAACCGTGTACCCTTCCGGAACAGTGACATCCGAGGCTGTACCCAGCGCCTCGATTTTGCCTTTGCTGATCAGGATCACGCCGTGATTGATGACGCGCCGGCTCGCATCGGAATCTTTGGCCAGTGCCATCGTTAAAACCTTGCCGGCCCTTATTGCGTACGGCTTAGGCGCACCTTCAGTAACAGCGCCAAACTGAAGCACGCACAAGATAACAATTGCGATTCTTGAGCTTATTTTCATTCTTCTCTTTCAAAAACAACCCGTCCGTTCACGATGACTTTTTCCACCCGGCTTCGAAAATCAAAAGGCTCGCCGGACAGTATGACCAGATCGGCGTCTTTGCCCTCGTCGATACTTCCGATACGGTCGTCCACGTGCAGCAGTTCCGCCGGATAGATGGTGACTGCTCGAAACGCGTTGTCTTCATCCATCCCATACCGGACGGCGTAAGCGGCGTTCATTGTTAAATACTGCGTCCCCGAAGTGGCGCTTGTATGCAGCGCGACGCGGAGCCTGCTTCGTGTCAGCATCTCGGCATTGTTGATGGCCTTTCCCTTTTCGTAGCGGAGGATATCAGGGCCGATGGCAACTCCGACGTTGTATTTTCTCAACTCGTCCGTGACTCGGAAGCCATCGCCGCCGCCAAGAATGATAACATCAAGGTTGTATTCGTTTCTAAATACTTTCAGCGTATTTAATATTTCGTCGGCCCGTCCGGCATGCACAATCGCCGGCATCTTGCGCTTGAAGAGTCCCCTCATCAGTTCAAGATTTGTATCTCGCCGTGGGCGATCCGGCTCCTTGAGGGCATCTTCTTCGTTCGGTTCTTTATCTTCGTTTTCGTCTTTATCCTTTTCGTATTGCCGGCGGCGTTCATATTCCTCGAAAGCGCGTTCGTATTGGTCCCACTTCCCGGCATATTCCTTCGCTCTTTCCAGAAAATCGCGTGCCTGCCAGACTTGTGTCATTTTTGCGCTCGATCCAAGCATTGAGAATTTCACAGCGGCGTATTCTTTGACAATCATATCCTTCGTGCGGTCACTGGTGAGCTTGATAAGGGCGGCATTGCCGCTGATAAGCCCGCCCGTCTCCGGAGCCAGAAGGACCGAAGTAACTCCCGAGCGTAAAACCTGCCGGAAGCCTTCATCGTTCGGCTTTATGGCCCTGGAGATGCTCACCAGACTTACGCCGCTCGAATCACTCGTCGGCGAAGCCGGATTCATTCTGACCGGCTCACTTTCCCAGTGCAGCCCAAGATGAGAATGGATGTCGATTAGGCCGGGTATGACGACACTTTTAGCCGCGTCAATAACGGTCGCCTTCTCCGGAATATCTTTCGGCTCGCCTACGTAAGTAATTTTGTCACCTTTAATGAGAATCAGGCCGTTGCTGATTGTCCCGCGGCTTGCAGTTAAGATTTTGCCTGCACGAATTGCCGTGATGGATGCTTTTTCCGCGTGTTCCTTTTCCGGCTCGCCTTCCGAACACGTATAGACGACTTTGCCGTCGATAAGCGTTTTATCGACAACAGCCTGAACGTCAAACGGCTCGGACGTTAGAATGACCAGGTCCGCATCCTTGCCCTTTTCGATGCTCCCAGCACGCTCGGTAATCCCGAGGATTTCAGCGGGCGTAATTGTAATCGCTTTAAGCGCTTCTTCCGGCGACAATCCCTGACTGACGGCGTAGCCTGCAACAAATTGCAGGTCGCCAATCGCCTGGTCCCTCGGCGTCGAAAGCGCGAATTTAATGCCCGCTTCGGCAAGAAGCTTTGCATTCGCTGGATTTACGCGCCCGAGCATGATATCCCGGGTATCGTCTTTCGAGTACTGCCGGCCGGGCTCAAAAGCCCCGGTGACAACCACGGGCGCATCGCTCCATTTGATCTGGTTAATGATGTTATATGCTTCCGTGCCGCCTTCAATGATAAGCCTGAGGTTGAAGACCTCGCTGAAGAGGATCGCGCTGCGGATATCCTGGGCGTTATGGCAATTTATCCGGACCGGCAGTTTGCGTGTCAACACCGGCAGCAGAGACTCCATTTTCCAGTCTATTTTTCGCGGGCGTTCGTTCAAGTACTGCTGCGCCTGTCCGAAGACGTTTCGCAGGACGGCCAGTTCGCCCATCCGGGTTGTCGGTAACTGTTTTTCCTGCGGCACCATGGGATGGCACGGGTCCGGCGGGATCGGCGGATTCCAGAGCGCAGGCGGGTTCTTCGGCAATTCCCCGATAGTGATGCGAAGTGCCGACCTGTCTTTGAGGCGGCGTTTGGCAACCGAATCGCCCGCGAGCTTGACAACCGAGCCAAGGCCGCTGACTAATCGCCTTTGGCCCGGCGAAACATAAACCGTTGTCACACCCCCTGCCAGCATGCGCCGATATTCGCCGTAGAAGTTAAACGCATCGACAGCTCGAATATCCGGCGTCACCGAATCCTCATCGTCCATGGTTGGTTCGGCGAGCGTCGTAAAAGCATCGATCAACCCCGGAATTACTACCTTATCCTTAGCGTCGATTACTTCAGCGCCTTCGGGGATTACAATATCTTTTCCCACGGCTTCTATCTTGCCGTCGCGAATCAGAACTATGCCGTCTCGAATAGGCGCAGAACTGACCGGGTAGATCGTGCCCGCCTTAATGGCGACGACGGATGTCTCCTTTGCAGTGACGCCCGGAACGAGCAACGCAGCGATGAGAACTGATATCGCGGTCACATAGAATTTCTTTTCGATACTGAAATGTCTATAGCGTATATTCATGGCTAAGGCTCATCCTTGTCTCTCATACAATCCGGCCCTAAATCAATCAGTGTCTTTCGGCTCCTGAATTACTAACGGCGGTTCCAGCAGCTTTTTCAACCGCTCATCTTTCGCCCGTTCATAGACAATTTCACCGGCAATCATGACCTGGTCGACCCAGCTTTGGGCATCCAGCGGGTCGCCCGTCAGGAAAATAAGGGTTGCTTCTTTCCCTGTTTCGATACTTCCGAGGCGGTTATCGACACCGATGAACTGTGCGGGATAAAGCGTGATGGATTTCAAAGCCTCTTCCCGCTTCATTCCATACTTGACCACGGTTGCCACCTGGTACCAGAGGTAGCGTCTGCCATACTGCGAAGTATCGGTTTGGAAAGCGAACTTCACGCCGGCCTTGTGAAAAATCATCGGGATAACTTTCATTTCCTCTTCATTCGTCTGCTCGTTGGTTTCCCAGATAATAAGCTCTGAATCCAAAATGACCGGAAGCTTGCTTTTGGCAATAAGGCCGGCGGCTTTATAGCAATCCGGGCCCAAAACCAACACGGTATTCAACTCATGTGTTTTCTGTATCTCAATAGCTTTTGGCACATCGGCTGCCCGGTCGCAATAGATAAATGCCGTGAGCTTTTTGTTCATAAGATCGACCATGGACTGTTTGGTCACGTCGATTTCTTCGTCGAAAGGCTTTTTCTCTTCTTTGGCGTCCGCCTTTCGCTGCTCGTATTCTTCGAGGTAATCTTTCAGGTCGGATACGTATCTTCTAAATCGCTGCATGTGCCCCATACGGCTGGTGTTTCGGCTCGGTCGTAATGAGATTTTCAAGCCGGTGTAACGTTTAATAAGCATAGCTTCGACGGTTCGGCCGTAAGGTTTGACGATGGTTCCCGTGCCGCCCAGCAGCGTATTGTTGCCGGGCAGGACGAGCATTGCCACAACTCCGTCACGCAGCGAATCTTCGAAGAAGGTACTGATCGGATCGATTGAATCGAAAGTCGAAATAAACGGTACTTCCGGCATGTTCTCATTTGCCCGGTCCAGGCCGTCCGATGTGTGCGCTATCACGAAGCCGGGCATGACTACCTTATCCTTCGCTTCGATTACAAAGGCATCCCAGGGAATCCCAACATCGGTCCCAACGGCCTTGATCGTTCCGTCTTCGATTAAAATCACACCGTTTTTAATCTCCTTGCCGGCGATGGTAATAATTCGGCCTGCTTCGACGGCAAGCTTCTTACGAACCGGTGATGCATACGTTATCGTACTGATGTCAAATGCAATCAAGAACATCAAAACAAATGTTATATGAAACCTGGATTTCATGACGTCTCTCCTGATGTCTGCTAATAGACAGTCTTACCGTTTAAAATGACTTTCTCGATACATGTTGTCACATTCAGTGGATCGCCACTGAGAACGACAATGTCGGCATCCTTTCCTTTTTCGAGACTCCCCACCCGATCGGCAACACCGAGTATTTCAGCCGGCGTGATTGTGATAGCTTTCAGTGCTTCGTCGCGGTCCATTCCGTGCCGAACGGCAAAGGTCGCCGCCGTTAAGATGTCGATTGCCCCGGATTGCCCACCCGAGGACAGGGCTACTTTGACGCCTGCTTCGGCCAAGATGCCGGCATTGTTCCAGTTCACTTTCCTGCCCTCTCGGTACTGGCCCATATTCCCCGGATAGTAGTAGAAGGGTCCCAATACAACGGGGATTTTCCCTTCGGCCAACTGCCCGGCAACTTTGTAGCCCTCGGTGCATTCCTGAAGAATCAGCTTCAGTCCGTATTCATCCGCGACCTTCAGGGCGGCACGAATCACGATCGCACGGCGGGCGTTAACGTGAATGGGAATCTCATCCTTCAATGTCGCAGACAATATGGCCATGTTCGGGTCTTCGGTTTGTTCGGAATCCGCCTGCTGCTGAGCATCGAAAAAACTCTTGCGGAGCATCCAGATAATCGCCATCCGGATCCCCGGCCGTCGATAGTAGAAGTTGATCGCTGGTTCCCGCCTGGGAATGCGATTGCCCTGGGTCGAATCCAAATCCATGACAATCCTCAGTGCCGCCTCGTCCTTGACTATCATCTGTTGGGGAATTTTACCTGCGGGCTTGACAACAACACCCAGGCCGCCGATGACATTCTGCCGGCCCGGAGAGACAAACAACGTTGTCACTCCCGTCTGAACGACACGTTTCAGAGCCTTGCTCTGCGGGTCCAGCGCATCTGAAATTCGGAATGTCGGCGTTATCTCGCTTGACTGCTCGTTCAGATCTCCGCGAACCGGGGCAGCGGCGCTGGCATCTACAAGCCCCGGCATGACCACGCTCTTGCCGGCGTCAATCACGACAGCGTCTTCGGGAATCTCAATCCCCGTGCCGATCTCCACAATCTTTCCGTCTTCGATCAGGATGACACCATCTGTAATCGGCTCGCCCGATATCGTCAGAATCCTGCCGGCCTTGACAGCCGTGACCTCCGCCCGGCCGGGAGCGACAAACGCTGAAACAAGCAGCAAAAAAGTCAGTAAAATGACGTAGATTCTCATTCTCCCTGCCTTTGATATACAATATTGCCATTGATTATGACCACCTCAACGCTGGAAGTCAGTTGGAGCGGGTCACCGTTGAGAATCACCAGGTCGGCGTCTTTGCCTTCGGAGATGCTTCCGAGACGGTCGGCAACGCCAAGGATTTCCGCGGCATTAATGGTCAGGCTTTTTAATGCCGTCTCTTTATCAAGTCCGTACTTCGCGGCGAGGACTGCCGATGTCCTCAGATCGTATAATTCCGTCTTCGGGCCCAGCGATGCGAAGGCGAGCTTAACGCCACTGTTGGCTATCCTGCCGGCACGCTTAAGATCCTTATCCCTGCTGGAAAGAAGCAGCGGAGGATATATAACGGGCAGATTCCGCTTGGCAATCATATCCGTAATTTCGTCGCCCTGCCCTGCCGCAACGAGAACCGCGTTCAATTTGTATTCATCAACGATTGCCATAGCCGAAGCAATCTCATCGACGGTGTGCGCCCAAATATAAGCCGGCAGGTTCGCGTCCACCACGCGTTTGAGGACCTCACGGGGTGGATTGAATCCGCCATCCTTATCCGCTTTCGCCTGATCCAGTTCCTCTTTGATCAACGCCACCAGTCCGGTCCGTGACGTCGGCTCGCGGTCGAACATCAGGGCCTGATTCATCAACGAGAACTCAACGCCGGCCGTGCGTTTTAGCACCCAGTCGTCCGCCTTGCTCGTATATAGCTTCACTACAGCGGGCTGTCCGCCAACCGGATTCCTGTAGCCCGGCGCCAGCATTACGGTTGTCACTCCGGAGCTAAGGGCTTTCCTGACGTCGTCCGCCTGCGGATTGAAGGCATCGAGAATCTGCATGTCGGCGGCGACGGCCGCGACGGTCTCATCCATCTCGGCGAGAATATCCAGCGACAAACCGATATGGCAATGAGCGTCGATCAGGCCCGGCATCACATTCTTGTCCGACATGTCCAGGACTTTGGCGCCCTCCGGGACATCTATATTTTCGCCGACGGTTTTAATCTTGCCATTATTAACGATGACAACGCCGTTCGTTATGACGCCGTCCGTTAACGTCCAGATTTTGCCCGCCCGAATCGCGAGGACCTGCGGCTCGCCGCCGGAGCTCGACAGGCAAAAGATACTGCTCAGTATAATCAGAAAGCTCAGAAATCTTCCCTTTTTCACTGCTGGTCTTTCCTTTCAAAGACAGTTTTGCCTTCAATCAAAACCATTTCGACCTGGCTGAGCGTATCCAATGGATGGCCGCTCAGGATAACGATGTCGGCATCTTTGTCCGCTTTCAGACTGCCGATTCGATCCGCCACACCGAGGATCTCGGCGGGGGTCAATGTCACGGCCCGCAGCGCCAAATCTCTGTCCATGCCGCTGGCCACGGCCATCGCGGCCGTCAACGCGACGAATTTCGAGCTTGCACCGTCCCGTCCCGAGACGCCCAACGCCAGCTTGATGCCTTTCTCTGATAAGATCGCGGCATTCCTTATATCGTGGTTACGGTATTCCAATCTGGGCATATCGACAAAAGAGGCCGAGACAGGACCGAGGATAACCGTGGCCTTACGCCGGGCAATCTCCTCGGCGACCAGATAACCCTCAGTACATTTATCCAGAATCAGCGTGAAACCAAACTCATCCGCCAAACGCAGCGCATTGAGGATATCCGTGGCACGGTGAGCCTCGATCTGAAGCGGAATTTCTTTGCTCAGAACCTTCGCAAGGACTTCACGTGTGGGATTGGGGCGAAACCGGGCCGGCCTCTTGGGCTTTTCAGCTTTCTCTGTCGGCCTTGCTTTTTTTTCTTATCGTACTCCGCCTTCTTCTTGTTATATTCAGCCTGCTCCCGCTCGTGCTTTTCCTTGTTGTGCATGTATATTTTCGTCTCAAGCAGTGCTTCGCGAATAGACGAATAATTCGCCAGACGCCCCAGCGACGACGATTCGTTATTTGCAGAGACGCCAATAGCCGCTTTGACGGCGATATCGCCCTTCAAAAGCATCTTACCGACATCCATCGAGCCGTCGAGCTTCAAAACCGCGCCGCTGCCGCCGATCAAGCTGTGAGAGCCCGGCGAGATATAGATGGCCGTAACACCTTGTGCCGCCACTTCCGGGGCTTCTTTGACGAACGGGTCGAGCCCATCGAGGATATTGAGCTCGGGAGCGATCGAGCGGCTCTCATTCAGCTCGCTATCGATCACAAACAGCCTGGACTGGGCATCAATCATCCCCGGCATGACAAATTTGCCGCTTGCATCAATCAGCCGAGCGTCCGCGCCGACAGCGATATTCTGCCCGAGTGCGGTAATCTTTCCGTCTTTTATAAGGATCGTACCGTTTTCGATAGGGGGCATCGCTTATCGGGAGAATGGTGCCGGCTTTGATCGCGATTTCCTGCGAGCCGAACGCACCGGCGGAAGGAAAAAGTATGAACAAAGATGCAAGAGCGAAAATCCTTTTTATGTCTTTCATACCTTTTACCTGCAAAAATATCGGACTGATTCTTCTAATACTATCCATCGGTTGTATCAAAAGAATTTCTTCAAAATACTCGCAAAAAACGAGCCGAAAACCCAGTTTTTATGCCGCTACGAGAGCGTTTTAGATAGTAATAAGCAAGTCTCATATCTCCCCGTTTCTCCCTGTTTCCGGAGAGCAATTTTTTTCTTTTAGCAGGGCGGAAATTTTATGAACTTCCGCTCTCAAACGCCGTACACAATGGCGCAAACGGCAAATATAAATATTGCGAGCTGGAAAGAGCAACTTTGCCTGTCTCATATCGAAAACGGCATTAGTTGCTCTGAAAAGCTCTGCTTGTACTTGACTCTTGGAAAGGAGTTGACTATGTGGGACGATGATCCCGATATTATGGACGCTTACGAAGAATATGATTACGAGTGCGAGTCCGACGATGGTTTGGACGATTTGGCGTTCGATTCCGTCGTAGCAGCGGATGTCGAGGACGACACATTCGATAAAGACAGCGATTTCTTTGACGACGACGATTAATTTCACACAATAACGATACTTGCCACCCCGATAAACCGACCTTGACAAGCCAAAACGTCTGTTTTTTGCATATTTTCCGAGCAAAATGCCGCCGCACCGCGTCTGACCGAATAACGGAATAACCGGCCACGCGAGCAAATGCAGGTTCCCATCAGGCCAAATAACCGGCCCTGCCCCTGCAACTTGCAAGCTCCGCCGCCGAATCCCAAAGACCTGGTGCCGGCTTAGCGTGCGCCAATACCACGCGATTGGCTTTGAATTGGCTTTGTTTTCACGCCGCCTCCAATCGTCTAAATCCCCATAAACCATTGCTATTACTCACATTGTGCAAATTCGAACTCCAGCAAATTGGCTTTGTTTTTTCAACCCGCATCCTTTCAACTTGTTTCGGGTTTCGTGCTTCGGATTTCCGGCCAAAGGCCGACGGATTGGCTTTGTTTGGCTTTGAATTGGGTTTGTTTTTTCGCCGACCCAAAGCGTGAAATTCTTCATAATCACCTTTCAATAAAGAGTTTACGCCAATTTCGCCCTACCGCAAATTGGGTTTGTTTTTTCAACTTAAGCTCAATTTTTCGT
>CAZTDF010000054.1:0-22146 GCA_964612465.1 uncultured Pirellulales bacterium
GCAATCGGCATCGACTGGTTGCCGCCGTGTACGATAGTCTCCTCGGTATAAGAAGGGGTGGTTTCGTCACCTACCGCAGCTCCGGTACCGTTGCCGGGGTAGTAATCCGGAGTATCCGGCGAGCCATAACCAAGCCCGTCATGCCATGCGTACCATATCTGGTTCTCGCCGGCATCATAGTCCTCGAAATCATCTATAACAAAGAAATCGCCTGTCGTGAAGCTCCAGACGTCGCCGGGCCATGGACTATCGGGATTGACGTCGTTGACCTCATCGACTCGCCAGTAGTACATGGTATTCATTATAAGCTTGCCGAGATTGTAGGTCTCCTCGCCGAGATTTTGTGTTCCCTTGTACTCGGGCGATGTTTTATCAGCATTGGCCACAGCGTCCGCATCCATGCCCATGTATACTTCGTGAGAAGCAGCGATGGCTCCCGCATCCCAGCCAAGAACTACCGTCGGCTTCACGTCCGTGGCACCATCTGCCGGATACGGATTACTGATTGCGCCTTCGGTTGTGAAGCTCCAGACATCACCTGTATAGGTAATGGCACCATCACTCTCATCGATTCGCCAATAGTAAGTCTTTGCAAATTTAAGTGGGCCGGGAGAATATGTCGTTACTCCCACAGAAGGCCCTTCAGTGGCATTTGCTACGGTCTCAAAGTCCTCCCCGAAATATACCGTGTGTAATTTTGCGCCGTAACCGGCCGCCCAGCTTAAGGTCATATCCACTGCAACAGATTCGGCTCCCTCGACCGGGATGGGTTTATAGGCTGTCTTAGGTGGAACCGTGAAACTCCAGACATTACCTTTGTAAACAGTCCCTTCAGCGTTAATCTCATCAATCCGCCAATAGTATGTCTCGCCGGGAATAAGGCCGTCCGGAAATGGATATCCCGGGAAGCCAATAACAAAAAACGTCAGCGTCAGGCCCTGATTACCCTGGAATAACTCGGAATCATGTGTGGCATCATTAACATCGTCAAAATTTTCGCCGACATATACATCGTGTGAGACGGCGGTAGGTCCCGCCAACCAGCCCAGGGTTGCCCACGTATTCGCATGCATGGAACCGTCAGGCGGAGCGGGTTTGCCGGCTATATTGCCTGCCACAAGGATTCCTGTCGCCCAGACACTGGGATCCTGCCAGCCGTTTCCATCCGTTGCGAACCAGGAAATCTGTGAGTCTCGATCGCCGCCGTCGTCATCATCATTGATCCAAACATCGATTCCAATCTCCTGGCCCGGAGTCGGATCCGTACCCATTATACTTAACCATGGTATTTTTATTTCAAAGAGATAACCATCGTCGGTCGTTGAGACACCATATTCTATGCCGACTAAACTCGGCTCCCCGTGGTGGTACCCCCTTGGCGTCTCCACTTCAGTATTCCACCTGAAGGCATACTGATGGTCGTTTTCATCTACCGAACTGGCCTTGCTGTTATCGCCGTCGATGTAAAACTCAACACTGTCATCCTGCCATGAACTTTCTATGGACGTATCAGCCTGTAAAGATTCATCTTTGACCTCGACCAGCACGTATATACAATCATAGCCCCAAAGGGCCCTCCAGATACCGGAGCAATCCAAATCCGAACTTGGTTCGCTCCCTGAGACTGTAATATTTATCAACTGCTCTGATGATAATGACCATATATCATCCACGACACCGTCGATTACCGGCATGGCTGAATCCGGGTTGCGGATTTGCACATCAGCTTCTTGAGCCGAGGATGTGCTAATAAGGCTCAGTACAAAAATAAGAGAAAATACATAAATCAGCTTTCTAAACATAATACGCCTCCTTCAAATATAATGAGTGATAATAGTGTGAACTGCAACCAACTCAATTCATCCTTACACAGGATGATTACTTGTGTTTTGCTATACCTCCTTTCCTCAGAGAGCTAAACAATGGTTAAAATTAACAAAACCACTGAGAATAATAAAGCCCTCGCCCTTAACTCTGTGTCGAACTCAGAAAAATCACTCTTAACATACTGAAAAATTAAAGAATGCTCTTGGTCATAAGGCCAGAATCCACAAATGTAAGACTATACGGCATGAGTCTCACTAAAATTCTTTGTACCAAATTACCCACTCTCTCGTCAAGAAAAATCCATATACTTTGCTTAATATACCGACTACCCAATTGTAAAAAACTATGAAAAAGTGTATATTTTTGAAATTCTGCCAAAAAACACCTGTTTTAATTCAGGAATGTTATCTTTAGTATCTGTCATCTAAGCACTTATATTATTATAGCCATATTCTGAATTAACTTATTACCAGATTGTCTAAAAATACTCCCTTAACAAACCTTCGTTAAGTCCTATAAAAACCGCATTAATTGAAATTTATAAAAACTAAATTGTTATTTGCATTCACATCATAATAAATCTGTTAATTCCGTGCTGAGCGTAGAGAACTTACTTCTGAGTTTATATGTGAATTGGTCGCAATTAATATTTAATTTACATTCTAATCACGTATAATAGTAGTGTTTTCATTATTCTTTTTATTGTCGAGTTATGGGTAAAGATTTTGTTAAACTTAGCGATGCTGAACTTCTCACCCGCTATACAGCCGGTGAGGAGGCTGCGTTTCGTGAAATCGTAACTCGCTATAAAAACAGCCTTTACGCATTTCTTCGACAGTTCTTAAACCGGCATGACCTTGTTGAGGATGTTTTTCAGGAAACGTTTTTACAGTTATATACCAGCCGGAATAGCTTCGATACGAACCGACCTTTGCGTCCCTGGCTTTTCACAATAGCAGCGAACAAAGCAAAGGATGCTCTTCGCAAATGGCAACGTACATCCGCTGTCTCGATTGGCACTATGGCGGATTCGCAGGATTTGTCATTTGACGATATGCTTAATACTGTTACTTCTGACAGCACATTACCTTATGAGGAACTGCAAAAGGATGAAACAGCCTCGCGTGTTGGACAGATTATAGCGAATATGCCGGAAAATCTGCGAGAAATCTTAGGTTTAGCATATTTTCAGGGATTTTCTTACAAACAAATGGCTGAGATTTTGAGTATACCTATCGGAACGGTTAAGAGTAGATTGCACACGGCCGTTGGGCGTTTTGCAAAAGAGTGGAAGGCATCAGTTGGGAGCAAAGAATTCAAATGATTCCGCTTAATAGCGAGCAGAAACAGCTTTTATTTGATTATTGTTTCGGTTTTACATCCCCCGAACAAACCATCGAATCTGAAACATTAATCTCATCCAGCAAACGCGCTGCCGTACTTCATTCCAAAATCAAAGCAACCCTCGATCCACTTAATAGCATAGAACCTGAATCCTGCCCTGATTCTCTGGCGGATCGTACCGTTTTACGGCTTACCAGCTTAGCAAATTCAAGCCAAACGCGGCTTCAGAAATTGCTTGCCAGCGAGCAAAACCGGAAATTTACTTCTAAAAACTGGCTTATGTCAGGTTTTGGCCGAAGGTTAGCCACTGCAGCGGTTCTTATGATTGTTGGAAGTCTGCTGATCACATCGTTCAGAGCCATATCCGGCTATGCCCGTCATCATTCTTTACGTCAGCAATGCCAAATGCAGCAGAGCAGCATCTTCCAGGGTTTGAACAATTACATTTCCGACCATGATGGCCAATCCCCGGCTGTTGCAACTTCGGCGGGCGCTCCCTGGTGGAAGGTAGGCGATCAGGGCGACGAGAACCATTCCAATACCCGACGTGTCTATCTTTTGGTAAAAAAAGGTTACGTAAAACCAGCCGATTTTGTTTGTCCCGCGTGTGAACACGGCGAAAACCTCCACATGACTCCCTCACAATTAAGTAAATTCAAGGATTTCCCCAGCAGAAGATATGTAACATACAGCTTCCAAATAAGTTGCCACAATAGAAATAACGGCAAACTGCTTTGCAGAAACGTCATAATGTCGGATTGGAACCCGGTTTTTGAAGAATTACCTGATGACTTCTCAGAGCGATTCAACGTTCGACTTAACAAGAAGTTGTTAATCCTTAACAGCAACAATCACAATCGTCGCGGACAAAACGTTTTATTTGGCGACGGCCGGGTAGAGTTTCTAAAAACACGTTTCATCGGAACAGATGATATTTTCACCCTGCAGGACACCGATATCTATCAAGGCTGCGAAGCACCTTCCTACGAGACCGACTTTTTCCTTGCACCATAAAATCCGGATAAGGCGTCTTTAGCTCAGCAGGCCATAGTCTGTCAATGTCTGTTCGAGAACAACTTTTTTGTCCTCTTCGAGCGGCGTCATAGGCAGTCGCAACTCTTCCGAAGCCATATTCAGCATCGCCATAGCAGCCTTGACCGGTATTGGATTCGTAGCCAAAGTAAGCATCCCCTTGCTCAGTGCGAAAAGCTTTTTATGCCATTTAAGAGCTGAGACAAAATCCCCTTCCAGGATCAAATCGGTCATTGCTTTGACATCGGCCGGTACAATGTTCGCTACTACGCTGATCACGCCCTTACCCCCGACTGAGGCTAACGGCAGTGTAAGAGAATCATCGCCCGAGATAATTGTTATGTCGCATCGAGTAGTAATTTCACTGGCCTGGTCCAGACTGCCGGTCGCCTCTTTGATCGCAACAATATTTTCAAGTTTAGACAACCGCGCAATTGTCTCCGGCGTCATGCCCGCTCCGCAACGGCCAGGTATATTGTATAACACGACCGGCAGGTCAACATCTTCGGCTATCGCCTTAAAATGCTGATAAAAGCCTTCCTGCATGGGCTTATTGTAATATGGCCCGACCTGCAAAGTCGCATCGGCCCCCACTTTTTTTGCAAATGCAGTAAGCTCAATCGCCTCGGCTGTGCTGTTTGCACCTGCCCCTGCGATTACGGGTACTTGTCCGCCCACAGCCTTAACCACTCTTTCGATGACCTTTTTGTGCTCTTCGTAACTTAAGGTTGGCGATTCACCGGTCGTCCCAACCGGCACTATACCATCTATGCCGCCCTCCAATTGGAATTCGATCAGCTCATCGAGGGTTTCAAAGTCTATTTCACCATCCTGAAAAGGCGTAACCAGCGCTACCATTGCCCCTGTAAACATTCCAAATCTCCTAATTTCGTAAACACTTCATAGCCCAAAGTTTATATTCTATAAGCCATGAACTTACAACTACGAACTGAATTTATCTATCAATTTTATCATTTCGGCAGTTGCCTGCTCGATTCCGGAAAAAACTGCTCTTGCTATAATACTATGCCCGATATTGAACTCACAAAGACCTTTGATGCGCGCCACGCCGGCAATATTTCGGTATGTCAAACCGTGACCCGCATGGACCACCAGCCTATTCTCCAACGCGAGGTCTTTGCCGGCTTCCAAATCGGCGAGTTTTTTATTAACCGCTCTTTGGCCCCTGGCGTTCGCGTACATGCCGGTATGCAGTTCGACGGCATCACAACCGGTCTGGGCCGAGGCGATAATCTGCTCCTTATCAGGTGTGATAAAAGTGCTCACCAAAATGCGCTTTTTGTGCATTCTTTTGACAATGCCGGCAAGGCGTTTCTTTTGCCGAACGCAATCCAGGCCGCCTTCGGTTGTAAGCTCGGCCCTTTTTTCCGGGACCAATGTTACCTGGTCAGGCCTGATTTCCTCGGCGATTTTGACTATTGGCTCGGCCATGCACATTTCCAGATTCAGCTTGCAGGCAACGGTCTCCTTCAGCAGCCGAACATCCCGGTCGCATATATGTCGCCTGTCCTGGCGCAGGTGAACGGTTATTCCGTTTGCACCGGCTAATTCACATTGGGCTGCCGCCCAGACCGGGTCCGGCTCATCAGTCAGCCGGGCCTGCCTGATAGTTGCTACATGGTCTATATTTACATTTAGTACAGCCATTTTCTTGCCCTCGAATTTTTCGCTGGATTATATCACTGTGCAGTTTCAACACAAGCAAATTTAATACACATCTGTTAAACCATAGTTTCCGCGATTTTTCACTAATCGTAACAGCCAGTCTCAGTGTTCCGATCAAATACGAAGCATCGGAGCGATCATTTTAATCCGTTGTTTAATTGATCCTGTATTTGTGCTATATTTATACTGCTTATACAGGATAATAGAAACAATACGAAGGCAAAGATCAGCAATTATTGATTCACGGTAGCAATCTATGAAAGTAAAGTTAAATTGGGCCACTCGGATTACGATCTTCCGGATACTGTTGATTATTCCATTTGTCAGTTTTATGCTCAAGATCAATGATCCGGCTCTAAGCGATACTGCCCGGAACGTAATGCGATATGTGTCGATTCTCCTGTTTCTGGTAATGGCGGTTAGTGACGGCGTTGACGGATATCTGGCTCGCAGGAAAAATCAGATTACGAAACTCGGCGCGTTTCTTGACCCGATTGCAGACAAACTGCTTATCACCTGTGCGTGCCTTCTCTTAGCCACGCAACGAGGTCATGTTGAGAATTTTATGCTGCCACCAACGGTTGTTGTACTGATCATCGGCAAAGACCTGTTTTTGCTGATCGGTTTTGCAATTGTCTATTTAATTACGTCAAAGATCCATATCGCCCCTGTGTTCGTCGGCAAACTCGCCACTACTTTGCAATTGTCGATGGTAGCGGGAATTCTGATTGGTCCTGAGGTTTCCAGCATACTGCCGGGCTGGATTTGGTTCTTGCGGTTTCTCTGGTGGTCAGCCGCTGGAACCGCTATTTTAGTAACGCTTATTTACATACGCGACGGAAGTCGTTATATTGAAGCATATGAGCAGAACCTTGCGAACAAAAATGAGATTTTAGAGTAACAACTAAAAACCATGGTCGTAAACAAATCCCAGCTATAAGGTAGTTGTTTTTAATTGTTGCTTTGAATCTTCGTTTTATTCTCTTCACTGGGGATATATAGGTGACGATACAATTTAGTGAAATACCGGAAGTTCTGGAGGAGCTTCGTAACGGCAACATGATTGTGCTTGTCGATGCCGAAGACCGTGAGAATGAAGGCGACCTGGTATGCGCCGCCGAGAAGGTAACGCCCCAGATTATCAACTTCATGGCCAGGTTCGGCCGGGGTCTTATTTGTCTGCCGCTTCTGCCCGAGAAATGTGATGCACTTGGCCTGTATCCACAAACGGTCGATAATACGGCACGCTTCGGAACGGCTTTTACTGTCAGTATTGACGCTGCCGAGGGGATCAGCACAGGTATTAGTGCAGCAGACAGGGCACATACCATAATGACGGCGATGGCGGATGAGGCCAGTCCCGGTGACCTTGCTCGTCCCGGCCATATATTCCCGCTGCGTGCCCGCGAGGGCGGCGTGCTGGTACGAGCCGGACAGACCGAAGGAGCAATTGATTTGATGCGTCTGGCGGATTTGAAACAGGCCGGTGTCATCTGCGAAATTATGAACGAAGACGGCTCGATGGCACGAGTCCCTGAATTGCTCAAATTCTGCGAAAAGCACAAACTGAAAATCGCCTCAATCGCCAAACTGATAGAATACCGTCTGCAGCGCGAGAGCCAGATCAAACGCCTCGAGTGCGTCAATCTGCCCACAGACTATGGTGAATTTACGCTGATTGCCTATGAGAGCGTTACTTCAGCCGAGCCTCATCTGGCATTATGCAAAGGAGATGTTGGCCGGCTCGACGAGAATGGCAAACCCATTGAGCATAACGAACCGCTGCTGGTGCGGGTGCATTCGGAATGTATGACAGGCGATTTGTTTCATTCACAGCGCTGTGAATGTGGCTACCAGATGATAACCGCGATGAAAATGATCGAGCAGGCCGGCAAAGGCGCCTTGATTTATTTAAGGCAGGAAGGCAGAGGCATCGGCCTTGCGAACAAACTGCGGGCTTATAAACTACAGGAGCAGGGTCTTGATACGGTTGACGCAAATCTGCATTTGGGCTTCATGGCAGATAAACGAGACTATGGAATTGGCGCTCAAATCTGTCGTGACCTTGGACTGCGGGAAATTAAAATATTGACTAATAATCCCAAAAAGATTAATCGCCTTGAGGTTTACGGCATAAAAATTATTGAGCAAATTCCGCTAAAGGCCGAACCGGGCGAGCATAACATTAACTATTTGAGAACAAAAAAACACCGCCTGGGCCATTTACTTGATGAGGATTTATAGCTCTTTTGGACTTTGCGCTTTATTGCCAACGGATTGTGAGAATTTCTATTTTATGAAATATCAAAAGTGAGAATGAAACAAGTTCCTGTCATATTCCGGTTTTTTTTGTTTATACTTCTGTCCATCGGTGCTGGTTGCACACAGCCGGGGACAATTAACGAAAATACCGCTAAGATCGATAATGATACTGATGGGCTCTCATCCTATTCTCGTTATGCCCCTGTTAAAATCGACATTATGCCGTTAACTGAATTTGTTAGCCCCGACGATACTAAGCAGACTAAAATTAATCTTTATGTTAGTCTGCTCGATCCATTCGGTTCCCAGATTAAATCGCCGGGCATGTTTCGTTTTGAATTGTATGATTATATACAGCGATCGGCTGAATCTAAGGGAAAAAGGGCTGTTATTTGGCCGGACGTCGATTTAACCGAACCGGTGAAAAACAATAAATCATGGCGGGATTTCCTGCGGGCTTACGTGTTCAGTTTGCCTTGCGAGCAAACCAACAGCCAGGACTACATTCTACAGGTAACGTGTTTTTGCCCGAACGGCAAGCGCCTCTCATCCGAATTCACCCTCAGACAAACAAAATAACCTACTCCCAATCCTATATAAATATAGCAAAAGTCCCTTCTTATCGGTCATTTTTTATTTGACAAAAAATAGCTATTTTGGTATAAAAAAATGTTATAGAGTGCGTATGGAGCTGGGCTCGCCGGATACAGGAATCCCATGCTTTTGTCGCCAATAATCTTGTATTTGAATGAACGACTTATATTGGGCTTTTGAGGAAAGCAGGTGATGTCAATTCGCAAGGAATCGTCTTTAGCAAAATAGATATAATATTACCAAAACAACTATATTATAGGCTGTTTTTAGTATACATTTTTTAAAGGAGGACCTTTATGTATCAAAAAGGTTATACTTGATTTATTGTGTTATTTCATTAGCCGAAATAACTGGCAATATGGCCAATAGTAGAAGTCAATTGAGTTAAGTCGATAAAGGACTGATTGTAAGGAGAAAGTAAGATGGGCAAGATTCGAAGTTTCACTATAATTGTTATTATGCTCTCGGTCGCCAACGCCTGGGGAGTAGGTTTCCTGGACAATTTCGATAGATCCGATGGCGATTTAGAGAACGATTGGGCGACTCAGACGGATGGGACCATTGAGGTCAAAATTGTAGACAACGAGGTTCTCATCGCAGGAGAGCAGGGCACGGACTGGGTGCGAGCGGGTTTTTCCCGAGCCGTTGTGGATGAGACGAGAATCTCCTTCGATTTTAAGGCCGATGATGCCTTCAACGTCCACCTCCGTATCAACGATGTGGCAACCAGCGCCTATTTCGAGCCCTACTGGTGGCCCGGCGGCTCCTGCCAATATGTCTCTTCCGAGGATGGCAGTTGGCCTGCGGATGGCTGGTCTACAATCGACGGTTCGAATATGATCGCAGGAGAGTACAACACAGTCGTGGTGGAGCAAGAGGGGTCAATGTTTACCGTCACCCTTAACGACGTGGTGGTCGGCAGTATCCCCAATAACAATCTGACCAACATCGGGAGCATATTCATCGCCAGCGATGCAGCGGCCGGTACGGTCGGAAGTCTTCACATCGACAATGTGATGATAGGGATTGTATATGCTGAAAAAGCCAAGAACCCGAATCCGGAGAATGGTGCTATCCACGCCGACACATGGGTGAACCTGAGCTGGTCGCCGGGAGATTTTGCTGTTTCGCATGATGTTTATCTGGGTGATAATCCTGACGATGTTAACCAGGCCACACGAGATTCAGAGTTATTCCGGGGCAACCAGGACTTGACATTTTATACTGCCGGTTTTCCCGGATATGCTTATCCGGATGGTCTTGTTAATGGCACGACCTACTACTGGCGAATCGACGAGGTCAACGATGATGATCCGAAGAGTCCGTGGAAAGGTCAACTCTGGAGCTTCTTGATTCCCCCCAAGACTGCGTACGAACCCGATCCGTCTGATGGTGCTGAATTAGTAAATCTGAATGCGCGGCTTAGATGGACGGCAGGTTACGGAGCCATATTGAGCACCGTGTATTTCGGCGAAGATTTTGATACTGTCAATAATGCCAGCGGAGGCCTCATTCAGGGCAATACGACATATAATCCCGGCCCGCTTAAGTTGGCCAAGACTTACTACTGGCGTGTCGATGCGTTCGACGGTGCCACTACGCATAAAGGCGATATCTGGAGCTTCACTACCGAGGGAGCCGTCAGTAGTCCGGATCCGGCCAACGGTGCTGTGGGCGTAAATCCATCTGTGGTTCTTGGCTGGAACGCCGGAGCGGTTGCCGCTTCGCATGAGGTGTACTTCGGCCTGGACGCGGATACCGTAAAGAATGCCACGAAAAGCTCGCCCGAGTACAAGGGGCCAAAGGCCCTCGGCGAGGAGAGTTATGATCCCGGCAAGCTTACATTGAGTACAACGTACTATTGGCGAATCGATGAGGTCAATGGCGTCAATCCCGATAGTCCCTGGGCAGGAAATGTCTGGAGCTTTACAACAAGTAACTTCTTTGTCATTGACAACTTCGAGATATACGATGCCAACGACAACCAGATATGGTTCTCCTGGCACGATGGACTTGGTTATGGTACACCCGGGACGGCGAACTACTTTGCCGGCAACGGAACCGGGGCGGCTGTCGGCGACGAAAGCACTGCTTCCTACACAGAGGAAACTATCGTCCACGGCGGCAGTCAGTCTATGCCGGTTTTCTACGACAACGACAAGCAGGGCTACTCGAAGTATTCGGAAGTGGAGCTTACATTAAGTGCCGTACGCAACTGGACCGCAGAAGGTGTTGCAGAATTATCGATCTGGTTCCGTGGTAATCCGGGATCTGTCGGCAGCTTCGTAGAGGGCCCGGTCGGTACCTACACAATGACCGCATCCGGCGCGGATATCTGGAACGAGGCCGACGAATTCCATTTTGCTTATAAGGTACTCACCGGTGCCGGTTCAATTGTAGCAAAAGTCCAGAGTATCGATAACACAAACGACTGGGCCAAGGCCGGTGTGATGATTAGAGAGACGCTTGATCCTGAGTCGGCGCATGCGTTGGCTGCTGTGACGCCTACTCAGGGTGTTTCCTTCCAGCGTCGTCCCGACACGGGCGCTACAAGCACAAGCGATAACTCGCCGACACTTGCTGAAACCGCTCCGCACTGGGTGAAGTTAGAGCGATCCATATCCGGCAACATAACCATGTCCCATTCCACTAATGGCACTACATGGGAGACGCTGGGAATGCCGCAGACCATCCAGATGAGCGCGAACGTTTATATCGGTCTGGCGGTAACATCACACGATACTGCTCTAACGTGCGAGGCTGTATTCTCCAACGTCACAACTACCGGTTCGGTCAGTGGGCAATGGGCGAATCAGGATGTCGGTATCACCAGCAACGACGCAGAGCCGCTGTATGTGGCCGTGTCCAACAATGCAGGCGCACCTGCGGTAGTGGTTCACGATGATGCAAACGCGGCGACGATTGATAACTGGACCGAGTGGGTGATCCCACTGTCAGCCTTTGCCGATCAGGGCATCAACCTGACTGATGTTGACAGGATTGCAATCGGCCTCGGTACCCGAGGCAATCAGACGATCCCTGGCGGCTCGGGCAAGATTTACATTGATGAAATCCGGCTGCTTACGCCCGCTCCGGAACCAGAGCAGCAACCGTAAGCTGGATTATATGTAGCAGTTGAAGCTACGGATTTGGATCACATCGGGGTCTATGCCAATAAATTCGGCATAGGCCCCTTTTGTATTCCATATTTTGATGCTATAGACCGGCCAAAATATGCATAGTTCTCCACATTCCTTTATTATCGGGCTTTTTTCGTTGACAAAAGAATAGCTATTTTGGTATAAAGAAGTATTCCAGAGTGCGTATGGAGCTGGGCTCGCCGGATACGGGAATCCCATGCTTTTGTCGCCAATAATCTTGTATTTGAATGAACGACTTACATTGGGCTTTTGAGGAAAGCAGGTGATGTCAATTCGCAAGGAATCGTCTTTAGCAAAATAGATATAATATTATCAAGATAACAATGTTATCGGCCGTTTTTAGTATAATCTTTTTCGAAGGAGGATCTTTATGTGCAGAAAAGGGGTTACTTGATTTATTTGTGTTATGTAATTTGCCGAAATAACTGGCAGTATGGCCAATAGTAGAAGTCAATCAAGTTAGGTCGCAGAGCGACTGATTGTAAGGAGAAAGTATCATGAGAAATCGAGTAGTTTGGTTAGTAGTATTGTTGATAGGATTCTTTGGACTCAGTTCAAGCCAGGCACAAGACGAAAATTTGCTGGATAACGGTGGCTTCGAGAGCGGTGTCATGTCGCCGTGGAGCACATATGGCTCCGTTACCACAGAAGTTGTTGATACACTGGTGGATGCAGCGGTTCCCGAAGATCCGATTGAGGGAGACTATTGTCTGCATCTTGTTGTGCCCGAAGCAGGTGTAAATTCCTGGGATGCCGGTCTGCAGAACTCAGGACATGTTTTTGAAGCAGGCAAGTACTACACTCTTTCGGCCTTTGTCAAGAGTAAGGCAGGTGACCTGCAGATCCATTTCAAGCCGGAACAGGCTTTTGATCCATGGACGGGATATGGTGACACGACCATGACCATGACTGAAGAATGGCAGGAATTTAGTGTAACAACTCCTGTTATGACTGAGAACGTAGATCCGGGAAGCATCACATTCCACATACAGTTTGCCGCTGGTGATTTCTGGGTAGATGCCGTAAGATGGTACGAAGGTGACTATGTCGAACCTTCTTTCAGCAGTTTTAGAGCTCGTAATCCAATTCCTGAGAATGGCGCTACACACCCGGACACTTGGATCAGCCTTTCGTGGGATTCGGGCAAAGCAGCAACCTCGCACGATGTGTACTTTGGCGACAATTATGACGATGTCCTGGCGGGAACCGGAGATACTTTTCAGGGCAATCAGGACCTGGGGCAGGCGTTTTTTGTCGTCGGTTTTCCCGGTTATCCCTTACCGGACGGCCTGGTCTATGGCACGACATATTACTGGCGGATAGATGAGGTAAATGATCTTCATCCGGAGAGTCCGTGGGTAGGCGATGTCTGGAGCTTCCTGGTTCCGCCTAAAAAAGCCTATAATCCAGTCCCTGCTGACGGCTCCAAATTTTTAGAGCCGGATGTGGAACTTAGCTGGTCTGCCGGTTTCGATACGAAACTGCATAATGTTTACTTCGGCGACAATTTTGACGATGTCGATGCCGGTACGGGCGGTACTGCTAAAGGCCCCGCGGGCGTACCATCCTTCACTCTCGGAACTCTTGAGCAGGAAAAGACTTATTACTGGCGAATCGACGAATTTGACGGAATTGAGACGCATAAGGGTGATATATGGACCTTCACCACGGCAGGTCCTGGCGGTGGTGTGCGGGCGGATTATTACAAAGGAGTAAATTTTGAGAATTTTATCCTGACACAAACAGATCCTCAGATCAACTTTGACTGGGGCGATCCGGGCGGACCCGATCCAGCTCTCGGCGACGACAACTTCTCAGTCCGGTGGACTGGTGAAGTAGAAGCGGCATTCACCGAAACCTATACTTTCTACCCCAGAACCGATGACGGCGTGCGTTTATTTGTGGATGGTCAACTGCTTGTTGACAACTGGGTTGACCGCTCAGCCACCGAAAACAGAGGAACGATCGACCTAATCGCCGGCAATACATACAGCCTGGTTATGGAGTATTATGAAGCTACTGGTGGTGCGGTTGCAGAGCTGCGCTGGGCGAGTCCCCGGACTCCAAAGCAGCTAATTCCGCAAGCGGCACTGGCACTGCCTGTCAAGGCAAGCAGTCCTACTCCGCGAGGCGGGTCAGTCGATGTAAAGCAGACAACTGACCTTAGCTGGGGTCCGGGAGATGAAGCTGCTTCGCACGAGGTCTACTTCGGCACTGATGAAGAGGCCGTAAGAAACGCCACCACGGCTTCCCCGGAGTACAAGGGCACCAAGGCGCTGGGTGACGAGAGCTATGATCCCGGCATACTTCAATGGGATGCCACGTACTACTGGCGAGTCGATGAGATCAATACCGGTAATCCGGACAGCCCGTGGGTAGGTAATCTCTGGAGCTTTACAACAGCCGATTTCCTTATCATTGACGATTTCGAGGGCTATAATTCCGGCGAAAACCAGATATGGTATAAATGGCATGATGGGCTTGGCTATGGCACAATGGGTGTACAACCCTACTTCGCCGGTAACGGCACAGGTGCGGCTGTCGGCGACGAAACCACGCCTTCATTTACCGAGGAAACTATCGTTCATGGCGGCAGTCAGTCGATGCCGATGACCTTTGACAACAATAAGCAGGGTTACTCAAAGTATTCAGAGACAGAGTTTACGCTGACGACCCCGCGTGACTGGACCGAAGGCGGTGTCAGTCAACTTTCCCTGTGGTTCCAGGGCTTCCCGGGATCTGTCGGCAGCTTCGTAGAGGGCCCGGCAGGCACATTTACAATGACCGCCGCCGGTGCCGACATCTGGGCGGTTGACGGCGTGGAAGCCGATGAGTTCCATTTTGCATATAAGGTACTCACCGGTGCCGGCTCGATCATTGCAAAGGTCGTGAGTCTGGATAACACAAACGACTGGGCCAAGGCCGGCGTGATGATTCGCGAGACGCTTGATCCCGAGTCGGCGCATGCGTTTGCTGCTGTGACGCCTACTCAGGGCGTTTCCTTCCAGCGTCGTCCCAGCACGGGCGGTACAAGCACAAGCGATAACTCGGCGACACTCGCTGAAGTCGCTCCGCACTGGGTCAAGTTAGAGCGCTCCATATCCGGCAGCTTCACCATGTCCCATTCAACTAATGGCACTACATGGGAGACGCTGGGAATATCGCAGAATATCCAGATGAGCGCGAACGTTTATATCGGTCTGGCGTTAACATCACATGACCCGGCTCTAACGTGCGAATCTGTGCTCTCCAACGTCACAACTACCGGTTCGGTCAGTGGGCAATGGACGAACCAGGACATTGGCATCGCCAGCAATGCTGCTGAGCCGTTATATGTAGCCGTGTCCAACACCACCGGCGCGTCGGTGGTGGTGGTCAACGACAATCCCAACGCGGCCCAGGTAAGCACCTGGAGTAAATGGGTGATTCCGCTGCAGGACATAGCAGATCAGGGCATCAACCTGACAGATGTTGACAGGATTGCTATCGGCCTGGGCACCAGAGGCAATACGACGATTCCAGGCGGTTCCGGCAAGATGTTCTTCGATGACATCCGGCTCGAACGTACTGCTGCACCAGCCGTTAATCTTCTGACAAACGGCGGCTTTGAGGATGGAGTCCCTGATCCGTGGTACATAGCCGACAATACTGCTGATGGTGGTGCTACCATAGAAGTGGTCGGAGACGATCCGGTCGAAGGCAGTTCCTGTCTGCATGTTGTGGTTCCAACAGCAGGTGCAAATTTCTGGGACATTCATGTAAGCCAGGAGGGATATGTTTTTGAAGCAGGCAAGAGTTATACTCTTTCAGCCTTTTTCAAGTGCAATGAAGGCACGCTGGATGTCAATTTCAAGCCGGAACGCGGAGCAGATCCATGGGAAGGTTATGGCGAACAGGTCATTACCATGACCGACCAGTGGGTGGAATACAGCATAACAACCCCTGTCTTTACTACAGAAGTAAGTCCGGGAACAATTACGTTCCACACAGGTTTTGCTGCCGGTGAATTCTGGATGGACAATGTAAGATTCTACGAAGGCGACTATGTCCCGCCGGAATAAGCAGATTGATATGAGGCTGATTAAATTCCCGCTTTGACGGGAGTTTCATCAGAACTTGAATAACATCGGGGCCTATGCCGAATCGATTGGCATAGGCCCCTTTTGCATGCCATAATTTTATGCCGTAGTCCGGCTAAGCTCTGCCTGACATACCACGAAATTCACCCTCTGCTCGTGACTTGAATAGCCGGGCAGTTCTTGTTATAATAAATTATAATTGAATATCCTTATTTCCGGCTCAGAGAACTGGTATACCCGGCTCCGAGACACATAAGACTCGTACATAATCAGGAGGATAGGTATGTTTAGATGTATTTTATACCTGGCAATAGGGATAATTTGTCTCCATCCTGTCATAGCCGCAAGCCAAACCGAGATAACGTCACTTTCACAGAATACCAACACGGTGGGCAGATATGAGAAGTTCGAACTGATTTTCACGCTCTCGGAGATCTATAACAATCCTTTCGACCCTGATATTGTGGACATCTCAGTTACTATCACCGCTCCCGATACGAGCACAAGTGTTGCGTATGCATTTTTCTACATGGACTATGACATCGTCGATGGGAAATATGTCAATGGGCGCAATCCGTGCTGGAAAGTGCGTTTTGCCCCATCCCAACTGGGTAAGTATGCGGTCTCACAGATTACCATAAATGACAAAAATGGGACGACTTCCGTCGATCCACAAGCGAGTTTCAACAGCGTTCCAGGCAAACGAAAAGGCATCATTCGAATAGACCAGCGCGACCCATACTACCTGCGCTACGATGACGGCTCTGCCTATTTGCCGATCGGGCATAATGTAGCCTGGGACCAGGACGTTTACGGGGACCAGGCCATCGCCTGGTGGGAGCAGTATTTTGCCTCTATGCACGCCGCGGGGGAGAACTGGACCCGCATCTGGATGACCCATTTTTATGAAGGCCACACGCTGGAATGGACGAGTAAAGAATGGCCTTATTACTGGGAAGGTGTGGGGCGGCTCAGCCTGCAGATGGCCGGCAAAATCGACCGGATGGTAGAATTGGCCGAACAAAACGGCATCGCTATCCAGCTTGTCTTTCAGCATCACGGGCAGTTCAGCACTACGGTGAATTCCAATTGGAGCACGAATCCCTACAATATTGACAATGCAGATTCCGATGGGAGCTTTCTCAGAAACCCGGAGGATTTCTTCACAGACGCCGAAGCCATCCGGCTTACCAAATACAAGTATCGTTACATTGCGGCACGCTGGGGCTATTCAGACGCTATTCTGGCGTGGGAACTATGGAATGAAGTCCAGTATACCGACGCCTGGAAAAACGGGCATGAATCAGACGTTGTGAATTGGCACGAAGACATGGCTAATCACCTGCTGTCAGTGGATCCTTTTCAGCACCTGATTACTACCAGCGATGACACGTCCGGGTTTGAGGCGATCTGGAATCTGCCGAATATAGCTCTTGTGCAGGTTCATTACTATGGACTCGGAACGATAGGTTTCTTAAAGCAAGCCGCCGCTCTGCTGTCCCGGCATGAAAAGCCGGTTATAATGGGCGAATTCGGTCGTTTCGACGATAACAACGTTGCCGAAGCGGCTTTGGTTCTGCACAATGGCATCTGGAGTGCATTTCACCTCAAGTCCGGCGGGCACTTCTGGTGGTGGGATTATATTCACAGCCATAATCTATATAAAGAGTTTATCGCTCTGTCGGCTTACGCAGAGGGTGAAGACATGGCGGCTCACAACCTCTCTGCAGCCGACATAGACATTCCCGGAGCACCGCTATACGCAAGTGTAATTCCCGGTTTATCGGGATTCTGGGATGTATCGACTCAGACTTCTTTGACTGTCCGGAGCGACGGAATAATCGAAGGCATGGAGAACCTTTCGCAGTGGCTGCACGGTTCATCGAAATCCGATTTTCGCTCCGACCCGAGCTTCGCTATTGAATTTGATAACAGCGCCGTGCTCAAAATACACGTCAACGAAGTCTCAAGCTGGGGACGAAACAGCCTTCGCGTTTTGCTCAACGGGCAACAGGTTTTTTCCGAGTCTTACCCGGAAGGCCTGTCTAATTTCGTAATTGAGGTCCCGCTGCCGAGTGGGCAACAGATTGTCAAGATAGAGAACACGGGGCAGGATTGGTTCTGGATATCGAGTTATGAATTTCAAGAGACCGCGGACACCAATATCGGCTATCTCCAGTTCATCGGGCTTTCGGGAGACAACCATGCCTATATTTGGATTTATGACGTCGGAAGCCAGAGGGGACGCACTGACCATGGCGTTTTTACGGACGTTGACTTTATTCTGAAGGGCCTGGCCGACGGAGACTACGTCGCAGACATCTACGAGACCCGCGGAATCCGTGGACTATTCAGGCGTAATCACTGTCAGGCTGAGAACGGCGAGCTGGTGATTGCACTTCCTCAGTTCACCAGGGATATTGCCGTCAAAGTCAAACCGCTCGGCGTCCAAACAACAGAGGATACCAGCGTGGATCGATGATATAGTTCTTCCTGTCGACTGAATCGATTGCCATAGTCCCCTTTTGCATTCCATATTTTTATGCCGTAGTCCGGCTGAGATATGCCTGACTCACCGTATTCCCGTTTTCACTGCCATTTTTTATTTGACAAAAGAGCAGCTTTTATGGTATAAGAAATTTATAGAGTCTGCAAGGAGCCGGCTCGCCAGATGCAAGAAGCCTAAGCTATTCTTGCTGAAAGTCTCGTACTTGAAAGAAAGATTAGTATTGAGCTTTTGGAGGAAGTAGTTGATGTCAATTCACTGGAGATTGTTCTTAACAAACATAGCTGTAATGCTCTCAGGATAAACATATTATAGGTCGTTATTTATGTATATTTTTTGTGATGGAGGTTTATTATGTTTCGAAAAATGAAATGGTTTGTTGCTATGTTGTTGGTCTTAGGCATCTGCACAGATGCAGTTCTGGCGGAATTGATTGGCTATTGGCCATTCGATGAAGGCCAGGGAACCGAGGCCGCCGACATCTCAGGAAACGGTAACGATGGAACGTTTAATGGTAACGTTGAATGGGTACCTGGCTATAAGGGCTCGGCCGTGGGTTTCGACACGGCCGGCGAAAGAGTCCTGATCGGCCCGCTCGATCCCTCCGCCGAGAACAATGCCATGACGCTGGCCGCCTGGATCTTCTGGGAAGGTGAGGGTCATACTATCGAACAGCAGGGCATCATCGGCAAACGGATGGGCTGGGATCCCGGCACCAATATCAAGTGGTTCTGGCAGACCAACCCAACCGGCGATCTCTTGTTTCGAGCCGATGCTGCCGATGGTGGTACCGGTTTGTGGTGGGGTAATGCAGCCCTCGTGCCTTTTGCTAATCAGTGGATTCATGTGGCACTGACCTGGGACAACGGCGCCGCTGTACAGTATATCAATGGCGAGGAAGTTTCAACGGGAAATGTTGATTTTAGAGAGACCGCAGACGACACGCCCGTGACGATTGGTTGCGTTAGTTCCGGCAATACCGAAAGCTTTGTCGGCAGCATAGATGAAGTGCGAATCTTCAACCTTGCTTTGTCCGCGGAGGAAATTCAGGATATTATGGTAGGAGAATTTCCAACTGCCTATAGCCCCAATCCGGCTGATGGTGCCATGTATGCGGATACATGGGTAAGCCTTTCCTGGGAATCGGGAACGTTAGCCGCCTCGCACGATGTGTATTTTGGCGATAATTTCGACGATGTGAATGAGGGCACCGGCGACACATTCCAGGGAAATCTGGACTTGAATCTGGCGTTTTTTATCGCCGGTTTTCCGGGGTATCCCTATCCGGACGGGCTTGTACATGGAGCGACATATTACTGGCGCATAGATGAAGTAAATGAACTTAATCCGGACAGTCCGTGGGTAGGCGAGGTCTGGAGCTTCACGGTTCCGTCTAAGACGGCCTATAATCCGAATCCGGCTGATGGTGCCAAATTTTTAGAGCCGGATGTGAAACTTGGCTGGGCTGCCGGTTTCGATACGAAACTGCACTCTGTCTACTTCGGCGACAATTTTGCCGATGTCGATGCCGGTACAGGCGGTACTGCTAAAGGCCACGCGGGCACACCATCCTTCACTCCCGGAATTCTTGAATTAGATACGACTTACTACTGGCGTATCGATGAGTTCGATGGCTTTGAAACGCATAAAGGCGACGTATGGAGCTTCTCGGTCGCAGGCACCGGCGGCGGTGTTCGAGCGGATTACTACACAGGGATGAATTTGGAAAGTTTCGCCCTGACCCGCACCGATCCTCAGATCAACTTTAACTGGGGCGATCCGGGTGGACCGGATCCGGCTCTCGGCGACGATAACTTCTCGGTCCGATGGACTGGTGAAGTAGAGGCGGCATTCACCGAAACCTACACATTTTATCCCAGAACCGACGACGGAGTGCGCCTTTATGTGGATAGCCAACTGCTTGTTGATCGCTGGGTTGACCGGTCAGCAGTTGAGGATAAGGGTACAATTGACCTTATCGCCGGCAATACATACAGCCTGGTAATGGAGTATTATGAGAATGACGGTGGTGCTGTGGCAGAGCTGCGCTGGTCGAGCCCCCATACACCGAAACAGCTTATTCCACAGGCAGCACTTGCACTGCCTCTTAAGGCAAGCAGTTCTACTCCGCGCAGCGGGTCAGTCGATGTCAAGCAGACAACAGATCTGAGCTGGGGTCCGGGAGACAACGCCGCTTCACACGAGATCTACTTCGGTACTAATCAAGAGGCTGTAAGAAATGCAACCACAGCTTCACCAGAGTTCAAAGGCACTAAAGTGCTGGGTGACGAGAGCTATGATCCCGGTAATTTAGAATGGGAAGCCACATATTACTGGCGAGTTGATGAGATCAATCCCGGTAATCCGGACAGTCCGTGGGTGGGCAATGTCTGGAGCTTTACCACAGCCGGTTTCCTGATCATTGACACTTTCGAAAAATATAATTCCGGCGAATTCCAGATATGGTATTCATGGCATGACGGGCTTGGCTATGGCACAATTGGTGTAGAACCTTACTTTGCCGGTAACGGCACCGGAGCGGCTGTCGGCGATGAAACCACGCCTTCATTTACCGAGGAAACCATCGTTCATGGCGACAATCAATCGATGCCGCTGGCTTATGACAACAATAAGCAGGGTTACTCGAAGTATTCGGAAGCAGAGCTGACGTTGACTGACCCGCGTGACTGGACCGAGGGCGACGTTGCGAATTTAACGCTGTGGTTCAGAGGCTTGCCGGGATCCGTCGGCAGTTTCGTAGAGGACCCGGCAGGTACCTACACGATGACCGGCTCCGGCACAGACATCACAGGCCCATCCGATGAGTTCCATTTTGCTTACAAGATGCTCACAGGCGCCGGCTCGATTGTCGCAAAGGTCGAGAGCATTGATAACACAAACGACTGGGCCAAGGCCGGTGTTATGATTCGCGAAACGCTCGAGCCAGGATCTACACATGCTATGGCGTTTATCACACCCGCTCAGGGCGTTGTATACGAGTATCGTCTCACTACCGGCGCTGACAATGCAGGTGCGGCAGGACAGCAGACAGGTATTACAGCTCCGCACTGGGTGAAGATAGAGCGTACTATATCCGGTAACTTTGTGGCGTACCATTCCACTAATGGCACCACATGGCAGACGCTGGGAATGCCAGCGAACATCCAGATGAGCGCAAACGTTTATATTGGTATAGCGTTAACATCACACGATGCTGCTCTAACATGCGAGGCTGTGCTCTCCAATGTCACAACTACCGGTTCGGTTAGTGGGCAATGGACAAACCAGGACATCGGCATAGCCAGTAATGATGCTGAGCCGTTATACGTGGCCGTCTCCAACACCAACGGTCAGCCGGCAGTGGTGGTCCACGACAATCCCAACGCAGCACAGATCGACGTTTGGACCAAATGGGTGATCCCGCTGCAGGACCTGGTTGACCAGGGTATCAACCTGACAAATGTTGACAGGATTGCTGTCGGCCTGGGTACCCAAGGCAATACGACGATCCCAGGCGGTTCGGGCAAGATGTTCATCGACGACATCCGGCTTGAGCGTGAGGCTGATTAAATTTCCGCTTTGACGGGAGTTTCATCAGGACTTGAATAACATCGGGGCCTATGCCGAATCGATTGGCATAGGCCCCGTTTGCATT
>CAZTDF010000055.1:0-10739 GCA_964612465.1 uncultured Pirellulales bacterium
ATATTCGCGCAAGTGGGGGTCGAGACGGTGGCTGATTTGCTGGAGTATTTTCCGCGTGACTGGAATTTTATGCCGGAGCCGACCAGGATAGGCCAAATGCAGCCTAACCAGATGGTTACCATAATTGGCCTGGTCGAGTCGATTGACTACCAGAGTTATCGCAGGCAGCCGCTTTTCGAGGCCATGATAAGTGACGATACGGGTGTGTGCAGGATTGTTTGGTTTCACGGCGGGTATCTTCGCGGCCAACTTGAACCGGGTCAAATCATCATGATTTCGGGTAAGGTGACTTTGTACAAACATCAGTTGCAACTGACCAATCCGAAGTTTTTTGTGCTCGACGAGCAGCACCCTCAGTCGGCGGAATCTTTCAGTGGCGGAATTTACCCTGCGTGCAAAGGGCTGACCAGCAGGCAAATCAAGCGCATTATCGCTCCGTTGCTTGAGCATTTAAATGATCTTGTCTCGGAGTTTTACGACAAAAGATTTCTGAAAAGGGCGGAGTTGATATCCAGGAAGGATGCGTTTGCCTGGATCCATTTGCCGCCGGACGAGAAAAAACTTTCGCAGGCAAAACGCAGGTTAAAATATGATGAGCTGTTTCTGATGCAATTAGGCTTGGCGCTTCGACGGTACAAGGTTCAGCATTTTTCAAAGGCGGTGCCGTGCGGCTGCTCCGACAAGATCGACAGCAGAATCCGAAGGCGATTTCCGTTTCTGCTGACCGAGGACCAGAACGCTTGTATTTCTGAAATTGCTGCTGATATGGGCAGATCGGAGCCGATGAATCGGCTGCTGCAGGGTGACGTGGGCTCGGGCAAGACGGTAGTGGCACTTTATGCCGCTTTGCTGGCGGTTGCCAATAAGATGCAGGTGGCGATAATGGCGCCGACGGAGATTTTGGCAGGCCAGCATTTTCTCAGCATTGAAAGATACCTGAAGAACAGCAGTGTAAACCGTATTTTGATAACGGGGGGACTGACCGGTAAAAAGAGGAGCCAGGTCATAAGCACAATCAATTCCGGCGAGATTGACATTGTCGTCGGGACAGTGGCGCTGCTGCAGGCCGATATCGAATTTCAGAATCTGGGCCTGGTCGTGATTGATGAGCAGCACAAATTTGGCGTTGCTCAAAGGGCGCAGCTCCGCAAGCAAACGACGCCGCACTGCCTGGTAATGACGGCCACGCCGATTCCGCGCACGCTGGCGATGACGGCGTTTGGGGACTTGGATGTTTCTGTGATAAAGCACTCGCCGCCGGGCCGGGGGGCGGTGATAACACGCTGGGTGAGCCGGCACAACAGGGCCAAAGCATACGAATTCATCCGCGAACGTCTCAAGGCTAAGAAACAGGCCTATTTTGTCTATCCTCGCATTACAGCCGCTGAGCAGGATTCTGACGTCAAGGCGGCGACCGATGAGGCCGAGCAGCTTTCGAAGAAAGTTTTTCCCGAATATAAGGTTGAGCTTCTGCACGGCCAGATGCCTTCGGCTAAGAAGCAGCACGTCATGTCGGAATTTCGAAAGGGTAAAATCGATGTGCTGGTATCGACGATTGTCGTTGAGGTCGGAGTCGATGTCCCCAACGCGACAATCATGGTGATAGAGGGAGCAGATCGATTCGGTTTGGCCCAGCTCCATCAGCTTAGAGGGCGCATCGGGCGGTCGGATGCGAAATCGTTTTGCTTTTTGTTCGCAGAGACCGATAATGAGACGGCTAAGAGCCGGCTTGAAATCATGACCCGGAGCAATGACGGCTTTGAGATTGCCGAGCATGATTTACGGCTGCGCGGCCCGGGAGAGATGTTCAGCACGAGGCAGCACGGCCTGCCCGATTTGAAAATCGCGAATATCGTTGACGATTTCGATCTGCTTGTTATGGCACGGAAAAATGCGTTCGAGATGGTTTCGAAAGATCCGATGTTGACACATGCCGAGCACAAGAATATTCGCCGGGCGCTGCTGGCCAAATTCGGCGATGCGATCGGCCTTGTGGATGTCGCCTGAAGGATTTTAGAGTTTTCGGTTTACCATTTCCTGTTTCAGACTTACAATTGTCAAAAAGAAACTCGGCTGAGCGAAAATTGACTTATGCAGATAACTTATAAGAACAAGCCGCTGGAGAGGGTTTTAATAGGCGCCAATGCTCTGGTTGCGGCAGTGGTTGTGGCATCTTTCGTATTGTTGTTCGGTTTCCACGAGCCTTTGCTTCGGGCCTGGATTTTATACACGATTCAGGTGGCTTTGCTCTGTGTATTAATTGCCGATAAAATCATCCGGATGTTCAATGCCGTCTCGAAGGCCGAATTCTGGTGGGCTAACTGGTTTGAAATTCCGCTTTTGCTTCTTCTTGGATTCACCGTTTTAGGAGCCGGACGCTGGTTCGCCCCAACAAAAGCGGAATCGGCGGAAGTCCGACATTTCGCCGTCGGTCTTTATCTTATTGTGCAGGTTGTCGCAAAACTTTGCAAGACCAGCGTCAACATGGCGGCGTCTGGCAAAAATCCGACGCAAACTTTGATTGCGAGTTTTCTCGTTCTGATATTTTCCGGGGCAGGACTGCTGATTTTGCCTGCGGCATCTGCCGAGGGCAAAGAGAGCCTGAGTTTTGTCGATGCCTTGTTTACTGCTACCAGCGGCACCTGTGTCACAGGGCTGATTGTCAAAGATACTGGTCAGGATTTCAGTATGATGGGACAGATGGTGATCCTGGCGCTGATTCAGCTCGGCGGCCTGGGGATAGTAGCGTTCGGGGCGGTCTTTGCGCTGCTTTTGGGTCAGGCATTGAACGTGCGAGAACAGGTAGCGATGCAGGACCTGCTTAGCGCCAAGACGCTTAGCAGGATCGGCAACATGATTACTTTCATCTTTTTCGGTACGATTATCATCGAAACTATTGGCGCTATTGGTCTATTCGGCATGTGGTCGTCCGACATGCAGAACATTTGGTTCTGCAGCTTCTTTCATTCCATCAGCGCCTTCTGCAATGCTGGTTTCAGCCTGCAACGCGACAGTTTCATCGCATATAACCGGAGTTGGCAGATCTACGCGGTGATTTGTCCCTTGATAATCCTGGGCGGGCTTGGCTTCGGTGTTCTCTACGACCTGGTCAATATCATGACCGACCGGATCAAACGCTTCTTCAAAAAGTGGTTCAACAAGCAATACAGGTTCTCGATGGAAACACCGAAACGGATGCGGCTTCAGACCAAGATCGTTCTTAGCGTCAGTGCCTCTTTGATTGTGCTGGGGACCCTGGCGATCCTTTTATTCGAGCGTTACGCGGCCGGCGCGGGCAGTCAAACCGAAAACACGATTACCAATGCCCTGTTTCAGTCGATTACGGCCAGGACGGCGGGTTTCAATACTGTCGATATCTCCGCGATGTCGCCGTCCGGCAGGTTTGTTTTGATTCTCCTGATGTTCATCGGGGGTTCGCCAGGTTCGACCGCAGGCGGAATCAAGACGGTTACACTGGCGGTTATTGTCATGGCGGCGATCGCAGCCCTGCGAAAACGCCAGGAAGTCGAGATGTTCAGGCGCTCCGTTCGGGTGGTTGTCGTCGGCAGGGCGGTTACGGTGACGCTTCTTTTTGCTGTTGTTCTGTTCAGCGGCACCCTGGCACTGAGTATCACGGAGAATTCGAATTGTTTTACGATGTCGGATATTATGTTCGAGGCGGCTTCCGCACTTGGGACGGTCGGCTTGACAACGGGAATCACGTCTCTTTTGACATCGGTCGGGAAATTGATTATTATTGCGATGATGCTGATTGGCCGACTGGGGCCGTTGACGCTGTTGGCGGCGCTGACCTTTAACTTAAAGCCGGCCCGGTACAATTACCCGCAAGAGGCGGTTATTGTCGGATAATTTCGTCATGTGTATCGCGCGAAATTAGAACGCAATACGCGATACGATATACACAATACGATATACGAGGAACGAATTATGAGACGGTTTGCGGTAATAGGATTGGGGCGATTCGGCAAGAAACTGGCCATCGCGCTGGCGATGAGCGGTGCCGAGGTGATTGCTATTGACAAAAACCGAGATGAGATCGAGCTGATTACAGACCAGGTCAGTCATGCAGTCAGGCTCGACAGCACCGATGAAGAGGCCCTCAAGTCCCAGGGTGTCGACAAGGTGGATGTCGCGATTATCGGCATCGGACAAGGAGCCGGTGGTTTTGAGTCGGCCATTCTGACGGTCGTGAACCTCCGGCAAATGGGTATCAAACAAATCTACGCCAGAGCGGAGGATTTGATTGCCGGCGAGGTCTTTTCCAAGGTTGGGGCTACTGAGGTAATTTACCCTGAAATCGAATCTGCCGAGCGATGGGCCTTTAAGCTGATCGCGCCACAAATAGGGGAGAAGATAGACTTCGCGGAAGGCTATAGCCTGGCCCGGATAAAAGCACCAGCGAGTTTCAACGGCAGGACGGTCATGGATTTACAGCTCCGGCAAAAACACAATGTCAATCTGGTTTTAATCAAGCGGGGCGAAAACAGCAAACAAAAGAAGGCCGAGAAGGGCAAGATTATCAATGTCCCGATGCCCAGCACGGTTATTTATCAGGATGATATTTTAATGGTCGCCGGCTCCGACGCCGACCTCGCAAAACTACCTCAGGAATAGAATCAGCTCATTAGCCAGTTGGGGACTACGAAGATGATTAGGATAGGGCATATTGCAGCGGTTCTGTGCGCAGTAATTTTCCTTTTGTTGCCGGGCTGTCAAAGGAAAGACCGCCAGAGCAGACCAGCAGAGACCGGTGACGAGATTGTCTGCCCTATGCTTTATCAAGAAAGCGAGTCGTTCGTCAATGCGCTGAAGTTTATTGAGGTTCCCGAAGAAAGAATGGAGACTTCATTATCTTCCGTTAGAAACAGGGGAGAACCGGCCAGCCAAAGCCAATTGTTATTTGCCAATAAGCTCTTTAGTCTCCGCAAGAGTGGGAATGTGGATATGTTTGTTTCCATGCTCAGTGAAGGCACCAAAAAGCAGCTCAACAACGACAACAACAAAAGAATGCTGCACCATTATATAAGAGAGATTAAAGATAAAACGTTTCTTTACGGTGAGCATGACTTCAAGTTCTTTGCTACGTTTCGCGAATTCACGCAGGAAGACGGGGAGATACTGAAAAAGCACGCAAGTTTTTCCGACACCCCATCTGACATCATTCAGTATTTTCACTTCCATAAGCCTAAATACATGCTGATAGGTTCGAGCTTTTACCTTATGGAGGATAACGGCTCATACAGGATTGTTACACAGACATTGTTGCATGGTGAGCTTGCTGCCCCTGCCAAGAACCAGATGGCTTCAGGCCGGAAAGAGTCCGGCATTGTCTCATTTGAGCAGATCGACGATGCCTACACGAAGACAAATATTTGGAAATATGACTGGAAGATCAATTTAGGCCCTGACCAGAGCCGGAACAATACATTTGAGTTGTTAAAGCTTACGGAGATTATCTCCGCCCAGGATCATGCTGACATTCACCCGGAAATTGCAGAACAGGTTCTCCTGGAAAAAAATGTATTTGAAAAGTATAGGTATAAGCAATTTGAATTCAGATTCCGAATAGGCGACCAGGGCCCTGTGGATAATTTATTTAAGTACGGCCAAAGGCTTTCAGGCTGGGATTATAGTATTTCCATCGGCGGCCTTGGAACGTCATCATCAATGTTCTTTCCTGGAATAGACATTGCTAATGTCCGGTTAAATAAACAAGGAGGTTTCGATGGCTCCGATCTGGAATTTATATCTTTTGAAACTACGAAAGAAGGCATCAGATATAAAAATCGAGTCATTTTAAGGAAAGAGCAGGTCAGCTCTAAAGATGAGCTGGAAAGACTGCAACCTCAAGAAGAGAATTAAGAATGAAGAAGTGAACTCATAGAATCCTATGTTTTACACTCTGCATTCTTCATTCCACTGGATATCATGATATTCCAGAATTTGCAGATCAACTTGAACAAGTCCCAATCTTCGCTGACGTGATAGAAAGACTTGAGAAATGTTACATCTTCGTCCGGTAATTCCTGAAAGCGAAGGTAGAACGCTTCCTCGGTTTTAGGCGTATTCTCGAACCATTTTAGTGTGGCCCAGGAGCGTCTGTGACGTTCAAATTGGGGTTGTTCGATTTGGGCTTCAAATCTCATCTTATCCGACCTGTCTGTTTCATGATGTGTTTTCATTGGTTTGTCGTCTTCCATTCCCATACAGCTATTCACTTTTTCCTTACAATACTATCCTCTTGAAGTCTACTGCTCAAGGCCGCCTTTATTGCCGTGACCTTGAACGATCTGTGACAAAATGAACATCGGCCAGTACCGGGCATCACTTTAGTGTAATCGGAAGCATTCGCAGCTATGTTGTCTAAAGGAGATGGAGGATGATGTTAGTGCATGTCAGATTGTTCGGTATTTTCTGAGTTCATTGAGGAAGTTTTGCATATCTTGCGGCAGTGGTGCTTCGAATTTCATCATTTCGTTTTTTGCCGGGTGCATAAATTCCAGGCTAAAAGCGTGCAGAGCGACCCGGTTTATTACCGGTTCGGTCACGGCGGGCTCCGCATCGGCCAACTGCCACTGATAGACGAGCTTGCCGCCGTACATATCATCGGCGACAATCGGGTGCTTTATGTATGTAAGGTGGACGCGGATCTGGTGGGTTCTGCCGGTCTTTGGTGTCAGCTTCAGCAGGGAAAAACCTCGAAAAGGTTCGAGCACTTCGTAGAACGTTACGGCTTCTTTTCCGGATTCGGGGCGAACGGCATATTTTTCCCTGAACCTCGGGTGGATGCCCAGCGGGACGTTGATACAGTCGGCGGTCAGCTCCGGAGTCCCGTGAACGATCGCCAGATATGTTTTGTTTATTTGCCGGTGTTCGAATTGTTTGGCGATTTTCCACTGGGCGGTGTCGTTTTTTGTAACAACCATTACGCCGGTTGTGTTTTTATCGAGCCGGTGGACGATGCCGGGCCGAAATTCTCCCAGGCCGGCTGACAGCTCGTCTGAATAGAAAACCAGAGCATTTACGAGGGTTCCGTGCGTGTTTCCGCGCGCCGGGTGCACGATCATCCCGGGCTGCTTGTTGAGAACTATCAGCTCTTCGTCTTCATATATTATATCCAGCGGTATATCTTCGGGCAGAATATCTTTGCTTGGTGGCTCGGGCGGCGTAAAGTCAATTATGTCGCCCGGGCTGAGCTTTTGGCTTTGCTTGGCGATTTTGCCGTTAACCTTGACGGCTCCCTGCTTGATTGCATTCTGGATGAAACTCCGGCTCAGATTGCTGAATCGGCCGTGGAGGTATTTATCAAGCCTGCGTTCTCTGATTGAGTGGCCAACGTGCAGTTGTTCGGCCGCGTTGGCGGTCTCGGATTTCTCATCTGGCATAGGACGTTCTGAATCACTTGCCGGGCACATTAGCATCGACGGGAACTTTAGCCTCATCCGGTTCCTTAGACTCAGGGAGCATATCGAACTCAAGGGGCCGGTAAATATTAAAGGGCGGGATGATATTTGGCAGTTGACCAGTACCGGTTGGTATTGTCTGTGTCATGGATTCAGGAATTTTTGGTGCCGGCTTGAAGACAATATTCTGTTGATAATCAGCCATTGTTTCAAGTCGGTGTTTTGCCTGGACGGCTGCTATGGTGCTTTCGAAATCGGAATTTGCTGCGATATCCTGATACATCTGTCGGGCCTGCCCGAAGTTGCCGAGTTCTTCGGCGCAAAGACCCAGGCCGAACTTGGCCGCTGCTGCCAAAGAAGGGATTTTCGGGCATTTTTCGAGCGCTTCGGTGTAACTTGCTTTTGCCAGATTGGTCTGGTTAGCTAAATACTGCTCTTCGACAGACCCGTAGTGCAGCTCCGCTCGCAGGGCTTCTGCTCGTTTAATAAGCGCCATAGCCGCCATTCGCTTGTGACTTGTTTTTTTGGCGAAGGTCTGAAGATTGTTGGCCGGCTGGAGAAGTAAAAACGACCAGTCTCTTCCCTGGGATTCCTGGCCCTGAAGGATTTGCATTTTACCGCCCGCTATCTGGTTGAGCAGGTTCGTAAACTCGGTCTCTTCTCGCACCAGCAGCACATTTCTGCTGTATAGCCTCCAGCCATACAGGGCTCCGGCCACAACTACGACTACTACTATAGCGATGATTGTTACAAGATTTTCTTTTGTCCATTCCGGCAGATTGCCGAGCCATTCGGCCAATTCGTTGGTTTTCAGTTCATGCCGATGATCGGATTTCATTTCTTTCTCCGTTATCGAAGTATATCGTATTACGCAAACCGTATTGCGTTGTTGTTTTGCGCCATATCAATCGCACAAGACCCGTCACGCAATACGCACGGCGAACCAGAGGGGCATTGTAACAGGAATTGTTTTGTCTTGCAATAGTCATATCTTTCGATTAGAATTTTCGCCGGTAACGATTCGAAAGGGCTTCAATGTTCAAAAGATTTTGTTTTTGTATCGCCGTGGTTTTGGCCGGTTCGTTGTATACGGCAGCCGAGGCCGGCCTTTCAGGCGGCAATCAGGCCGAGGCGTCAAACGTTCCGGAAGGCCTTTGGGACCCGGCGAAATATATCAGCCTGGACGAAATTAAGCCGGGGATGGAGGCATATTGCCTGACGGAGTACGGCGTTGCCGGGATTGAGAAGTTCGGCATGGAAGTGGTAGATGTCGTGCGTAACATAAATCCCAGCTCCAGCCCCGGCAGTAGAGATGCGATTCTGGTCAAAGGGACCGATGAGCGTTTTATACACACCGGGCCGGTCGCCGGATGCAGCGGCTCGCCGGTCTATATTGACGGGCGATTGGCCGGGGCACTGGCTTTCACATGGACTTATACGAAGGATCCGCTCTACGGGGCGACACCTATCGCAGAGATGCTTGCCGTTGGTCGGGGCGGTGATTCTCAGAAGCGTGCCGGGCAGGGGGGCCTGGTGTTTGATTACACTGCTGCCATTAATTTCGCTGAGATTGACAGGCAGTTCAAAAACAGTCTTCTCAAAGCAAATCAAGGTCTGAGAGGTACTAATCATTTGCCGAGTCCTCTGATTACTTCCGGCTTGCCCGCCGGGGTTTGTGAGCAGCTCAGTGAGGCGGTTGAGCCGTTCGGATTTGTGGTTGTAGCCGGTGCCGCTTCAACCGGTGCCGATGTCGAAGCAAGCGAGAAGGCCCAATTGGTGCCGGGCAGCTATATTGCGGTGCCATTCGTTTCCGGCGATATCTCCATGAGCATATCTGGGACCGTTACGGAAGTTATAGGCGATAAGGTCTACGCCTTCGGTCACTTTCTGCTCGGTTACGGGCAGATAGATTTGCCGCTGGCCAGAGCGAAAGTGCATACGGTCGTATCAAGCATTGCCAGCTCGTTTAAACTGGCCAGTGTTACCGAGACGGTTGGTGCGATAACGACCGATGAGGCGGCCGGGGTAATCGGACAGCTTGGCGCCGAGGCCAAAACGATCCCGCTGACGATACGAGTAGACCGCTACAACGATACTGAAAAACGCCTGTACAACTGCCGGCTTGCGAATAATCGGACGCTGTCGCCGTTTTATCTTCGTATGGCCGTGGCGGGAGCGGCGTCTCAGCTCGGTGATTTACCGCCTGAGCATTTGGTCGAGTATAAAGTGGATATCGATATCAAGGATGCCGAATCGGTGACCTTCGAGAACGTCTCCAGCGGTATGGGCCTCAACGAGTTGGTAATGGAGTGTTACAGCTCCGTCGGGCTTCTTATGAATAATCCGTACCAGGAAGTTGACATCGAATCGATAGATATCGACATTCGCATTACGCCCAGAAGTGTTGTCTCACATATCTGGTCGGTCGATTTGTCCGATTCGAAAGTCAAAGCCGGCCGGAGCATCGAGATAAACGCTGTTCTGGAATCTGTTTGGCTCCCCAAGAAGCAATATCAGTGGACCCTGGAAATTCCTGAAGATCTGGCACCGGGAAAGTATCAGTTGACTGTGAGCGGCTATCGTGATTATGAGCAGTTCCTTGTCAAGGCGGCCGGCCACAGATTCATTGCCCAAAACCTGCCGGGCCTGATTGATGCGCTGAATAATTCCCTGCAAATCGGCAGAGATAAATTGTATTGCCTTCTGGCTTTGCCCGCGGGGGGAGTAATAATTGAAAAGGCCGAGTTGCCCGACCTGCCGGCAACCAAGGCGCTGCTCCTGCAGGACACGAAAAGGGTGCTGAGAGTCCGCCCATATTCGCACTGGATCGAACGAAACCTCGAAACAGGCACGATTGTAATCGATAAGAAAGTCATGCAAATAACGGTTGAAAAATAAAAGGACAATAAGGAATATACCCAGCGATTTTAATTTTCGCTTTTCTATTTTAGGAGTAGCTATGAGAGATAAACTCGGCCCTAATAACAAATTAATCCCTTCGACTGCGCTCAGGGCATGCCTTGCGGTTTTGCTATGCCTGTTTTTAAGCTCGGCCTCTTTTGCAGTCAGCAGCAAGGTTACTCGTCATACCAGCAGCTCGGATTTACTCAAGGGCCGGATCGAAAAGGTTGTGATTGGCTCACGCGGGACGATTCAACTGGGGCGGGCGGCAGAATCGCTGATCAAGGAGTTTAAGAGCTTTGACGATGTCTGGTCGATCAACAGTATCGTAGTTAGCGGCGGAACCGTCTATTTCGGCACAAGCCCCAACGGCGGCATATACAAATACAACCTTACCAAGCTGAAGAAGATTTA
>CAZTDF010000055.1:10839-22084 GCA_964612465.1 uncultured Pirellulales bacterium
AAAAAAACAGGATGATCCGGAAAAGGCCGAGGCCGGAGATATCGAGGCCGAGGAGTACCTGTCGAACGAGCATATTTTCGCCATAGCAACGGATGTGTCTGGCAGACTCTTAGCAGGCATTAGCGGCAAAGGATGCAGACTGTGCCGGCTCGAAGGCGAGAAGATGGAGACCATCTTTGAACCGGAGGATGCCAAATATATCTTCGCGCTGGCTCTTGATGACGGCGGCAACATCTATCTGGGAACCGGGCCGGAAGGCAAGATTTATCAACTCAATTCCCTCGGCAAAAAGCCTCAGCTTATTTATGACAGTCGCGACAAAAACATACTCTCACTTGCGATTGGCCTGGACGGCTATATTTATGCCGGAAGCGACACCCGGGGCCTGGTTTATAAGATACACCCCCAAACCAAAAAAGTGACAGTTTTATATGACAGCGACCAGCCGGAAATAACGGCATTATTGACTGTGGGAAATGGGACACCACGTGGGGTATCCCACAGTGGTTCAGAATCCGACGTGAGTCTATACGCAGCGGCAACTTCGGCGAAAATCGTCAAGACACAAACTCAATTCGCCGCTTCCAATTTTAGCGGAACCTCGCCCGGCCGGCCTGAGGCCCAGGATAAAAGCGCCGAAAGTGCCGACGAAAATGGGACACCACGTGGGGTATCCCACAGTGGTAAGGGCGACCGAAAGCTTGAAATTGCAAATACAAAAGTAACGAGCGAAGCGAAACCTGCTGCGGGACCGCCGCCGGTTCGCAAGGGAACAAAGCCTTCTGGCACCAGCCACATTTACAAAATCACGCAGGACGGTTTCGTGACGGATGTATTCAGCGAGGCGGCAGTTTTCTTTTGCCTGGCAGAGAAGGATGGCAAGCTGCTCGTCGGAACCGGCAATAACGCCAGTCTGTTCAGCGTCGAGCCGGCTATGGAACAGCAGGCGGTGATTTACGAGGACGAGCAGGCGGCACAAATTACCGCTATTGCTCTGGCGGGTGATACGGTGTATCTCGGGACGGCAAATCCGGCAAAATTGATCACGCTGGGCTCCGGATTCGCTTCCGAGGGGACCTATACGTCCGACCTGATCGATGCCGGTCAACCGGCGACGTGGGGCAAACTGCAGCTTGAAGCGAGTATTCCACAGGGATGCAAGGTCCTTCTGGCCGTTCGCAGCGGCAATGTTAAGGACGTGAACGACCCGACTTTCTCCGAATGGTCCGAGCCTGCCGAAATAACCGCCCCCGTTCAACTGCAATGTCCTCTGGGCAGGTTCTGTCAGTACAAACTCATCCTGCAAAGCCAGTACGGAACTGACAGCCCGCTGATAAGGGAAATTGCCGTGGCTTGTACTGTGCCGAATCTGGCGCCGCGGGTCGAATCGGTTACTGTCAGTCGAATAAAGAGTGCCGGCAAGCAGGGAGTCTTCAAAATCAGCCATGTGACCAAAGACGACAACGGCGACAAGCTGGTTTATAAAATCGATTTTAGAAAGCTCGGCAGGACAAACTGGATCGAGCTGAAGGATGAGCTTGAAGCTGCGAGCTTCGAATGGAACGGCAAAACCGTCGAAGACGGCCGGTATGAAGTCAGGGTCACAGCGAGCGACGCCAGAAGCAATACGACTTTGACCAAACTGACCGGAAGCAGGCTAAGCGAGCCGGTCATAGTCGATAACACCGGGCCGGTTGTAAAGGACATGAGGATTACATCGTCCCTCAAAGACAACGGACAGTATCGGGTTTTGGGGATCGAAATTGCCGATCAGCTCAGTGCGATTGGCAAGCTCGAATATACGATTGATAGTAACGCCCGCTGGATCAGTACCGTGCCGGACGATTTGGTCTATGATACGACAGACGAGAATTTCACGATTAGAATAGATTCGGAAGAAGATTTGCCGAAAGGCGATCATGTCATTACGGTCAAAGTCAGCGATGCCGATGGAAATACAACGTATAAGACTCTCGAAGTCAATGTCGATTAGCGAATAATTCGAAGGTTATCGTGCGTTATATTGAATTTGAAAAAATTGCCGAGACGGTTGAATCACTTTGCATATCAGCCGGCTATGAGTTGCCCGAGGATGTTTTAACTGCTCTTAAGAAGGCGGCACGGAAGGAAACCAATCCGAAGGCGGCGAAAATTCTGAATCAGCTCATCGAAAATGCCCGGATAGCGAAAGATGAAAGAATCCCGTTATGCCAGGATACGGGGCTTGCGGTGGTCTTTGCCGAGCAGGGCTCGCAAGTGGCTGTTAAACCTCCTGCTGGCGATCAACAGGGCACGCTTTTCGATGCCATCAATGCCGGTGTTGCAGCCGGTTTCGAAAATGGTTATCTTCGCAAAAGCGTTGTCGCCGATCCTCTGAATCAGCGTCGGAATACCGGCACGAATACACCCGCGATTATTCATCAGTCGATTGTGCCGGGCGAAAAACTCAAGCTGACCGTGATGACCAAAGGCGGCGGCTGCGAGAACAAAAGCCAATTCAGGATGTTCAGACCCACGGCTGAGAAAGAGCAGATTATTGACTGGATTGTGGATGTTGTCGGCTCAGCCGGTGCCGATGCCTGCCCGCCGTTTATTGTGGGTGTGGGGATTGGGGGCAATTTTGAGCTGAGCTGTCTGCTGAGTAAAAAAGCGCTATGCCGGAATATGAGCGAGAAACATAGCGAGCCGTTTTACGCTGAGCTTGAGGCCGAATTACTTTCGAGAATCAACGCGCTCGGTATTGGTCCGCAAGGATTGGGCGGCGATACCACTGCTTTGGCTTGTTTAATCGAGACGGCTGCATGCCATATCGCCTCGCTGCCGGTAGCGGTAAATATCGAATGTCACAGCCACAGGCACAAAACGGCAATCATCTAAATAAACAGGGCCGGATTACTACCGGCCCTGCGATTGATACAAGCAACTCTATGAATCACTATGGTTAATAGCCGAGTCTGCCCCAAACGGATCTCTGGAACTCCTTCAGTTCCTGGATGCCTTCCGGTGTTGTGGGATTAAAGCCGCCGCCGCCATAGTAATCCCTATGATCCCTGGCCCATTTGATAGTCTCGGCCGCTTTCCACTTGAGATGGCTTACGTGGCCGTCCGCCCACGTTACCGTCGTGCCGTCTCCGTGCCGAGAGGGCGGGTCGTCCCACCAGGGTCCTTGTTGAGCGTAGTGTACGGCAAAGCTGTCCGGGGTCATCGCGCCTTCGTCGATGTAAACCATTCGCATGGCCGGGGCCGGACTGCTTATCTCTGTCCTTCGCTTGATCCAGAGTACTGTCCTACCGTTTCTGGCGCCCGTGGCAGTTACATGATCGTTACCTTCATAAGTACCGGTCCGGTATAAGCCGTTCATTGCGTCCACGACCGCATAAGTGACCCACTCACCACGCCTTCCCGTAGGACACTTGTAAACGTCGTAGTCTTTTACGTATTCCCACAAAGCCCCATCTTCGATTCCCTGTTTCAGTTGCCTATCAGTGAGCGTCATAGGCGCACTTGGGTCGCCATATTGGTCTTTCCAAGCCTGGCCTACCCAGGGCGTCTCCGTACGGCCGCCGCTACTGAAAGGGATTCCGCCGGCGCCGTTTACGATTTTATCGTCATTGTCATCAGCGTACATAAGCCAGCAAAGCTGCAGGCTCTTGAGACTGTTCTCACATACGATCCGCTTGCCTTGCTCCCGGACGCGATTTAGTGCCGGCATCAGTATTGCCATCAAAATCGCAATGATGGCAATCACTACCAATAGCTCGATTAGGGTGAATCCTCTTTTATGCTCTCTCATCATGATACTCCTTCAATATCTTCTGTTTACTTTGCTTTTCAGAATACAAGATAAATGAATTCGCTTAGAAAGTACTTATTTGTTCACTTTTAATAAACTGCAAATGCCAGATGGACAAAAGCTTCCATGAAAATCAATTGTCCATAAACAAACCGTCATACCTGTTATCCGTATAGCCTGGTATGGCTATCGACGCTGCGCGTCTTTGCCCCACATAGCCAAGGCGGCCCATTTAAGATCCTCATTGCCCGGCTGGGCACCAGAGAAAGCCGTAGGCGGCACCCGTTTGCCGAACTCGAGTGTGCGCGGGTCTTTCCACTTATGATAGTCGCTGTGCCCATCTGCAAAAGAAAAGTTCGTTCCGTCACCATGTCGAACCGGCGGCGGATCCCACCACTGTTCCTCCGTTACATAGACCGTCCAGCCGCCCAGGGCAGAGGGATTTGTACCGCCGTCATCAACAAAGACTATCCTGTAGGCCGGGTTGGGAATTTTTATTCTTTTCTTAATCATCTTGGCATTCATATCGGGCCAGTCCTTACAGTTCATCGAATCGGCCACGGAGTACGTCCGAAATATTTCTTCCTGCGCGCCTGAGCGAACGATCTTGCCGACGGTTGGGCACTTGTAAAGTCTCAACTCCTTGGTGTAGGGCCACAACGCGCCTTTCTTGATTGCATCTATCTTCTGACGATCTGTCATCCCGGCCCCCCAATCGGAGAGCGCCCAGGGAGTCTCGTTCTGATGTATACTGTACTCACCTGAATCGCCGTTAACGAGGTTGTCATCGTTTTCATCGGCGTACATAATCCACGCCAGAGTCAACTGCTTGAGATTGCTCAGGCAAGTCGCCCGTTTGCCCTGCTCCTTGACCCGACTTAGAGCTGGCATTAATATAGCCATTAAAATTGCGATAATAGCGATTACCACCAGAAGCTCTATCAGTGTAAATCCTTCTTTTTTAGCCATAACAACTTCTTTGCGCTCCTATTTTTGAAACATTGCCTTATTCAAAAATTCTATTCGACAAGAAGGTCCGGGCTGCAAAGCACGAGGCATTTCCCTGCGATAAGCTTCTATTAGTACTCTTTGAAACGTCTCATCCATTCCGGCCATTCACTCGACTGCATTCCGCCGGCCTTTGTGTAATGACCTGATGTATTGAATTGTCTATGCCACTTCAGCGTCCACAACTCTTTAATGCCGACCTTTCTCGCCGACCAATCCATAAAGGCAGCATTCACAAATCCCTGGTGGCGGTTGATGGCGCAACGGGCCATATTGTTGTCGGACCAGGCCGCAAACTCATTGGCGGCAGGTGCATGAGTGTCTAATGGCCAAAGGTCAAAACGCAGGGCCTCAACGAACCATGGTACATTGTTTGCACCGCGTCCGCCAGCGGTCTTCCACCCGTTTTCGGCGGATACACCACCCTCAAAAGGAGGACTTTTTGGTATAAGACAGTAGCCATTGATGCCGTAGCTGCCGGCTATGCCGTCGCGGCACAGGCCTGAGTGGTCCGACCGTGTGAAAATGCCCCAGGAGTTGAAGATGTTGAACGTATCTATAGTAGTGCCGCTCTCAGTGCGTACGGGCTTCGTGCCGCTCGGACAGAACCACAACTTGTTTTTAATACGACTTTGATAGCGCTCTTCCATGTATGCGATAAACCAATAGCCAGGGGTACCATCGTCAGAATCCCAGAATTTGCCGTCATTTTCCTCCGTATGCATTGACGCAATTAGATTCCACTGTCTGAGATTTCCCAGGCAGGTTATCATTTTGCCTTGTTCTTTAACGCGACGCAGAGCCGGCATCAAAATGGCCATCAATATTGCTATAATGGCAATTACAACCAGAAGTTCGATTAAAGTAAATCCTCTTTTGTTGCTCATATTCATACTCCTCTATTTTACGACAGTATTACGTTGCTCGCTTGTTAAGATGCGCCTCACGATTCTTCTGTTCTGCCAATTTAACATTGATTTTGCATTATTAAGACCTAAACCAGCACATTATAACCTACATTTGTATTTCTTTCAATATAAAAATAGGGAATTTTCGGCATAATTTGCGATAGCGATATAGTCTTCGGGGCTGAGTGTTTCAGGGCGTTTTGTTGTGTAAATTGAACATTGCTCGAATATTATCGGCCAGTCAGCAATTTCTGCAAGTCTGCCGCGGGCCAGTTTGCTGCAGGCCGAAAGAGTTTTACGGCGATGGCCCATGAAAAGATGCACAATCTCGCTGAACAGCTCCATATTCTCAATGCGGTCGGACTTAGCCCGGTTTCGGACAAAGCTGACCATTGCCGAATCGACCTGCGGCTGAGGCCAAAATACCGCCGGTTTCAGAGTCCTAATCGTTTTCACATCCCCGGCAGCGGCAAGGAAGATGCTTAATATGCCGTAGTAAATTGACGCCGGAGCGGCTGTCATTCGGTCGGCAACTTCTTTTTGAACCGTCACATACATGCCATCCGCTATTGTAGGCCCTGTGATAAGATTCATAATCACCGGTGAAGCAGCGCTGTAAGGCAGGTTTGCTATTAACAGCATCCTGCCCGGGAATTTCCTTCCGGCAAGGTCCAATGCTTTTGTGACGGTTTGGCTGAGTGCATTTTTACTTTCGAGTATATCGGTGTTTATAATTTCGACATTTTCGGACTTTACGAGCTGCTTTTCTGCAATTTCACTAAGATTCCGGTCAAGCTCGACAGCGATTACCCTGCCGGCTTTCTCGGCTAAAGCCTCGGTCATAGAACCTGTGCCACAGCCGACTTCGAGCACCACATCATCCTTCTGAATATTCGCAGAATCGACAAGCAGCCGCATCAGATTCAGGTCGATGAGAAAATGCTGGCCGAGCCGTTTATTTGGAAAAACGCCCGCTGACGATAGCAGGTCCCGGATTTGTCGCTTAGTCTGCATTGGAATCAAGAATTTAGAATGTAGAATTCTCAATTTTCAATTCGACATTCTGAATTCTTTTTCGTTTTTGCCATTTGTATTGCCGTTGTGATAGCGGATTTCATACTGGCCGGATTGGCGCGATTTTGACCGGCAATGTCGAACGCCGTCCCGTGAGCGGGTGACGTCCTGATGATCGGGATGCCGATTGTTATATTGACCGCATGCTCGAAGTCGAGCAGTTTTATGGGAATCATCCCCTGGTCGTGATACATTGCGACCACGCCGTCGAATTCGCCCCGCACGGCCCGTAAAAACAGGGTGTCTGCACTGATCGGGCCGATGCAGTTGATACCGTGTTCCTGTGCCAATAACATGGCGGGCGAGATAATCCGCTGCTCCTCGTCGCCGAATTGACCGTCCTCGCTGGCGTGCGGATTCAGAGCGGCTACCCCGATCCTGGGATTCTCGATATCAAAGTACTGCTTTAAGGCGTCGTTCAACAGGTCGATAGGCTCAAAGACACAGCCGATTGTAAACTTGTTCCTGACATCGAACAGCGCCTCGTGAATTGTCGCCAGCGCCACCTTCAACGGCCCGGCGATAAACATCATCACCTTTCGCGGGGATTTGCAGCGTTGGGCGAGCATTTCGGTATGGCCCGGCCAATCTCCGCCGGCCAGCTTCCAGCTTTTCTTGCTGATCGGTGCCGTGACGACCGCATCGATAATTTCATCGCGGGCGGCGTCAATCGCATCAATACAGAACCTCATCGATGCTTCGCCGGCCATTTTGCTGGGCCCCTTGACCCAAGATGGCACGGAATACTCGTCATAATCGGCCACAACAACCTTATAAGGGTATTCGCGACTGATTTTTTCATGCTGATGCCGGCCCCAGAACGGTTCGATCTCAGCGGCGTCGGCGGCGTAGCAGAGCTGCTCGTTTAGCCCGAAAACGACGAATTTCGCCGCTCTTCGAATCGCCGGGTCAGCCAGGGCTTTGACAATAATCTCCGGCCCGATGCCGGCCGGGTCGCCCATCGTTATGCCGATAACCGGCTGCTCTGTGATCGAATTATTGCCGTTAGTTCTCATTATACCGTTCAACGCCACACTTTCAGCGATCTTTTATACACTATTTAATATCCTAATTGTCTTAGTTTTTCGGCTGTTAGCCCCTCTTTCTTTGGCAGAATCTCATCGAGCTGTCTTTTTATCGTTTTTACAATGATATCAGTCTCAATATTGACACAATCGCCGATTTTTGCTTTGCCTAATGTTGTTCTTTTAAGCGTTTCAGGGATTACCGAGACGCCGAAGCTCTTAAGATCTACGGTGGCAATCGTCAGTGAGATTCCATCGACGGCGACTGAGCCTTTAACGACTATCGTATTGAGCAGTTCGGCCTTAGCTGTGAATTTAATATTTGCGAACTCGCCCGATTTGTCAATTGCATCTACCGTTGCCGTTCCGTCAACGTGGCCCAGGACGAAATGCCCGCCGAACCGGTCGCTTGCCTTCAAAGACCGCTCGACGTTAACTTCCGAGGAGGGTTTTAGTTTGCCCAGCGTCGATTTTGCAAGAGTTTCAGCGCTGACGTCAAAGCTTGCAAGGCTGCCTTGAAGCCTGGCGATAGTCAGGCAGGTTCCGCTTATGGCTATACTATCACCAGTTTTGCTCTCATCGGCCAGCACGCCCAAATCGATAGTAAGTACCATTGACTCGGCGTTTCGGCGAACCGACTTTACCGTACAAGTTGTTTCTATAAGCCCTGTGAACATTTGCGATTGACTATTTATTATGAACCGTTTAATATTGCAAAGATCAAGCTAAGCACTAAGATATTATAAATAGTCAATAGTCATTATTCAATAATCAATGTCAGAAAGGGGTGGGATAATTATGGATACGATTTGGCTGAAAATTGTGGGATTCGCGGTTCTCGTTGTAGGCGCGATTGTCCTGATCGGCTTTTTGACATCGGGGACGAAAGAGCCGGAGAAGACGATTTACGATCAGTGGGAGCAGGATGACAAGGAATTGTTGGCCGAGCCGGAATATAAAAAGCCGCCGGCGCCGACGCCTGTGCAGCAACCTGCGTCGGCTCCCTCTGTCCAGCCATCCAGCCAGATTGCGCAAGCCCCGACGGCCGAGCAGCCGAAGCCTCAGTTTAAAGAGCTCGAGATGGAGGATGAGATTGAGGCACAGAAACTCTGGATTTGGGTCGAGAACCAGCGCAAGATGGGCAGGTTGCCGGTAATGGGATACGGGCAGATGGTCAAAAGTTGCCGGGACATTATTCAGAGGTGGCCGGAAAGTAAGTATGCCTTCTTCGCTAAAAGAGCACTTGCCGATTTGCCGGAGCGTTACCGAAAAATGTACAATATAACCAAAGAAGAAATAGACCTTGGAAATATGAAATAGGAATAAGAAAGATTTGTAAAGGAATGCGTAGATGAAAACCGCTGTATCTGTTGCTAATATCCCTGTGATTTCGATAACCGCCGATTGTCTGCCGGAAGCATGGGAAAAAGCTGTTCTGGCCGTATGGGACAAGGGCTTCGATGTCAAAACTCAATACGATAAGTCGCAGGACCCGCCGAGCAAAGACGCTACCGTGATGATTACTGTCAATGATCCTTTCGCCGAGCCCCGGATTCACAAGAATTTCCCCGGCGGGCCGGAGGAGCTTGAATCCTACCGGCAGGAAGTTGTTAACGGGATTCACGACCACTGGATCGATCCCGCCGCCGGCAAGTGGACCTATACTTATCACGAACGGCTCTTCTCGTATTGTCCGGTTGAAGATATCCGGAACCCCGATTCGCCCAAGCCTTTCAGGAAAATAGACCAGATTCAGTACATTATCGATTATCTCTCGCAGGCGGGGCACAGCCGAAGGGCTCAGGCCATAACATGGATGCCGACGGCGGATCCGCCTACGGATGACCCGCCCTGCCTTCAGAGGGTATGGTGCCGGTTGCTGGCCAACGAAGCAGGCGAGCTTACGCTCAATATGAATACGCACTGGCGCAGCAGGGACCTTTACAAGGCGTGGTTTATGAATGTTTATGCCCTGACCGACCTTCAAAAGAAAATAGCCGACGGCATCGCCGAGAAGCGAGGCGAACCGGTGAAGGTTGGCAGGTATGTCGATATAAGCGATTCACTGCACATTTACGGCAGCTACTTCAAAGAGGTCGAGCCCGAGATTGAAAAGATGCGTCAAAGCCCGTTTACGGAGCGGTCGTGGCAGAGCACTCACCCTGCCTTTGAGATGATGACAAACGAGGCAAGAGAAAAGCTCGCACAGGACCCGGACTGGTACGCGAAAGCTAAGGGCGGTTAGATCGAATTTTTATTAATGGGAGCTTTTTTTAAGCACGATACGCGATACGAAAGGCGAAATATGGCATTAATTGTGAATGGTGAAAAGATTGAGGATTCGGCAATACAGCAGGAAGTTGAGCGGCTGAGACCGGATTATGAACGGGTGTTTACCGACCAGGACAACGAAGAACGAGAGGCCCAACTGCTCGACTGGTCCAGAGAAAATGTGATCGAAAAAATCTTAATCAATCAGGAGGCGGAAAAGAACGGTGACAAAATACCGCCCGATCAGGTTCAGGCCACTCTGGCGAAGCTCAAGGAACAATACGAGCAGCCGGAGCAGCTCTACAAAGATTTTAACGCCGAAAACGACGAGCAAATAAAGCAAGACATCGCCAAGCAGATGAGGATAGAGCGAAGGATTGGCCAGGTCTGCAAAGACCTGCCGAAACCGTCTCAGGCTGCTATCCGGAAATATTACGAGGAAAATCAGGAGCAGTTCAAATCGGGCGAGCGTGCCAGGGTGGCTCATATCGTCAAATATGTAAACTGGCAGACGGATGAAAAAACTGCTTATGAGGCGATAAGCCAGGCATACGAAGAATTGAAAAGCGGCGTGGCTTTTGAGGCGGTCGTTGATAAACATACCGATTGTGCCGACAGCGGCGGTGACCTGGGCTTCGTTATGAAAGGACAAATGGTAGAGGAGTTCGAGGATGTGGTTTTCAATTTAGGCGCTGGCCAAATCAGCGACATTTTTCGCACCCGTTTCGGCTTTCATATCGCAAAGGTATATGCAAGAGAGCCGGCGGCTGTGGCAAGCCTTGAAGATGTAAAAGACCGGATTACAGACGCACTCAAAGAACAGATGCGGTCGGAAGTGATTGATAAATTTATAGATGGATTGAAAAGCGAGGCCAAAATCGAAGAGGTATGAAGCCGGACGGAACAAGACGAAAAACCGTGCATATATCGCATTGAGGAGCGTTAGTTTTATCGGGCCGTAAAAAAAGTGGATAAAGTATGTGTCTCGATTTGGCTTTCGAGGTTTTTTATAGTAAACTTTAAGTGTAGCACGAAGGAAGGAGTTGGCGGATTAGAAACGACGCTTTCACAGGATGTGATAGCTTAGTACCAGACCTGAGGGGGGGTTGTATAAGTTTCTTTCCGAGTTGGCCTCTGCGTTCTCTGCGCAGAGGCTTTTTTTGTGC
>CAZTDF010000056.1:0-1496 GCA_964612465.1 uncultured Pirellulales bacterium
AAGCAACGTTCTGACTCCTCGAAGTACATACGCCCCGGCAAAATATCCGGTAGATGTTTCATTAAACCAGTTTCTTATAGCCTCAGGATTCTCCGCAAAAGGCAGCCGGTTAAATCTTATTACATCGTTTAGATTATTGCTACTACGTGAAACTACTTCCAGCCGCTGCGTTTGATTGAAAACGGACTCGTTGAATATCCCTCCAAACGTCACTATTTCACCCGCATCAACCACCATACCGCCATTGTCGGCAATCTCAACTTTGCTATTAACAGTGACGGTGCCAATCGGAGGATCCAGCCGACTACTGCCAAGGTAAATCGCGACATCGAGCGGGTCACCGCCTCCTGTTACTGAAGTATCAAAATCGACACTCCCGCGATCATCATTAGTGACCGGATTATATAATCCATTAGCAGTCAAAGCGGCATCCTGGCCCAATATCAGGTCATCTGAACTCCTAAGCACAATGGCAGCTTTCCCGCTTCCAAGTAGCAGGCCAACACCAGTCCCGGCAGCGCTATTAGAGTAGCCGGTGATAGGAACGTTAAGTGTGTCGTTGCTCCCACCGGCCGTATATATCTTGCCCGTACTCGATATCAAAGACACGCCACCAACGGTTGCCGTCAAGACCCCGTTAAGAATCAGGTCGCCCGTTGTGGATTCTATTCCGATATTGCCGGTTGTGGTAATCGCATTGGCAGTAATGTCGCCTACGGCACTTATCGCAACGGCTCCGCCCACTGTATCCACACTCGTCAAAATTATGTCGTCCGTCTCAGTTATGACTATATTACCGGCGGTCGTTGAAGATGCATCCAAGCTTGCAACCGTTGTCTCAAGAGCGAGAGTACCGCCAATTCCACCCGTAGCCGTCAGCGTCAGACCATCAGCAACGATATCTACAAGTGCGTCATTGGCTGCATCATTGATAGAACCCGCGTCAGCCTGGATTGTTACATCACCAGTGCCACCAGCATCTATAGTATCGACAGTAATATTGCCTGCTGTTGCTGTATACGAGAAATTACCGCCGTCACTGAGGACTATACTGTTTAGAACATGACCGTTGTCAACATCTACCGCATCAGTACCAAAATAGTCTATATCAATATCGCCACTGGTCGCCGTCGCTGCTGTTATTGTCGTTGCCAAAATCGTGCTGGCTGTCTGCTCACGAAGCTGGATGTGCTTTGTTGCACCGTCCAAATCACTTAGGGTCAATGCCGTCGCATCCTCTATATCCAGAGGATTTGTGCCACCAATAGCTGCTCCGGTCAGCGCCACAGAACCGGAGGTCTTGATCTCCGTATTGACACTATCCGCTGCTACTGTAATATCACCCGCTGATGCTGTCAGAGTAACAGTACCACCACTGCCCGCACTCACAACTTCATCAATATCTGCCAACGCAATGTTAGCTGTGGTCGATATTATCGTAATATCTCCGTCTACAGTGTCCACATCCGCCAAGGTAAGACCATCAGTCTCGGTTA
>CAZTDF010000056.1:1596-3622 GCA_964612465.1 uncultured Pirellulales bacterium
CTGTGTCCACATCCGCTAAGGTAAGACCGTCCGTCTCGGTTATCACTATATCTCCGTCAGGACTTGCTCCGCCCGTTGTCGATGAGGCATTAAGGCTCGCTACCGTCGTCTCGATAGCACCTGTTGTATCCGTTACCTCGGCTGCCGCGTTACCGCCTATCTCATCACGGGCTGTTAATGTTAGGACGTCAGCTGTAATATCAACCACTGCGTCATCGGCTGCATCATTGATGGAACCCAAGGTAGCCTGGATTGTTACATCACCAGTGCCACCAGCATCTATAGTACCGACAGTAATATCGCCAACTGTCGAAGTATACGAGAAACTGCCGCCGTCACTTAGGACTATACTGTTGAGAACATGGCCGTTGTCAACATTTACCGCATCGGTGTCGAAGTAATCTATATCAATATTGCCACTGGTCGCCGTCGCTGCTGTTATCGTCGTTGCCAAAATCGTGCTGGCTGTCTGCTCGTCTATCTGGATATGATTACCCGCTCCATCAAGATCGTTAATCACAAGAGCCGTGGCGCCATTCAGATCAAGGGCATTGGTCGCTCCAATCGCATCACCAGTAAGAGTCACTGTACCGGTATTAACGATCTCATCATTGGCGGTGCCGTCATCTATCGTAATACTACCGGCCGTCGCAGTCACGGTAACGTCACCACTACCGGCCGTTAGAATATCATCCACTGCATCCAGATTTATTGCACCGGTTAACGCCTCAAGAGTAAGATTGCCGTTGGTCGTACTGGTGTCAAGCTGACCGGAGGCCGTAATGCCGGCATCATTGTGAACTTCGAGATTGCCGTTGTTGATAGCAGAGGCTGCTACCGTCAAAATGCCCGTCGAAAGACTGTCGTAAGTGGCATTGCCGGTATTAGTGTGCGATACCGTCAGAGTTACTGCATCCGCAGCCGCTGAAACGTAATCAACAAATATACTGCCGGCACCGTCCTCGGTAAGACTAACCGCACCAGCGCTGGAATCTATGTCAAGACCGGCAGCGCCTGTACTGTCTGCTATACCTGTCGAAGCCTCAAGGGTAATACTGCCACCGCCAGTGGTTGTAATGTCGGCTGTACCATTCGATGCCGCAGAGTTCCTGATGTAACCTGCTGAAGAATCTATGCTCACGTTGCCGGCAGCTCCGCTGGTAGCAATCCCGCCATCGGCTGCAACCGTAATGTTACCAGTAGCATTTACTGTAATGGTGCCGGTGCCAGCGGCATTGAGTTTAGACAAAGTGATTGGGGTAGCTTGCGGGGCAGCCGCTCCAAGGACACCAGTTTCAATTGTAATTGAGCCAGTTCCCTGAGTTCTGATCTCAAGGGCCGCCCCATCAGCGCTTGATGTCAAGTCAATACCAGTAGCAACATCTGCTGCGTCATTTTTTGTTTGCAGAGTAATATTTCTATTATTCGTAATGAGCAGTTGATCACCGCCAAAATCCCCACTTGTGCTAATCCCATCTAAAGCCTGAAGAACAATATGGGCATCTGTACCTTCGATTTCTGACTCATATACTGTAAATGCAGCGGGATCACCATCCACTGCAACCTGTCCAGTAACTGCATTATCCTCCAAAAGATTGTTCGTAGCACCCTCATCATCATCGCCGTCTGCTGTCCCACCTGTAATAGTAATTGTATCAGGATCAAGCAACAGTGTTCCCGCATCGCCCAGAGGGGCGCCCAGATCCGAATGCCCGCGATAAATAAGCGTGTCCTTCCCTGAAACCTCAACAAAGCCGCCATCGCCGCCCTCAGCCCCGCCACGGGCACTGATATCGCCATAAAAAGCAGTAATCTCATCAGCCCATATAATTACTTTGCCACCGTCACCATGTTCCGTAGCGTCTGCTTTAATCGCGGAATCCGGGCCGACGTAGGTTCGTGATGCGGTCGGGACATCACCTTTGCCCTGAAAATCACCCCCGACAAGAACCGTTCCACCGCCGTCAGAGCCGGAGACATCGATCCGGCCGGCATCGAATAGCCCGACTTTATCGCCAAGCATCTG
>CAZTDF010000056.1:3722-22032 GCA_964612465.1 uncultured Pirellulales bacterium
GACGATATCACTTCCCGGTTCGCCGAGGAATACCCTGTCTCCGGAAGCCATAACGACATATCCGGCCGGACAGCTAATGTTGCCGGAGTTAGTCACTTGTTTACCAATGAGGTAAACCTGCTGGGCGGAAATATCGCCGTCATTAATTACGGCTCCGTTGCCACCGGCAAAGTTATAGCGTCCGTTTATAAAATCGGCGTTGGATATATTAAGTCCCGAAGCGACCAACTGGTTGACATTGATTCTTGCCCCGGCACCAATATAGACGCCGGCGGGATTAACGAAGAAAACCCTGCCGTTAGCCAACAGCGTTCCATTGATATTTGTCGGATTTGCCGAGAGTATCCTGTTGAGCACAGACGCACTGCTGCCGGGCTGGATAAACTGTACTGTTTCCGGCTGCGCAATGTCAAAACTGCTGTAATTAATAATTGCTTTATCGGAAGCGGTTATGGCTGTGTTGCTGCCGCTTTGCTGGATTGAAACCTGGCCGTTGACGACCTGTGCTCCTTCCGGCCCAGCAATAACGTCCGAAACCAGGCCGTTGAAGATCAGAAAACAGATCAAGAAGCATACGACACCCCGCCGACAGTAACGATTTCTGAATAATTTTGTTGAGAGTTCCATATTTTCTCCATTGCTTACAATTGAAATCATAATTATCTCACCCAATAACTACCCGGCACGAATTTCCAAAAGCCTAAAATCGCATCATGAAGCTCACATTCAACTGGCCATCTCCCCTATCAGTCTCTTCGGTTCCACGAAGCGCCCATCCGTAATATATACCGGCACTAAAATTAATCTCTGTCTCAATAATCAGGCCGGTTCCTACCGAGCTAAGCTCCTGGACTGCCAACTCACCGGGATTAGAATTTTTTATCTTAGCGCGGCCGATATCAATAAAAGCCAATGGAGCAAGTTTCCGAAGCAGCGGTTTCTTCGTCTCACTGCCCCCGGCGCTTTCCTGTCGATCACGGTTGGCTTTGCCGGCCTTAACGAGGTCAAACTCATATTGACCGGATATGAGCATCCCACCATCAGCAACAATTTCATCTTCTTCATAACCCCTGACGGAGTACAGACCACCAAATGTGGTCATCTTTGCCGGAACCAGTCTTTCGTCCGAGGCTATCGACCGGAAAGAACCGCTAATTCGATTAACCTTGGCGATGTCCAGATATTGGCTGTGAGAAACTCCGAAGTTGTAAATAGTAAAATCAGGACCTGTGTCTATACGTGCCTCCTCAAATTCACTTTCGCTGGAGCCGCCTATATTCTCATTCATGGTGAACGTGAGCGAGGTGTTCGACATATCACCTGAATGATGGACATTCGCTCCTATACCCCATAGCTCCATATCAACATCGCTTGCTATACCGAGCGAAGGTGTGACTTTACTTTTTTCGTTACTAAGCGAACCTGTCAGATCAAAAAACCAGCCATTTATCTGGAGAACGTTGTAACTCACCACGCCGCCGTAGAATGATCCATTGCCGATAAAATTGATTCCGGATTCGGGTATATCAAATTTGCTGTAACCGCCATAAAGATTGAAACGCAACCGAGGTGTAAAAACGGGAAAGTCGTAATTTCCATATACAGAGTATTCCTCCTCAAAACCTTTTTCCCAGGGAGCCTGATACATAACTGAGAATCTATCGTCCATACCTAAGAGGTTGGTATTGACGAAACCCACTCTTGGATTCCATTGTCTGTCTCTCGTACCGGCATTATCTACCTGTATGTACCAGTGCCAGGGATTCGTTTCATAAACGTCATAACTCAAATTTAGTGCGTTCGGTTCTATGCTGCGTGATATTACCGGAGAAACATACCGGTCGGGATTAAGATTGAGCAGCCTCACAAAATTATCCAGTTTTCCCTTTTGGATCACGTCACCTTCTTTTACCGGCGACCAGGATTCAAGGACGGAGTCTTTCAAGAAACCCTCTTCCAGCCGATTTCGGTCAAAATCGTATCTTTCTATCGAAATCTGTGCTATCTTACCCTCAAGTATCTGTATCGGCAGAATCTCATCGGCCAACCTGGATTCATCCTTGACCGCTTCAGCCGGAACATACACGTAGATGCCGGCATAACCTTTATCCTGGTATACAGACAAAATATACTTCGTCAATCCTTGAATAGTCTTCAGAGACACTTCACGGTCCACGCCGGGGTCACGAATCAAGTCAAGTAATGCTCGGAAATCATATATTTCCTCATCCGAATCACCCTCCTTTTTCGGGGAAACAATATAAGCCTCCGGCAGATTTTCCAACAACTCTGCTGTCGATAGCAGAGTGTTGCCGCTTATTTTTAACTCCTTGGCTGAAAAACGCTGAGTCGTGTCCTCAGGAAAAGTTATTTCATCCGATAAAGCCGCACCCTCAGTGACTCTCTGCGATTCTCCCAATTCCTTATCTAATTGTTCTTTCCTGACGTCACTTTGTTCTCCTGCGAAAGCAACAGCTATCAAACAAAGCAAAGAAATCGGCACCAAAGTTTTTATTTGTTTCGACAAGTCCATATATGCCTTCCTTCTTCCTTAAATTTGGTTGATACAAAAACACTTCCATGGTCGTAGGTACTTTTTCTCGCCCACAGAAGAACCAAGTATTATTTCCAATAATACCTTTCGACCAGCGATGATTAAAACCGGATATGATGAATCATAAAAAGTTCCCGCCAAAAAACAGTTTCTGGGCGTTTTTATCAAATGCAATATTATACTAAATGTAGATGTAAAAAAGTAAAGAAAAAGTAGTTTAATTCAAATTTGTGGTCAAACATTAGTAATAGCACTTTCGATATCTAATTTTATCGGACAATAGCGTTACATGCTTCCAGTTGTATTTATTATAAACGATATTATACCGAAGTATTTTCTCTTTGTTTGTACATCATCACATAAATACTGAAACAGTAAATTCGCTATACATTCCAATAGAAATACACATACCTTTACTGCCAACAGCATTAAATCTGTACGGGCGGAATTGAATAAATCATCTTTCTGCCTCAGGCCGGGATCAAAGCTGTCAGAGTGTCACGATCTGCAAATCTTTAAGCGTTAGCATCCCGGGTGCCGTTCAATTCGGTTTTCTGCCCGACGATTGTACTGAAGCTTCTTTTCACAGCTAAATAGAACACACGTTCAACCAACGTGACACGAGTGACAATCGAAGCCGGACACAATCTTTTATCGGCTCAGAACCGATAAAATCATTCACATTTTTTGTAAGCGATCCTGTCAGCATAGGCCGCTGCGATGATCTCTTTCATGTCATGCGTGACAGGCTTAAAGGCCGCATTGCTTCTCATCGATTGGATTTGCAATGGACATGTTATGTTCGAAGATCGGCCCGTCGAGGTCCATCCGCATATCTTTGGCCGGTTAGTCCACCTGGGTCCGCTGCTGCCGGATTATCCTGACTTTATTCCTTATCGTTTTAAACGGCCTTACAGAAGTAAAAAACACCCTGTTTCCGGCACGACAAGGATCGGCTGCGAAAAGATCAACATAAAAGCCCTAAGTTCGAAATGAAATGGCCTTGACTAATCAAAGATTTTCCACTAATGTTGCGCAGATGTCTCAAAAAAGGAGCAATACAATGCAAGAAAGGACTCGCATAGGTCATTTTGTCTTTGACCCGGTTGATTCGCCTGCCGTGGGGAGCGTTCTCTACGAGCAGCATTTGAAGCTGCCAAGCCGGCTGCACATGAATCCGTTCTGCGGTTATATCATGCCCTTGTGGTATTCGACGATAGCCGCCGAGCATAGCGCGGTTCGCGAGGCGGCGGGATTGTTCGACTGCACCCACATGGGCACGCTCGATGTTTCAGGCCCCGAGGCCTCGGACTTTCTCGATTACGTGACGACAAACAAAATCACGGACCTCGGTGTCGGCAGCGCTCGCTACTCGTATATCCTGGATGCCGCCGGCAATATTCTCGACGACATTATCATCTATCGCCGGGCTTCCGAGCGCTTCATGGTGGTTGTTAACGCCGCGAACGAACCGAAGATCAAGGCATATTTCAAGTCGCTGCTAAATGATGAGGTTCCGGTCGATGCCGAAGACATCAAACGCAAACTGCCGTACAAGCCCGATATCTTTGACATGAGAGATACGAGCCAGAGCCGGGATTGCAGGGTCGATATTGCTCTTCAGGGACCCCGGTCGCTCGATATAGTCTCGGCTCTCGCCAATGCTCAAACCGCCGAGCAGATTGCCGCAATGCGGCCGTTTCATTTCGTGCAGGCAGCCCTCGGCGAGTTTGATTGCATTATCGCGAGCACAGGTTACACCGGTTCGAAAGTCGGATTCGAGTTATTCGTTCACCCTGATGATGCTTCGAAGCTATGGGAAATGATGCTGCAGAAGTTTGAAGGCCAGGGGCTCGTGCCATGCGGGCTTGGTGCTCGGGATAGCCTAAGAATCGAAGCGGGCCTGCCGCTTTACGGTCATGAGCTGGCCGGGCAGTTCGATATTTCGCCTTTTGAGGCCGGTTACGGATGGGCCGTGAAACTGGACAAAGAGTTCTTCATCGGCAAGAAACCCATGGAGCAAATTGCGAAAAACTATGACATGGAAGCGGCCAGAGTTGAATTGCCCGGCGAAAAAGGCATCCGGCCCGTCAGGCAGAACGATGCAGTTCTCAACAGCAAAGGTGTGTGTACCGGATGGGTGCTGAGCTGCGCAAAAATAGAAGAAAAACAGATTGCGCTGGTTTATATCAGCAGAGAGCGCACTGAACAAGGCAATCCTGTCGGTCTCTACTACCTCGCAAGAAGCCGTGGGCAGCTTGAACAGGGCAGGAAAGACCGTGTAGAGAAAGCCGAGCATGTTAGCCCGGATCTTGCCGGCATGGTTCTGAGCCGGTTCGAAAAATTCTGATTAAGGAGTATTAAATGGCAGTCAAAGGTTTACTTTTTACAAAAGACCACGAGTGGGTCAGTATCGAAGGTGCCGTCGCAACGATGGGTATCACAGATTACGCTCAGGAGCAGTTGGGCGAGCTTGTCTTTGTCGAGCTGCCCGTGATTGGTAAGCAGGTCAATGCTCACGACGAGATTGCTATCGTAGAGAGTTCGAAAGCCGCCAGTGACGTCTATTCGCCCGTGACGGGAAAGGTAATCGAAGTCAACCAGGAGCTTGAGACCCGCCCCGAGCTTATAAACGATAACTGCTACAAGGGCGGCTGGATAGCTAAATTGCAGCTCACCGATCCGAAGTCCCACGAGGACCTGATGGACACCGAACAATATAAGGAGTACGTAGCGGGATTATAGAAACCGCCATTCGGCCGCGGCCGGGCAGCCTGAGAGCGGTCCGGCACCGGTGCTGAGGATTTAATAAATGCCTTTCATATCGAATACGACAGAGCAACAGAAAGAAATGCTTGCTGAAATCGGGCTTGGGATGGATGATCTGTTTTCCGACATCCCTTCGGAGTTCCTGGACAAACCACTGAACCTGCCCGACGGTATCAACGAGCAGAATGTCCGAAATAAGCTGGCGGAGCTTGCCGATAAGAACTCGATTAATCTTACTTGTTTTCTTGGCGGGGGATTCTACGACCATTTCATTCCGGCGGCGGTTTACTCGGTCATTTCGCGAAGCGAGTTCTACACCGCCTATACGCCCTATCAACCGGAGCTGTCGCAGGGAACGCTCCAGGCAATCTACGAATACCAGTCGGCTATTTGCCGCTTAACCGGAATGGAGGTCGCCAACGCCTCTTTGTACGACGGCGGGACAGCAATGTACGAGGCGATGATGATGGCCCTGCGAATAACCGGGCGCAACAAAGTCATCATCGACGACAGCGTCAATCCCATTAACCGCGTCATGATTGACTCATACACGCAGAACCTGCAAATCGAGCTCGAAGAAACGCATTGCCCGGACGGCCTGGCAAACCGCAAACGGATATTCAAGAGAATCGACGACAAGACCGCCGCGGTTATCCTGCAGAATCCGAACTTCTTTGGCTGCATAGACGACTTCAGTGACATCGCCGCGGCCGCCCACGAGAAAGGCACCCTTTTGATTGTCTCCTGCTACCCGATATCGCTGGGGATACTCAAAACCCCGGGCCAGATGGGGGCCGATATCGTGACGGGAGAAGGCCAGAGCCTGGGCATGCCGATGTCTTTTGGCGGGCCGTACCTGGGATTCATGGCCTCGCGGATGAAGTACGTTCGCAAGATGCCCGGCCGAATTGTCGGACAGACCACCGACAGGATGGATCGGCGAAGCTACGTCCTGACACTACAAGCCCGGGAACAGCACATCCGTCGAGACAAAGCAACTTCGAACATCTGCTCGAATGAAGCGCTTTGTGCCCTGACGGCGCTGGTTTACCTGTCCCTGCTCGGCAAACAGGGATTGAGAGAAACGGCCCAGATATGTGCGGATAAGGCCAGCTACGCATACAAACGCCTGACTGCAATACCCGGTGTCGAGCCGCACTTCAAGGCAAAGTGGTTCTTTAACGAATTTGTTTTAGACCTGCCCTGCGAAGCGGCGGATGTAATCGCAAAACTGATTGAAAAAGGCTTTGCTGCGGGATTTCCGCTCAGCCGATACTACCACAAAATGGAAAATTCCATCCTGATTTGTGTCACCGAGAAACGTACCAAGCAGCAAATCGGGATGCTGGCAGAAGCTCTGGAGAGTGTGCTATGAAGCTGATATTTGAAAAGAGTGCTCCGGACCGGCGGGCGGTCCAGCCGGGACCAAGTGACGTGCCCGCGTCGATAAATATCAAGAAGGCCCTGCAGCGTGAGAAACCGGCGGAGCTGCCGGAACTCAGCGAACTTGATGTCATCAGGCATTTCACGGAGCTGTCCCGCAGAAATTTCGGTGTCGACACAAACTTCTACCCGCTCGGCTCGTGCACAATGAAGTACAATCCCAAAGTGACAGAGCGCATTGCCGCCTACCCGGGCTTCGCGCACCTGCACCCTCTGCTGCCCCAGTTGAGAATGGGCGGCATGCTCACACAGGGAGCGCTGCGCGTGCTCTATGATACGGACTTGTTCCTCCGCGAAATCATGGGGATGGCGGGATTTACGATGCAGCCGCTGGCAGGCGCGCACGGCGAGCTGACCGGCATGATGATAATGGCCGCTTACCACCGTGACAAAGGTAACAAAAAAACCACCGTTCTTATCCCGGACAGTGCTCACGGCACCAATCCCGCCAGCGCCGCGATCGCCGGTTACAAGGTTCGGACCATAGGAACAACCGAGAATGGCTTCATGGAATTGAAAGACGTCGAGAAGGCATTGGATGACAACGTTGCCGGGGTAATGCTGACCTGCCCCAACACGCTCGGTTTGTTCAATCCTCACATCAGGGACATCTGCGATCTGGTTCACAGCGTTGACGGCCTGGCATACTACGATGGAGCCAACCTCAATGCCATTGTCGGCAAGGCGCGCCCCGGCGACTTCGGATTCGATATCATGCACGTCAATCTGCACAAGACTTTTGCCACCCCTCACGGCGGCGGCGGTCCCGGGGCCGGGCCGGTCGGCGTTAAAGAAAAGCTGCTTGACTTCCTGCCGGTCTCTATCGTTGTCAAGAGGGACGATGGAACCTACGCCCTGGAATATGACAGGCCGAAATCAATCGGCTACGTAGCACCTTTCTACGGCAACTTCGGCATTATTCTGCGCGCGTATGTATACATGCTGATGCTCGGCAAGAATGGTCTGGCGAGAGTTGCTGAAAATGCGGTGCTCAACGCAAACTACGTCAAGGAGAAGCTCAAAAAGCACTTCGAACTTCCGTTCGACACAATTTGCAAGCATGAATGTGTTTTCAGCGTCCCGGAAAGCATGCTGGCCGGCGGCGTCCACGCGATTGACATTGCCAAAGCTCTCATAGACAGAGGATTTCACCCCCCTACTGTTTATTTTCCGACGAATGTAAAAGAAGCGATGATGATCGAGCCGACCGAGACCGAGAGCAAGGAGACACTGGATGCTTTCGTAGAGGCAATGATCGAGATCGCCGAGCAGGCCAAAACAGAACCGGATACGCTCAAGAACGCGCCGATAACGACGCCCGTTTCAAGACCGAACGAAACCGCCGCGGCGAAAAATCCGAACATCGCCAGCCTCTAAAAAAACGAGCAATTTTTTCACGTGTTCTTTTGGCTGCTGAAAAAGCTGCTGTAACCGCCCGCCTCGGCGTCTTTGTCGGTATCGCCGGGCAACAGCGCCTGATAATTCTCGATTACCTTTTTATAAGCGCCGGCGTGCTGTTCGATTGTCTCCGGCTCGTAGTGCTTGAACCACGGAACCTCGAAGACCCGGTGGGTGATGTCCTCGGCGACCGGCAGTGTTTCGACGTATTGCTCGATCTTTGCGGACTCATCGAGAAAAGCTATTCGCGTCGGCCTGCCGTGGCCGTAAACGTCCTGACTGGTAAACAGCGGATGCAGATGCATCGGCTTGTTGCAGCCCGGATTGCAGATCGAGCCTTCCGCGACAACAGCCTTGCTGAAACGTGACAGAGAAAGCCCGCCCAGCTCCTCGGCGATGTACCTGAAATGTGGATAGTACCAACCGCCTTTTGTTGTGTCCGTGTCCCTGGCCGGTCGGATAGGCCTGATCCCGGCGGTATCTTCGAGCAGGTCGCAAAAATAATTCATCGCTTTGTCAATCTCGGCCATCTGCTTCGGATACAGTTCCAACTGGATCAGTCCGAAAGCCGAGCTGAGCTGGCCAATCCGGTGCTTGGCTCCACCGCTGGGCAGCCCCGCAAATGGCTTCAGCTCATCCAGCGTGATTTCATCATGACGGATATAATGCCCGAATAAAAGAGCCCGCTCGTAAACCTGCTTATCGTCGGTAAAGAGGATTCCGCCTTCGCCAATGGCCAGTGCCTTGCCGGTCATCAGGGAAAATGCCGCCGCCTCACCGAAGGTGCCGATTTGCCTGCCCTTGTAGAGCGCCCCGTGAGCGTGGGACGCGTCTTCGAGGATTTTCAGATTATGCTCGGCGGCGATATTCATAATCGCGTCCATCTCGGCCGGCATACCGGCGTAATGCACGACGACAATCGCTTTGGTTCGCGGCGTGATGCGATGCCCGATGTCCTTCGGATCGATGCAGAGTGTCTCGGGATCGATATCGGCGAAAACGGGCGTTGCGCCGAGACTGTACGCCTGCGCGACCGAGGCCCAGTAAGTAATGCTCGGGCAGATAACTTCGTCGCCGAGTCCGATGCCCAGGCCGTACATGGCGCCCAGAATGGCCGCCGTGCCGTTGTTGTAAGCCAGGGCGTATTTTCTGCCGAGCGATTCGGCGTACTTTTTCTCGAACTCTTTCGTGATTTCGATGCCGGACATCTTACGGGCGCGAAGCACGTCGAGGACGGCCTGTTCGTGCCGCTCGGTGACGATCGGCCATGCAAAAAGGTCCGGGCGTTCTGCTTTGACGAATTTTTCGCCGCCCAGTAATGCCAATATGTTTTTCGTTTCTGCCTCCTTTGCCATCTCTGTCGGCTCTCCTTTCAGGGATTACTTCCTGTTGCGGAAACAGTATTTGTCATTCCCGCGCAAGCGGGAATCCATTAAAACCGCCATGCCCCTATCAATCTTTCACATTTTGGATAAACCATCCCCAAGCTGCGCTTGAGGCTGCCACCCTTTCCCAATCATATCCACAAATTCAATATAATAGAACCCTGCTTTCGCAGGGATGACAGCGCAACGTTTTACTACTGCGCCAACTCGAGCGCCCGGGTCGTAATATAATATTTCGCGAGCATATTGGGAACCTCCCATTCCGGCAGCCGGCCCTCGGCCAGGTACTGTAGATACGCCTCCATGACGTTTCGAAAATGAGCTTCGTGTCCGACCCGGCATTTATCGGGTATGACGATGTGCCAGTCGTCTGAGGCCTTCTCGGCTTTCAAGCCGGGGAATTTCCTCTGTAAGCCAGCGACAGCTTTTTTCAAAGAAGCAGCCACTTTAGCGGCGTTTGCTCCCGGGGCGGGCTCGACATAGACCTCCGGTCGATAGTTTTGCTCCCTGCCCTGGCGAATAATCACGTTAGCCCTGCTTCCTCGAAAAAGCGAGGTATGTGTGTCCGCACCACCCTGCGGCGCCTGGAAATTCCATGTCACCGACAGTTTTACGCAGATGCCCTTCATCGTGAAGGTCGTCTCGCCGTTCGAATAGCAGGGCAGAACTCCGTCGTCGTTGAGCTTGTCTTTGAGATAATCGGGGAAGTCGGACACTCCTGTTACTTTCACGTATTGCGCGCGCGTAAACGTAGTAGGCCAGCGTCTGGCCTTATTTATCTCAATATCCCTGCGGTAATCGATTGCCTGCTCCGGGAAACACGTCCACATCATCAGATCTATCAGGTGCGTTGTAACATCCACAAGCCCCTCGCCCTGCTGGGTCGTATCGAAATACCAGGCGGGCCGCTTGAGCGGCGCCCCGGCAACGTATTTGAAGAAATGGTGTACGCTCTGCTTGACGACGCCGGGATTTTCCGGTGAGCCGGCTTCCATCTGGCCGAAGAGGTCTTTATTGAGGACGAGTAGTTTTTGCAGGATGCAGGTGGTGTTGTATCGTTCGGTCATAATATCGTAGAGCAGCAGATCGCTTTTCTCGGCCGAGGCGAAAGCCTGCTCAAGGAGCTTGAAGCCTTTCGCATCGATGCACATCGGCTTGTCACAGAAGACGTTGAAGCCGGCGTCGATCGAGGCCTTTATGTATTCGGCTTTTCTGCGATTGTTGCCGGAGAGCACTACAATGTCACCGCTTTTCTCGGCGAGCATTTTTTCAAGAAAATCATTGCCTTTATAGACTTCCTGCCGCCAGCCAGTAGGATCTTCGGCACGCTCGTTGAACCTTTGAATCTGTGCCAGGTGGTTCTGCACATCGGGCCCATCCGGAGCATAGACTTTAACGACGGGGTCTATCTGCTCGTACATGCTCTTCTGAACCAGGGCCGCGTGATAGTGCCCCGGGTCGAGTGTCACGAGCTTGATTTTGTCCGGGGGATTATCTTTTGCTTTCATTTGCCCGGTTTCCAAACAGGAAGCAGTCAGCAGGCACAGGCCTAAAGCTGACAAAACAAAAACTCTCAACATAGCTCAGCTCCTTACACGTAACCTACTATTGGATTATCCAATAAACCGCACCGATCAGCAAACCTACACCCAGCCAGGCGGCAAGAAATCCTCCAATGCCGATGAGGGTTGGCCTTGGTATTTCGAAATCAGGATGCTTTATCAGCACGTTCCGCGGGCCCGGCTGCACACCGGCCGGCAGTGTAAACGGTTCCGCCTCAGGCTCGTCGGCACCGATCGGCGTGCGAATACAGTCATAAAGCCTGTCCAATCTGTCCTTCGGGGCCCTGCGCGTAAACAGACTCACAACAATCAGCACGACAAACCCGGCCGTCAGATAAAATATCATCTGCCACGGCAGAGAAAGCCCGCCATCAAAGAGCATAAAAGCCGGAAGCTTGCCGGCAAGGTGCTCGTTGAAGTTCCAAAGCACATAACCGCCAAAGGCGATTTTACTGGTGAACAGAAGAACGCCGAAACTCGTTAGTGTCGCGGCCCAGGCGCCCGCCACCGTGGCGCGACGCCAGAAAAGACCTATCCAGAAGGCGATTCCCATCATCGCGGAGACCTGCCAGAAAATCTCCAACCCACTGACGACGCTCTCCAGATTGAACGCAAAAAGTATTCCAAGGACGACAACCAGGGCCGAAACGATCCTGCCGACAAGCGTATAGTGCCGGTCCGCCCTGCCGGGGCACAGGAACTTCTTGTAAATATTCTCGGTGAATAATGCCGAGGCGACGACCATGAGCGAATCGCATGTGCTCATAACCGATGCGAGCATGGAAGCGATAAACAGCCCGATCAAACCCGGGGCGATTCCGGGCAGCAGCTCGCGAGCCATCAGGCCGTACACAAGGTCAACATTCTCAAGTTTGCCCCCGGCGTACATCGCCACGGCACACAGGCCCGTCAGCATCCAGGCGACGGTACAGATTCGCTTGCCGAAGATTCCGACGGTGACACCCATGCGGCCTTCCATCTCCGTTTTTCCCGCGGCACAATTGGCCATGGTCTCGGGCATTGTCACCCAGCCGACCAGTGCGTTAAAGGCGATTATAGCAATAAAAAAGAAGGTGATTTCATGCGGGGCCACGAGAGAGAGCATGGCGGGGTCCGCGATGGCCTCTCGCAGGCCGCTCATCCAGCCGACTTTCGCCAGAGCGAACGGCAGGATAATAAAAGAAAGCACAACCGTCAGCAGGCCCTGAACGAAATTCGTCGCTATCGCGGCACTGAGTCCGCCGGCAATACCGTAGATGAGAAAAATTAGTGTCATCGCGATAATCGCAAACTCGGAGCTGATGGCTCCGCCCGAGACGGCCTCGACCATGGCCCCGGAGCCTTTCAGCATCACACCGATTGCCACCAGGAGCTGCAGGATACCCATCAAGGCATAAAGCCCGCTGACGCTTCGGCCGTAACGGATTTCAAAGTAGTCGCCGGTGGTCACTGCCCGCATCCGGCGGAAAAACGGCGCGATGAGCCAGAAGAACGGCGTGACAAAGAGCCACAGCCACTGGTACCAGATGCCAGAAGCTCCGGTACTATAAGTTTTTGCCGCGACGCTGACGGCCTGGTCGGAATGAGTTCCCGAGCCGAACATAAAGAACGCCATCATAACTTTACCGAACTTGCGGTCGCCGATGAAAAAACTGGCGGAGCTGCGAACTTTCCTGACCGCCCAGAAGCCGATGAGCGTGATACCGAGCAGATAAACGACAATGACAATCCAGTCAAAGAGTTTAAGGCCTAACATCCATGCACCTCCGGCATTTCAATTTTCAATGTAGATTTGGGAATGAAGAAATCCGTATTTGTATTCCAGCGTCTCAATTAGCATCCCTTTTCTAAAACATCGCGATTGGACGGTCATTATAGGAACCAGCAAGAAAATCAGCAAGAATGAAAAAAGGGATTTACGAAAAAGACCTCTGGAATTTGACAGGTAATAAAGGTACGATTGTGACACGTAAATGAGTTAAATTAATATGGGGAGTACCGAGATGTACCGACATACTATCAACATTGCGAAATTAAGGCCAGTGCTAACATTTTGGTTACTATGCCTTATTGTATTGCCATTTTGTGCCCAGGCTGATCAACAGTCAATCTTCCAAGCGGGTGTAGCCTCGATTGTCATTACGCCGGACGAGTCGATGTGGATGGCCGGGTACGCGGCGAGAAACAAACCTTCGGAAGGCAAGGTCCACGATTTGCACGCCAAAGCTCTGGCGCTGGAAGATGAGTATGGCACACGGCTGGTTATCGTCACGGTCGATCTGATCGGGATTCCGCGCCCGATGCGCGACTGGCTGGCCGAGCACGCAAAAGAGTCCTACAAGCTCGAACCGGAGGCTTTGTTGCTGAATGCATCGCATACCCATTCAGGCCCGGTGATTCGTGAAACGAGATATTCTATCTACGGCAACACCCTTTACGGCCTGTCACCGGAGCAGATTCAGCAAAGCAATAATTACGTGGACGATCTTCAGGAAAAACTGCTGAAACTAATCGGCCGGGCGATAGAAAACCTTGCCCCGGCAAAATTAAGCTACACGCACGCACGCGCGGGCTTTGCCATGAACCGGCGTCTGAAAACCGAGACCGGTGTTCGCAACAGTCCGAACCCGGACGGCCCGGTCGACCACGATGTCCCCGTCCTGCGAATCGATAGCCCGGAAGGCAAATTGCGAGCCGTCATGTTCGGATACGCCTGCCACTGCACAACTCTCAGCTTCTATCAGTACTGCGGCGACTACGCCGGCTTCGCCCAGGAGTATATAGAGCAGGCCCATCCCGGAACGATCGCGATGTTTATGGCCGGCTGCGGCGGCGACCAGAATCCGTACCCCCGCCGGACTCTCGATTATTGTATGCAGCACGGCCGAGCATTGGCCAACGGCGTCGAATCGGCACTGGCCCCACGGGCACGCCCAGTCGCCGGGCCGATTAGAGCGGGGCTCGATACGGTGACGCTGCAGTTTGCCGAGGTGCCCAGCCGGGAGAAGCTCGAAAAACAGGCCAAGTCAACCGACAAGTATAACCGGCGACACGCCGAAGTACTGCTGGAGGAACTCGAGCAAAACGGGGCCATCCGGACGACCTATCCGTATCTGGTGCAGGTCGTCCGGTTCGGCGACGACCTTACGATGGTCGCACTGGCCGGGGAGGTCGTGGTGGACTATTCGCTGCGTTTGAAGTCGGAACTGCCCGGTGCGGCGGTTTGGGTGGCCGGCTACTCGAACGACGTTTTCGGTTATGTCCCTTCGGCCCGCGTCCTGACCGAAGGCGGCTATGAGGCGGGTGACGCCATGCGGTACACGGACCTGCCCGGCCCGTTCGCCCCTTCGGTCGAGGAGTTGATTGTCACTAAGGTCCACGAGCTGGCGCAGAGCCCGCAGTCCGAAAGTAAACTGGAGTTGATTCGCCCAAGTGAGGATGGGAGCGGCTTCGTCCGTACAGAATCGGGCGCAAAGTTTGTGGCTTGGGGCTTCAACTACGACCATGATGATCCCGGGCGTTTGCTGGAAGACTACTGGCATCAAGAATGGCCGACCGTTGTGGAAGATTTTAAGGAGATCAAGGCACTCGGCGCCAATACAGTACGGATTCACCTGCAGACGGCAAAGTTCATGCAGACGCCGACTGAGCCGAACCAAACATCCCTCGAACAGCTCGCCCGCCTCGTGGAGCTGGCCGAGCAAACCGGGCTATATCTCGATATCACGGGTCTGGGCTGCTACCATAAAAAAGACGTGCCGGATTGGTACGACGCGATGAATGAAACCGCTCGCTGGGACGTCCAGGCTCGATTCTGGGAGGCGGTCGCGAAAACCTGTGCCGGGAGCGACGCAATTTTCTGCTACGACCTGATGAACGAGCCCATTCTGCCCGGCGCCGACAAAGCTGAGACCGAGTGGCTGGCCGGCAAGTTCGGGGGCAAAAACTTTGTGCAGCGAATCACGCTCGACCTTGCGGGGCTAACGAGAGAGCAGGTCGCGAAGGCATGGGTGGACAAGCTCGTCGCGGCGATTAGAAAACACGACAACAAGCACATGATAACGGTCGGAGTAATCCCCTGGGCCCACGTCTGGCCTAATGCAAAGCCTTTCTTTTATTCGAAAGAGATCGGCGAGAATCTGGATTTCGCCAGCGTTCATTTCTACCCGAAGAAAGGCGAAGTCGAAAAGGCACTCACGGCGCTGGCGGCCTACGATGTCGGCAAACCGCTCGTGATCGAGGAGACTTCGCCGCTCTGGTGCGGCCAGGAGGATTTCAGGCGCTTTTTCGACGGCTCGCGTGAGATCACCGACGGCTGGATCGGCTTCTACTGGGGCACGACCATCGACGAGTACGCCCGGCGTAAAGACGATATTGCGGCCGGCATAATGAAGGAATGGCTGGAGTTCTTTCGTGAAAAAACGCCGGAGATTCTTCGCCGGAATTAGGATGCGATATTTCGCACCACCGTAGACTATAATTGGGTGGCAGCCTCAAAGCCGAAGGCTTTGGGGATGGGCGCGTCGAATGCTAATCAGGACGATTTCATCGCTTTTGTTTGATTTGGCCGATTAGCTCCAGCGCCTTTTCTATCATGATTTCGCCCGCTCCTTTGGCGAGGTTTGTCGCACCGGCCGGTTCGTATCCTCCCTCGTCGTAAGCGTCGCTGTGACAGACGTATCCGATGGCGTCATTACTTAGTGTTACAATGAAAAGATTCTCCAATCCCGCCCGTTCCTTTATCTTCAATCCCACTTCCACGAGAACCTCGCCGGGCAGCCCCAGAATATAAATGTCACCAAGCCGCAGGACCTGAATTTCGGTCATCACCGGGTCTGGAATTTTATCGTCATCGGAAACTTTTTCCGCCGTCGGACGTTTTGTCGGGAACTCAACTTCCTTCTTGATAGCGCTCAAAGTAACATTGCTCGTAGTAGTGACGAACTGAAGCCGCCTGAGGGCCTCGCCCCCGACCGCCCTGCCGATCTGCCGGCGGGGCAGGATTCCCCTGTCGTACGGCACGGCGTCGCCCGCCAGCCCGAGAGTAAACAGGCACAGCCCCCCTTCCGCCCGTTCGACAACGCTTGTAACAAACGCGGGATAATCAGCCGATACCGCGGTACTCAGAAATGGATATATCGAAACCGGGTGACAGCCGAAATTGACCATAGAAGCGAAAATCTCACCGGCCATATTCTCGACCCTCAGCACGCAGACCTCCGGATCGATAGGCCCGAACTTCCATTCGGTCTTGTCATCAGGCAGAACAAATGTTGTTCTCACATCACCGCCGGGATCAGCCACAACTTTCCTTGTGGCTCTTACTTCCGGCGGGATAGTAAAAGCCATTTTCACGAAGCCATTACTATTTTTTGGCCTGCGGTTGTAGACGATTTCTGGAGCCAGGCCTTTTGCCGCTCCGATTTTTACCTGCCGCATGTCTTTGTATGCAATTAGTGCCGAGCCGGCGATTTTTTTCACGAGTGTATCAAGATAGGAGCGGTCGATAGCCGGAGGCGGCGTATCTCCCGGAGTCCTGAACTTGGATTTGGTGAAAACCTCCGGCCCCGAATGAGTATGCGTAGCACAGATGAGAATATTATGTTCGTGGATGCCTGTCTTTTCGATGATAATTTTCCGCGCCGGCCCGGCAATCTCTTCCAAAGGCGTATAAAGCAAATCGCACGAAACGATAACCAGGGTATTATTCCCGTCGTCGAGAACCAGCGCTTTTGCATAAAGCTCATCGAGAATATCATCGCTCGGCTTGCCGTAGGAGCCGATAAGCGGTATCCCCAACGGCGGCGTAATATTTACCTTCGCACAGCCACCTTTGAGTTCCGCCTGAGCGCCGGGGCTGAAGATATGGAGGCTTAAAACAACAACCAACACCCACGTTAGTGACTTGACAGCAATATTCTTTCTCATAGCGATTGGTCCTCGTACATGGTTACATCGGGGTATTCTAACGCAGGTTCCGCCCGGATGCCAGTCCAATCGCCTGTTGACAATTAGGATTCCACGGCCTTGTGAATGATTGCGTACAAATCACTAACAATAGTTCTTCAGCATATGCAATCGAGCCGCCCAGCCTACAATCCCTGGGGCACGTAGCCGAGCTCGCCCCAGGCCGCTTTCTGGACTGCGTGCAAATCCGGATTCCCCGGCTGGACACTCTCAGAGATTGTCCCTTCAGCGAGTTTCACTGTGCGCGGATCTTTCCATTTCCAGTAGTCGCTGTGACCGTCGGCGAATGAGAAATTCGTGCCGTCCCCATGCCGAACCGTCGGCAGGTCCCACCAGCTTTCCTGGTCGTAGAACACGGTCCAGCTATCGGGCGATATCTCGCCTTCGTCAATGAACACGAACCGCTCGCCGGGCCCGCGGATCTGGCTTAACCGCTTAATCATCAATTCCTCGGTTCCCGGTATGCTCGTCGCGCCATTCATCGCATCGACGATTGCGTATGTCAGCACTTCTCCGCGAATCCCTGTGGGACATTTGAAAATATCGACATCCTCACAGTATTCGTAGAGAATCCCGTCCTTAAGGTTTTCACGCTGCTCTTCAGCGGTCCCGTCAAAATTCCACTGCGCGCCTATCCATGCCGGCTCGCCATCCCGCGGGAAGAAGGTGCTCCCGTTGACGATCTTATCATCATTCTCATACGCGTACATTATCCACGCAAGGGTCAACTGCTTGACATTGCTCAGGCACGCGGCACGCGACCCCTGCTCTTTGACCCGATTAAGGGCCGGCATCAGAATCGCCATGAGAATGGCAATGATGGCAATAACAACCAGCAGTTCTATCAATGTAAATCCATTTCGCTTGCACATAGTATTTGCCGCTCCCTTCTGAGAGAGATTTAATTTTTCGACATGCTTCTCTGCCACGATTATATCACAATAAGTTGTGTAAATGCAAGCAAAAGAGGGATTCTGCCAACCGAGTGAATGAAGAAACTGATAATCAATGACAATTGTAAATCGTAAATCGTAAACCTGTGCCCGCGGAAGCGGGTATAATCAATTTATGGCTTAGCTATTACAAGGCCTTTTCCCTTTTAATTTTTACTTATTAATGGGCCGTCCCCAGTTTTTGCCTGACTCCTTATTTCCTCTCAGCAGGTCAAGGCAATCAGAAGAATTAATACTTGATCCCTTATTCCTTTATGTCAAGCAGAAATTGCAATAATT
>CAZTDF010000057.1:0-12712 GCA_964612465.1 uncultured Pirellulales bacterium
TATAGATACTTATGCTCATTTTGCCCATTTGGAAATTGGGTTTGTTTTTTCAAATTAAGCCCTGCCGGAGAAGCTCCGGATTTACTATTTTCTATTTGCGATTTACAATTTTTCATTCAAATCACGATATACGACATACTACATACGATATACGAATTCGTTAATTATTATACGAATATAAACGTAAAAAGGCGGGCTAATTCCAGATAAATCTCCATTACACGGCGATCTTTACCGCACCACGAAGGACGCGAAGATTCACGAAGAAATAAAGAAACAGTAAATGGTTAATGGTATTTGGTATTTAGACTAACGACCAACGACTATATACTAACGACTAATTCTAACCGCAGATGAACGCTGATAAACGCGGATTTCGTGCAAAAATAATCAATAGTAAATCGTAAATCACTACTGTCCGGTTAACTTTTTATAAATTGTTATAAGTTACGTATTTTCAATCTGTTGTGAGAAAAATGACTGTTTTCGACTTGAAATCATTATCATGTTATGGTCAGACCTTTACACATTCATCGAAAGGGCTGGCCAATGTTCAAAGATCGATTAGTCTTCTCGCAACTAATGGACTTTTTTCCAAAACACGATTTCAACAAATGCGTTCATCGGTATCGCGGCAATCATCGAACAAAGACTTTCTCATGCCTCGATTAGTTCCTTTGCATGTATATCTGGGGTCTATATCTGGGGTCAGGTTTATCTTATTGCTGTTGACGAGAGGTTTTTGTATTGTAGTGGATGGGTTGCAGGTATACGGCAAGTAAGCTTAGTGGCCCAGGAGAAGCGGCGGCCTAAAGGATGCAGGAAGGCATGGCGTAAAACTTCCAAACGCAAAAAGATAAGCCTGGCCCCTATCCTCTCCCTGACCCCTATCCTCTCCTAATTGAACATATCAGTCCGGCAACTCCTACAATTGCAATGCAGTCCTGACGGAGTGGATATGACAGCTCTGAAGCGGCAACGTCGTAGTTTGTGCTTTAAGCCGAAAGGCTTGGGATGTAAATAAATAAAAGTAAAAGAACTGAATAAGATAACATAAATACATAAGCGATCCTATGTCACGTTGGTGTGTTGACAATGTGAAATATTCGATTAAGGAAACGTTTGCGCTCAGAATCATCATATAGGATAGAAGTAAGATTAAACCATTCGCGAACTTGTCCGTCCCGTTTGATCTGCTCAATTACTGCATCAGTAAAACAACTTGCTAGATAAACTGTGTGACAACGGGGATTCTCGCTCAACTGTTTTCCGAAAGATTTCTTTGCTTCTCCGTATCGACTCTGCGCACCGGCTTTATCCAAACTGCCTTTTATTTCAATAGCAATCTGCTTTACCCCAAAGGCGTCAAAAAACGCCACATCTGGCTCGTTGGCAAATTTTATAGTCCAGCCGTTGTCCAGCTTGAAACTGCCGTCTTTCAGGCAACGACCCAACTTTTTCAACTCGATGTATTCTCCAAAAAGACCCTTTACTGCCGTTGCCGCCCCCCGGCCAATCACGTTTGCCCACGTTCCCTGGAGCTCGGTACCAATTTCAGCAAGGATAGCCTGCCGGCTCAATTCAACACTGTAGTTGGGCAGCTTTTCTATCACACCGCTTAGAATTCGATTCAGGGTCTCGCATACCGTTAAAGCATCTTTGCCGACTATATTCTTCTTCCGACCTGATTCATACTGTTCAGTAGAAAACAGAATCTGCCCAATTCCTTTCTTTGATATGGTCACTATATTTCGATAGTAGCCGATCAGATGGGGACGCTTCATAATTACCTGTGGATGGGCAAATACCTGGTGTGGGGAGCCACCCGCCTTTTTGACGAGATCGAATGCAACTTTTGAAATCCCCAACTTTTTATCTGACCAGTCCAAACTTGCTTCATCGATGCTATCAATCTCAGCAATAAGTAAATCAATCTTTGACGCCTTCACGCCCCGATGAAAAAGTTGAGCGCGTGCCATGTAGGCATTTGTCAGAGCAGTGATCAGAATTTTGTCCGGTGTTCTCTTTTTCTTTGGGGTCTCCATTCAATATCGTTTCCTACGTGGTATTTTAATCTTTCTTCCAAACATATACACACTTGCGCAATTCGCTCCTGCCATGAGATCCCATTTGCTGACTGCTGTTGCCTTTTCCTCTCCCGAGCGTCCAGATAGTCTCGGTGTGCATACCAAATCTTCTGGAAAAGTCAGAAAGAATTAGGTCTGCGGGAATTTCCTCACCGGCATAACGCACGTTATCGTTAACCATCACAATTTTACCACCCGAGCGCAGAATACGTCCCAACTCATAAATAACAAAAGCCATTTCAAGGAAATAATTTCTGATCATATTTGGAATATTTGAATTGTTCAACTCCCCTGCGATCCCCAGTCTTTCAAGAATTCCGAGTACCTCATGAAGCGCCTTCTGCTCTTTAAACACCTTCATTATTTTGTCGAACGCCTTCTTGTGTCCGGAGCGTTCGTACAAGTCTTCCAACTGGTCCACCTTCGCCTTGTTTTCAACAGTGCAGGACAGCATGTTCTGACGTAAAGTCTTTAGCTCGTCAGCATCGACCCCCAGATAAACAAGTTCGAGAGCATACGTTCTAGTGTAATCATATCTGTTACAGTAAGGTGGGGAAGTCAGAACCATGTCAATACTATCTGCCTTCATTTGCGGTAAAATTTCTAAACACGAACCTTTTCGAAGATCCAAAGCTCCAACACCTTTTTTCCGCGATCCTTTGTCGAACAAACCTGTCGTGCTTTCGCCTGTGTTATGTAAATCATCGTAAATTTCACGAAGCTTCTTACGAATTGCCGAATCAAAATCGGCAATTCGCCCTTTGTCGAAATTTGATTTCGTGCGATCCATTCCCGCTCGATAATCCCAACGTAGGTATTGGCCATCTTTGCGAGTATAACTGACTGACTCAAGCACAGACAAACAAGCAAGATCGAGCAGCTTCTTCAAATTACCGTCTTTAATACTAGCACAATATGCTCGATAACCTGCAATAGATCGTTCGGTTTCCGATGGAAAAGCTCCTTCAGTTATTGGAATATGTTCCAGCTTGAACTGAGGATCAAAATAGCTTGACCACTTTAAGCCTTCAATCCTCTCTAATTCTGTTTTAAACTTCCTCATCCCAAAGCTCTTAGCGGCTAGACGTGACGATATTGCAAAAAAACCCAGTGGCAACAATTCAATACCAATTCCATCCCATCCCATTCTTATTGAAGTAAACAGTGCAGTTCCGGTCCCAGCAAAAGGATCTAGTAGAATTCCCTTAGGCATAGATAATTCTTTTAAAACATACTCAACAAAGTCCGATGAAAAACCCTCCTTATATTTCAACCATCTATAAAAAGGTAGTTTTTTATTGGCTTGGTAACTCACTAAGCTTCGATTCAAATGTGGATTCGTAGCGAGTTTCGAGTGAAATCTTTTATATAAAGCTTCTCTCTCTTTTTTTGGGCTTTCTAAACATGAAACTGCAACAGTCATAATATTTAAGCTATCTCCGTAAACCTTTTCGAGACTCTGTTACATAATATTGAATACAAGTATTAATCATACTAACTATCTGATCTTTTGATAAGAAAAACTTTCGCTATACAATTATATATTTTTTCTTATGTTGAATCTACCGCATTAATAAGGTCTGGGGGAAATTAAAGGCATACGCCTGCCCCTTAGGGAGTGCATTTTTTGATAGGTGTGCTTGCTAATGCTGCGGGATAAAATGCTCTTTTGTGTTGATTTGAAAGAAAACCCGCCGAGTGAATCGGCGGGCTAAATATTTTGAATTGTTGAGATTTCTGTGCATCGAATAAACCGCGAGATACGAGTCACGAGTCATGCTGCGGAGCTTTGGGATGGCGAGACCGACTGGAATTGAGTATGATGTCCACGGAATTCGGAATTAAGGAGTGCTTAAGTGAAGCGTATATGGAAAATCTTGGTTAAGGTATTGCCAGTAATACTATTGTTCGCTTTTATTATTGATAGTGCCGGGGCGGCTGATTCAAATAATGTGGCAGCCCGGCAGGATCGAACGAAACTGAAGGTTACGATAGATCCGCGTGTGGAACTGATGAGCGTCATATTTAACCTTGCGGGTAATCCGGAGTACAACAAGTGCAAGTCGAAGCCGTATATGGGGAACCTTACCGAGCATTTCGCCGGGCATCGCGATCATCCAGCGGTGAAAATGGCAAAAAAACTGCGTGAGACTCGCTGGGTCTGCTATGATGCGGTGATGAGCATGGCTGTACACATTGAGGACATTAATAGCTGTGGCGAGATAGTACCTTTTGAGCCGAGGCCGGAGACGCTGGACGGCAGATGGCGGATCGATGAGGCTCGTGAATTTCTTGGCAATTGTCGTGACTTTGTGAAAGAGACCGATTTCAAGGCGTTCCTCGCGAAGAACCAATCGCAATATGATACGGCAGTGGCAAGGCTTCAGCAACTTATCGACACTAAGGCGAACCTAACCTGGTTTGATGAGTTTTTCGGATCGAGAGATGATGTGGACTTCAACCTTGTAATATCGATACTTAACGGGCCGAGCAGTTACGGCTGCCGGGTGAAGCTCGATGGACGAACGAAAATATACAGTATTCTCGGCGCATGGCGGATCGACTGGCTCGGTTGGGGCAATCCCACGTTCAACCCTAATGTCGTAGGTACGGTGGTGCACGAGTTTGGTCATTCCTATTGCAATCCGCTCGTTGATAAATATATGAAAGACTTCAGCTCTTTCGGCGAGAAATATTTTCCGCGAGTCGAAAAGCAGATGAAAAGCCAGGCGTATGCAAGTTGGCAGACCATGATGCGAGAGTCGCTGGTAAGGGCGTGTGAAGTGCGTTACGCGATGGCTAACGACGGCAAAGAACGGGCGGAGCGGATTGCGAATTATCATATCAGTCGCGGATTCCACTGGATGAAAGAGCTTTCAGAATTGCTCGGCCGATATGAAAAGCAGCGGGACAAGTATCAAACGCTCGATGCTTTTATGCCGGAGATCGTCGAGTTGTTCCAGAATTATGACGGTCCGCCGGAAAAATAAGAAACAGAAATTCGCCGAAGAGTTCTTTGAACTTTTCCGGTTGATAGCCTGTCTCAGGGTCCGGTGCTTCCACTTCAGGAGCCACGAATTTTGATGAGAATACTGTACAAAACCGGGGTCGCAACGAGAGAGAGGAGCACCGATATACAGACCGCACCGATTACGGCAATTGCAAGGGGCCTGAGCATATCGGCGCCGGAGCCGACGCCGTAAGCCAACGGCAACATCCCCAGTGCCGTTGTGCCGGAAGTCATCAATACCGGCCGGAGTCGCCGCTGCCCGGCCCGAACCAGGGCGTCCTCCATTTTCAGACCGGAGATGTGCAGTTCTCCCGCGAAGTCAAGCATGAGAATGCCGTTCTTCGCCACAATGCCGACCCCGATAATTGCTCCCAAAAGCGAAACGACATTGAGCGAAGTGCCACTAATATACAAAGCCATGACGGCGCCGAACATCGCCAGAACAGCGCCAAATACGATTGCAACAGGCCCGGCAAAAGTCCGGAATTCCGTCAGTAGTACCGTAAAAACCAGAACGATAGCCAGGGCAAGAACCACCAGCAGATGGCTGAAGGATTCCTGCTGCTGCTGGTAGAGCCCCCCGAATTCAAGAGCCTCGGGAGGAATAGATCTATCCTGAGCCAGGCGGTTGCGAATTTCCGCCATTGCGCTGCCGAGATCGCGGCCTTCCAGCCGGGCCGTGATGGCAACATCCTGTCGAAGATCTTCCCTTCGAAGCTCAAGCTGACCCGGTTCTTCGACAATATCCACCACCTGCGAAAGTTTGACTATTGCTCCGTTCGGACAACGCAGGGGCAAGTTTTGCAGGCTCGCAACACGGTCGATATCGCATGGGTCCACTACGACCCGGATATCGACAAGGCGGTCGCCCTCCAAAACCGATGAAGCCGTCTGGCCGAGCATGGCAGTCTGGACAGCAGCAGCCACATCATCCGCAGTCAGACCATACCGCTGCGCGTTTACACCTTGAAGCCGAAGACTCAGAGACGGGCCCGTAATCATCAAACCGTCAAAGGTATCCACTACTCCCCTGACCTTCTGGATACTTTCCTCAATCTGAGGGGCTTTCTCCTTCAGAAACTCCGTGTCGGTCGAGTACAGCTTTACCTCAATGGGCTCGGGCGACCACATGAGATCGCCGATCAAGTCGGAAAGGATGCCGGGAAATTCCCATTGAAGACTGGGCACTGCGGCATTAAACCTGCGCCGAAGTTCGGAAATCACCTCTTCGGTTTTCCTTGTACGGTCGGGTTTGAGTTTGACCAGGAAGTCTCCCGTGTGAGGCTCGGCAATAGCCAGGGCCAATCGCGCGCCGGTGCGCCTTGAGTAGCTCTCAAGCTCTGGAATAGTACGCAATATCTCCTCTGCCTGCTTTAGCTGGTAATCGGTTTCAGCCAAACTCGTTCCCGGTCGTGCAACATAGTCAATGATAAAGCCGCCCTCATCCATCGGCGGTAGAAACTCACTTTCGAGGTGTGTATAGATCATTATACCTGCAAGCAAGACAAGCACGCACAACCCCAACGTGATCCAGCGGTGATGCAGTGCTATTCGAACCGTATGTCCGTAAACGGATATGAGCCAGCGCAACACAAATCCGACTTGCTGGTCTTGTTGTTTTGCCGATTTGCTGCGACTTCCGCCAATGAACCATGCCGCCATGGACGGTGTAAACGTTATGGCCAATACCAGTGAGATGAGCAGCGCGACAACCATTGTCATCGCCAAAGCTCTAAAGAATACGCCCACGATACCGTCCAGAAAAGCCAACGGGATGAATACGACGACAGGCGTGAAGGTCGATCCCAGAAGCGGCCTGATGATTTCCCCTATGCCCTCCCTCACCGCCGGGGCGCGAGGTATACCGCTGGCTATCTTGGCGTATATCACCTCCACAACCACGATGGCATCATCGATAATCACGCCGATAGCCGCCGCGATACCACCCAGAGTCATCAGATTGTAGGTCAGCCCAAGAGCCTTGACCAATATCAACGTAATCAGAACCGTTGCCGGAATCACCAGCGTTGCCACAAAGGTTGTCCCCCAGTCTTTGAGAAAGAGGTACAGCACAACAACGGACAGAAACAATCCGAAAATGATCGCTTCCCAAACGCTCTTTACGGATTCATGTACAATTAACGACTGGTCATAGAAAAATGCCAGTTTCATGTCGGGCGGCAACTGCTTTTTCAGCCGCTTCAGTTCCAGTTTCAGCTCCCGGGCGATTTCGATCGTGCTTCCGTCGGGCTGGCTGCGAATATTCAGCAGCACCGCTTCTTTACCATCCGCGGCCACGACGTTGAAGACGGGCTCGGGTCCACGCTCAACTCGGGCAAAGTCTCTTATCCGAATCGGGTGCCCCTTGTCAACCTTGACAGTAAGGGCCTCAATATCTTCGGGACCGTGCACGCGACCGTCGACCACGGTAAGGTAAAGCGTGTGGTTTTCCTCGTGCATGCCCGCCGGAGCTATGAGATTCCTTTTTATCAGCGTATCGGTTACATCGGAAAGACTCAACCCGGCGGCTTTCAATCGCAGCGTATCGACGATTACATGATATTCCGGCGCACGTCCCCCGACGAGGTCCACCCTGCCCACACCGCGAATTCGCAGAAATCGCGGTTTCAGCGTATAACGGGCCATCTCCCAGAGGTGAGTTATATCGCGCGTTTCGCTGGTCAGGCTTACGCCAATAATTGGAAATGCCGAAAAGGTCAAGCGGAAAACGTTCGTTGTCGCCGTCGCCGGCAAAGTGCTGCTAATCTGAGACAGGCGGCTGAGCACATACAATTCCGACTGGATCATGTCAACATTCCAATTGAAAAAGACATTGACTTCCGCGGAACCCCGCCCGGTCGCGTCACGGATCGTCACCGCACCTGGAATGTCCTTCATTGCTTCTTCGATAGGACGGGTAATGGCCGCCATCATCTCATCAGCCGGCATAACCCCATTATCCACCAGGATGACGACTCTTGGAAAGTCGGTCTGTGGAAAAACCGAGGAAGGAATCTTCGTCGCAGAATAAATACCACCCAGGCACAAGGCGAACACAACAAAAGCAATGGCTATCGCATGATGGGTTGAAAATCGTCCCAACGCTGACGCCCGAGCCTCCAAATGACTCTGTCCCGGAGTCTCCCCTGTATCTGAAAGACTAATATCTGACATCGAAACCTTTCTTTTGGCCTCATTTTATTCGTTCACTACCCTGACCCCGCTATCAGGTGGCAGACCATACGCGCCCACCGTCACTACCTGCATGCCCTCACGAATTCCCTCTCCCTGGACTTCTACCATTCCGTTTTCTCTCAATCCCGGCTGAACCACTCTCTGAAAGGCCTTATCGTTTTCTACGATGGCGATAACCGTCTGACCGTCGATGGTTGTGACAAGGCTTTCTTCAGGCACGACAAGGCAGTCGCTTTTTTCCGAATAGATGATGCGCACCCTGACGAACTGGCCGGGCCTAAGCTCGGTCCCGGCCGGTACCGATGCCCGAGCCAGAACAGTTTCACTCTCCGGATCAACCACAGAATCGATAAACATCAGCTCACCTTGGACTATCCCCATCTCACTGTTCGGCCCGGCAACCCTGCCGCCGGTTTCAATCTCCGCCTTCTGCCCCGGTTCAAGCGCCGTTATCTCATTGCTTGGAACCCGAAATTCCACTATCAGCCGCTTACGATCAATCAATTCCGCCAATGTACCGGTCATGTCAACCGCTTCGCCCAGCCGGGCCGGCACTCGGATGATTGTGCCGGATATTGGCGCTGTCACCTGGAGCAGGGACAGCTCGGTACGAGCTCTTGACAATTCGCCGCGGGCCGTTTCAAGTTTGTGCTGTGCCTCTTGCATCAGCTTTTCCGATGTCCCCTGGATCAGAAGCAGCTCTTTCTGACGCTTAAGATTCTGCTCCTCGAACTCCACCGCTTGCTGAGCCTGCTTAACAGCAACCTTGGCTACGCGGCTATCGAGACGGAACAGCGTATCTCCCTGATTGACCTCTTGACCTTCGATGCACAATACTTCGCTGACAATCCCCGCCGCCGGAGCCGTGATGCTAACGCTGGCCGGGGGCGTAGCGATGCCGCCCACATCCGGCCCAACTCTTCCATAAGCCAGAATTTTTCCGCGAAGTGCCGACCGGGAGATTTTTCCTACATAGACGCTCACTTCGGTAACAACTTGATTCTCCGATTCTTCTGAGGTCTCGCTCTGCTTTCCCAAGAGAAGATAGTACGCTCCAAGCGCACCTGCCAGCAGGATTATCAACCCTAAGAATGTTTGCAATTTATTCATAACGTTTTCCTATTAAACCGGCATTTTCAATAGTATTAACTTTGGCTGACTCATCAAGTCAATCGAACTCAGTGCTGTATCCTCCAGCCGTCTGCGGCTAAATCATTTTCTTTCCAATCGAGTAATTGAGCTGCGCGGCACTGTGGTGCAGCTTGACGGCCAACTCCGCCCGGCGCATACGGGCCTCAATGAGCTTTTCCCTGGCCTGCAGAACTGAAAGATAAGATACTGCCCCGGTAGCCAAAGATTTCTGGGTTCGTTCGAACATTGTCTCCAGGGAAGGAATAATATCATTGTTCCATAACTCATATTCCTCCTGGGCCGAGATATACTTAGTGTGAGCTTGCCGTACCTGAAGAATTATGTTCTGACGAACCACTTCATATTGTCGAGCCGCCTGTTCCAGTTCTGCTTTGGCCTTGGCGATTTGGCCCTGATTCTGATTGAAAATTGGAATTTCAACCGCAAAACCCGGGCCGACGGTCAGCGAATCGGCGCCTTCATCCTTGGCGTCGATAATGGCGATGAAGTTGTAGATTTTCGATTGCTCCCAGCCCATGCGTTCGCCGGCCGCTTCGATGTCAAGCTCAGCAGCTCGCAGGTCCGGCCGGGCGACAAAGGCCGTCTCCAATAACTTGTCGATTGACACTTCTACTCCGGGCGAAATATCAGATTGTGTTATATCAAACACCGCGTCACCTGAGATAAGTCCGAGCAAAGCGTTGAGGTGGTGTCGTGAGACGGTAGCCTCCTCTGAAAAACCCTTTACTATGTCGGTGGCTCGGAGTGAATCCACATAGGCGTTTGAGACCTCCATCTTGCTAATATCACCGGTCCGGAACTGTGCCTGGGCAATCTCGACCATCTGAATCTGTAATCGAGCATTTTGTACGGCGAGCCGGACCCGCTCCTTGGCATAGTATAGATCGGCATAGCTCGTCTGAACGTCCCGGATAAGGGCTAGACCATGCCCGATGAGGTTTTCGGAAATACTTTGGGCATCAAGCTTGGCCGCGGCGAGGCGGTGGGGCCGCTGCCAGATGAAATCGATAGGTACGTCCAGCCCCATCTCGAGGGCTTTGGGGCCAATGGGGAACAAAAGGGACAAGACCGGATTGGCCAGCATATCGGCTTCGATCAAGTCGGCGCGGGAAAAACCAAGAGTCGCTAAATCAGCTTGAAATTGAGCGTTATTCCAAAGGGCTATCGCGATAGCATCATCCTCTGAGAGACCATCGTCAAGCGATACTCTGTCTGGGAGATGAAATTCACCCGGTTTGGATATTTGCCCTAATTCATAATCTGTACGTTCCTGAATACCTTTCGAAACGTATGAACGATTGTTATGGGACTGAGTCGCGCAGCCGGCGACCAGAAGAATCAGCACGTTAATATAGATTTTTATATTCATATCCTAACGTCCGATCAATCACGGCCTGACATTCTGGAATCGCTTGTTAATGATTCGAAACTAACACTCAATATCTTTCTCTTCGGCTTCCTACCTACCTACCTTACTTTAACATACTATATTACCATTATTTGTCCTGAAAGTCCTGCTGTTTTTTGCTCTTTTTGTACATCGATCAAATTTTCGTACGAAAAAATCCCGGAAGTTTCCTCTTGAAAGCTGCTGATTTTTGTTCTGCAGCCCTTATGCTATTCAGAACATCAACTCCCTCAGCGTTCACCCGGAAAGCCCCCAATATGCCGGAACAAGATGAGCAGTACGATGATTTATGGGTGGGCTAACTCCAGAAAACATCCATCCTTGACAATTGTGGTGACTTTTTTTAGTATGTGGCATATTTTAAAAACAATTCTGATTATTTTGAGTAAGCAGGGAATAAATAGGAAATAGATAATGAGAAATGAATTTCTGCCATTTTCAAGGCCGTCGATAACAGAAGCGGATATTGCTGCGGTCAGCGAGGTTTTACGCTCGGGGTGGATTACCACAGGTCCGAAGGCTGCTGAGTTCGAGCAGAGATTCTGCGATTACGTGGGCTGCCGGGAAGCTGTAGCGTTGTCTTCGGCAACAGCCGGGATGCACCTTGTGCTCAAAGCCCTGAACATTGGCCCCGGCGACGAGGTCATCACGCCGGCAATGACGTGGGTTTCCACCGCGAATTTAATTGTCCTTGCCGGAGCAACTCCCGTATTCGCCGATGTGGAGACCGATACGCTGATGGTGAGCCCCGAGTCCGTGGAAGCTTCTCTGACCGGCAAGACGCGCCTTATCATTCCGGTTCACTTTGCCGGAGTGCCGGTGGACATGGAACCGATTCGCAAGCTGGCAGCGGCTAAGAAAGTCTTTCTTGTCGAGGATGCCGCTCACGCTCTGGGCACGCAATATAAAGGCGAACGTATCGGCTGCAGGGGGACTTCGATTTTTTCTTTTCATCCCATCAAGAACATCACAACCGGTGAAGGGGGCATGTTTTGCTCGGATGATCCGGAGCTGGTCAGCCGTATTCGGACGCTGAAGTTTCACGGTCTTGGTGTAGATGCTTATGACAGGCAAACGCAGGGCAGGTCACCGCAGGCCGAGGTGCTGGAGCCGGGCTACAAATACAACATGACGGACATATCTGCTGTTTTGGGGATAAAGCAGTTGGCCCGTGTCGAGCAATTCAACGGCAAGCGAACCGAGCTGGCCAATAGATACCGCGAGCGGCTGGCGGAAATCGATGAGATTATGCCGCTTTGCGACCCGACATATTCGATCAGGCATGCGTGGCATCTGTTTATAGTGCGTTTGGATATCGACAAGGCGGGATTAACGTGTTATGATTTCATGCAGCAGTTGAAAAAAAGGAATATTGGAACGGGATTACATTTTCGTGCCGTGCACCTCCAAAAATATTATAGAGAGTCGATGGGTATGCACCGAGGTATGCTGCCGAACACGGAGTGGAATTCGGACCGGATTTGTTCGCTTCCGCTTTTCCCTGATATGACGGCGGATGATATCGACGACGTGGTAAACGCGATAAAGAGCGTCTTGCAAAAGAAAAAGTAACGCGTGGGAGCAGACTCCGGACTTAAGTGCCCACTTGTAGTCGGCCTCTATGGTATCGATAAGTATGAAAAGTATTCGTGACAACATTCCAGCTATCATTTTCTGGTCTGTGGCGGCCTTCATTTTGTTCTGGTACATCGGAGCAAGAGGACTTTGGGGCGCCGAAAACAGATGGGCCGAGATTGTCAGGGAGATGCGCCTGACGGGAGACTATTTCCATCCTTGTATCAATGGCAAGCCCTACTTCGATAAGCCCCTGCTGAGTTACTGGTTTATTGCTTTGGTGGC
>CAZTDF010000057.1:12812-21984 GCA_964612465.1 uncultured Pirellulales bacterium
CGGCAATTTGGCCGATGGTTGAAGCCCGCACGGGTTTTGTGGCGTCTAAGGAGCTCATATTTGCCACTGTATTTCTGGGTTTTATGGCCCTGGTGCCTCTGGTTCTGGAGCGCATCCGCCCCGGCTTATTAAGCCGCGTTACCGGTTCTGAGAAAAAATTGGCGCCTTTAATCATAATGTCTGTTATAATCATGGGCGGTTATTTGGACTGGCAGGAGAAGATTATTGATAAATACAGTTCAATTAAACCCTTTAGTATAGAGTTAAAAGCTAAAATTGGAGACCTTAAGCCTGCTAATATTGCTTTTTTTCGCAAATATGCAGGTGAGATTCTATTTTATATGGATTTGCCCGAACCGGCACTTCTAATTGAAAGTACTGAGCAGTTGAATGTTTTTTTAAGTTCCGAGGCCAAAACCAAATTATTGATCTCACATGGCGATTATAATAAGGAATTGCTGGCTGCCTTTCCGGAATGGGTGCCTGAGCAGCCGACTTTAAAGGAGAAAATCTATCCATGGGAAAAGATGGAAAAATACGAAGCATGGATAATCCAAAACGAGCGGAAGTAGATCTGGTTCATCCAAAGACGGCTTCTAAATCGTCCCGGTCCGGCACATACTCGGTAGAAGTTGTTGGATCGGTCGCGCAGAAGAAAGATGGTCTCGAACCAGTTCCGGATAGCGGCATATCGGAGAAGGCGGAAGATATTCTGTCGGTTTCACTTGTTATTCCGGTCTTTAATGAAGAGAAGAACCTTCGAGAACTCATCGGTCGTTGTCTGAAAACCTGCAATGAAATGGGAAGCTCTTTTGAAATCATTCTTGTGGATGACGGCAGCTCCGATGGTTCGTCGAAAGTTATTGACGAAGCTGTCGATCAGAACGAAGGAAAGATTCTGGGAGTTCTGCTGAACCGCAACTATGGCCAGCATGCCGCTGTAATGGCCGGATTCGCCGAGTCCAGAGGAGATATGGTCGTTACCCTTGATGCGGACTTACAGAATCCGCCTGAGGAAGTTTTAAAATTGGTTCGTACTATGGAGGAAGGTTTCGATGTTGTCGGAACAATGCGGGTCCCAAGGCATGATACACTTTTCCGAAAGGTGGCCTCTCACGTCGTCAACAAAGTGGCACAGAAGGCTACCGGCGTTAAAATGCATGATTACGGCTGTATGTTGCGGGCTTACAGGCGGCACGTTGTCGATGCGATGCTCCAGTGTCACGAACGAAGCACCTTTATCCCCATCCTGGCCAACAGTTTCGCCCGTAAAGCGACGGAAATCGAGGTCGGCCATGCCGAGCGAACCGAGGGAGATTCGAAGTACGGGCTATGGAAGCTGGTCAACCTGCAGTTTGATCTGCTGACCAGTATGACAACGTTTCCTCTGCGGGTTTTAAGCGTGCTGGGCGGCGTGATATCTGCCGCGGGAGTGGGATTTGGTATCTTCTTGTTGATTATGAGATTGGTCCACGGACCCGATTGGGCGGCAGAGGGTGTCTTTACGCTATTTGCTATTCTCTTCATCTTTATTGGTGCCCAGTTTATCGGCATGGGACTGCTTGGAGAATACATTGGTCGTATCTATGACGATGTCAGGGCAAGACCCCGGTACTTTGTTCACCGGGTTGTCGGGCGAAAAACAGAAAAAGAATAAATTGTAAATTTTATTGAAACTTCAGAGGTAGCATTATGAAAGTAGTAGTCCTGGCTTATCACAACATTGGCTGTGAAGGCATCAATGCCCTGCTGCGAAATGGCTTTGAGATTGCCGCCGTTTTTACGCATAAAGACGACCAGAGCGAAAATGTCTGGTTCAATTCCGTGGCAGAACTGGCAGCGTCGAAAAACATCCCGGTTTTTGCCCCCGAGAACATCAATCATCCGATATGGGTCAGGAAGATCGAGGAATATAAGCCGGAAATTATTTTCTCATTTTATTATAGAAATATAATCAAACGGCCTATCCTGGATATTCCGCCGCGGGGATGTCTTAATCTGCACGGCTCGCTTCTTCCTCTGTATCGGGGACGGTGCCCCATTAACTGGGTGCTTGTCAACGGTGAGAAGGAGACGGGAGTTACGCTGCATTATATGACACCCAAACCCGATGACGGTGACATTGTATGCCGGAAGAAAATCGCAATAACAGACGACGATACCGCCAGGTCACTGCATGAAAAAGCAGCTAAGGCGGCGTCAACTATGCTCGACGAGGTATTGCCGCAAATAAAGAATGGCACTGCCGCCCGCGAACCTCAGGACCATTCCGTAGCGACATACTACGGGGGACGCCGGCCGGAAGACGGCGAAATTGACTGGACAGCCGACGCCGGGCAGGTAAGGAATCTGGTCCGTGCCGTAACCCAGCCTTACCCGGGCGCTTCGAGCTATATAGTGAACCAGAAATGTGTGTTTTGGGTGGTTTCCGAAGAGCCTTACTCCGGAGAAGAATTGAGTCCCGGCACGATCGTGTCCACAGATCCTTTGGTTGTCGTATGCGGCGAAGGTGCGGTGCGCGTGGATTACGGCCAGGCTGATAACGGCCTCTACATGACCGGCACTCAGCTCGCTTGTGAGCTTAATTTGTTCGAGGGCATGAGATTCGGTCCGAGTGCAGACCGCCGGATCGAGACCATGAGAAAAGAGCACGTTCTGATCCTCGGAGTTAACGGCTTTATCGGCAACGCGTTGAGCGAAAGACTGCTTCGGAGCGACAAATATGAAGTGCACGGGATGGACATTCGATCGAATTACATCCAGCACCTTATCGACAGACCTGCGTTCCATTATGAAGAAGGTGACATTTCCATACATCGCGAATGGACCGAATACCATGTTAAAAAATGCGATACAGTGATTCCCCTGGTGGCGATTGCAACGCCGATCGAATATACGCGCAATCCGATACGTGTATTTGAGCTGGATTTTGAAGAGAATCTGAGGGTGGTCCGTTATTGCGTCAAATATGGAAAGCGGATTATTTTCCCGTCAACCTCGGAAGTGTACGGCATGTGTGACGAGAAAGAGTTTGACGAAGACAAGTCCAGGCTGATTCTGGGGCCGATCCGGATGCAACGTTGGATATATTCCTGCTGTAAGCAATTGCTCGACAGGGTCATCTGGGCCTACGGGCAGAAAGAGGGACTCGAGTTCACTCTGTTCAGGCCGTTCAACTGGATAGGGCCGAAACTTGACAGCCTGACTTCCGCGAGGATCGGCAGCTCGCGCGCCATCACCCAGCTAATTCTTAATCTTGTCGAAGGTACGCCGATTCTGCTGATCGACGGCGGCAGACAAAAACGTTGTTTTACCGACGTCTCGGACGGCATCGAGTGTCTTTACAGAATAATCGAAAACAAAGATGGCGTGTGCAACAGCCGGATTATTAATATCGGCAATCCGGATAACGAGGCCAGCATCCGGGACCTGGCGGAAATGCTCCTGGAGAAGTTCGATCAGCATCCCCTTCGGTCCAAGTTTCCGCCCTTCGCGGGTTTCCGTGAGATTGAAAGCCGATCCTATTACGGGGCCGGTTATCAGGATGTCCAGCACAGAAAACCGAGCATAAAGAACGCCGGCAAGCTCCTGAACTGGAAGCCGACAATAGAATTAGAAGAGTCCGTTGAGCAGACTCTGGATTTCTTCCTTCGTGAAGCTATCCGGCACGGCGTAATAGAGATCAAAGGTGACCTCACCGACGCGGTCGCGACAGAAATACTCAAGCCGAAGCAGCCTGCGGGCGGGAAAGTGACACCTATAGTCTCCGTGCCCTCCCCCGGCAAAAAGGTTAAAAAGCAGAATGTCACATGAGAATAGGCCTGAGAGTTGATGTCGATACTTTTAGGGGAACGAGACTTGGCGTCCCGAATCTGTGCAGGCTTTTTGCCGATCATGGGATAAATGCGTCGTTCTTTTTTTCCGTGGGCCCCGACAACATGGGTCGTCATCTCTGGCGGCTTCTTCGCCCGAAGTTCCTGTTCAAGATGCTCAGAACGAAGGCTACTCGCCTATATGGATGGGACATTCTTTTCAAGGGCACTTTATGGCCCGGGCCGGTGATTGGGAAAAAACTCGGGTCTGTGATAAGTTCTGCTGCCGAGGCCGGTCACGAGGTCGGACTGCATGCGTGGGATCATCACGCATGGCAGGCGCATGTTGATACAATGGACTCCCAGACCGTTAGCCGGTCACTCAGCCGGGGCGTAGATCTGCTTACGCAAATCCTCGGCCGGCCGCCGACGTGTTCCGCCGTCCCCGGTTGGAAGTGCAACGATCTCGTATTGAAGGAGAAAAGCAGCTTTGCTTTCCGCTATAACAGCGATTGCAGGGGAGACAGCATATTTCTTCCCCTGGTCGATGACGAGCAATTGGTCCAGCCTCAGATTCCTGTCACACTCCCCACCTACGACGAAATGATCGGTCGCCAAGGCGTGACGGAAAGTAACTACAATGACCGCCTGCTTGCTGAGTGTTCTGAGGACAGGCTTAATGTTTTGACCATCCATGCGGAGGCCGAAGGCATAGCGTGCTTTGATATGTTCGATAGATTCCTGAAGGCAGCCGAAGCACAGGGCGTGTCGTTCGTTGCCCTTGGTGCTTTACTCGACGACTGCCCTGCTATGGGATCATCCCGCGTTGTTCAGGGCACTATCTCCGGACGTGAAGGATGGATCGCAAGGCAGAAAACCTCAAAATCGTATCATGAGGGAAATGGATGATCCCGGAACAAGTGACATCGGTATATCTCACCGATGAATCCAGGAGACGAACAAGAGATTCGCTGCTGATATTCACAGGGGCCCTTCTGCTGTTTATGGTCGGTCTGAATCCTGAATTCATAGGTTTCCAGGCCCGTTTCGGTTTGTTCGCCCAGGAGATGTTCCGCTTCGGGCCCAGCTTTTTTCCCACAACATACCAAAGCCCATATCCCGACTATCCGGGCACCTCAACTTTTCTGATCTACCTCGTGTCCAAACTTCTCGGGCAAGTTACGCCGTTCTCAGCCATTCTGCCTACAGCCGTAACATCGGCGCTGATTTTGGTTCTCACATATCGGATCGGGGCGATTCGATCCCGCCGGTGGGGACTCGCTGCTGTTTTGTTGGCCCTGTTCACAGCCAAGTTCTTCAATGAGTCCCGCAGCATTGCTCTGGATCAATATACGAGCCTGGCAACGGTTCTGTCCTTCTATCTCGTTTATTCAGCCACGTTCTATGGTCGAGATAAACGACTGATCTTGCTTCCAGCAATATGGTTCCTCAGTTTTGCCTTTCGCGGCCCTATAGGCCTGGTCATCCCTGCCGCCGTCGTGTGCAGCTATTATTTATGGTTGGCAAAGTATAAACGATTCATACTCGCGGGGATGGTCGCTGCTGTCGTGCTGGCCCTTGGCTTTGCCAGTCTATTTCTCGCCGCAAAGCTCCAGGGCGGAGAATCCTTGGTGCAAAGCGTGCTCAGCGCTCAGATGACCGGTCGTATGAATGACAGAGGTCCGGGTTATACCTATTATTGGCTCAAAGGTTTTACCTCTTATGCCCCGGCTTATCCTTTGGCAATTATTGTCGTTGTTTCTCGTTTCAAGGATATCCTGGGCAGGAAGAATGACGATGACATTTTGCTTGGCAGCCTGGCCTGCTGGATATTGATTGTGCTCGTGGGCATGTCGATTCCGTCAGTCAAAAAGGCGCGATATATTCTGCCCATTGTGCCGGCACTTTCCCTGACTGCCTCTTATATGTTGATCGATACGAGGCCAAAAAGAATTCTGTTTGAGGCGAAGAAGATCTGTCTGTCCATTTGTTCTTCTCTGCCTCTGGTAGGGGCCGTTGCAACTGTGGGTATTATTTTATTCGGTAAATATTTCGGCCTTTCCGTCAACGCTCATTTTCTATTCGCTCTGGTATTATTGATAGGTTTGATTATAATCGCCAGGACCTTAGACAAGAGATTAAGAGGCCGTCCCAACCAGGATATGGTCGCTGCGGCTATTGGAGTCTCAGCGTTTATTATAGTTAATATAGGTGTAGCCCAGCCTGTTAACGAGATTCTGGAGAGTGCCAGGCCATTTGTGGAACAAGTTAAACTGCTGGAAAAGGAGCGGCCCGGGGACATAGTGTTCTACCAGGTAGGTCCTGACACCGATGACATCAAATTTATGGTAAATTATGATAAACCGATCACACCCATATTTATCAATTCTCCGGACGAACTTCTTCAGTGCACGACAAACTCGTATTTCATAACAACGAAGCAAAGCTTTGATAATCTGCCGGATGACTTGAAAAAACAAATCAAACTGTGTATCAATGGCAGAATTGGGCACAGAGACTCGGTGGTATTTACTCTGGAGTAATCATAACGGGATGAATAATCATTTTATATGCCGTTTGTTTTTTGCGTTAGCATCGTTACTGCTTATGGAAAAGGTATGAAATACAAAATTGCGATAATAACATGCGTCGGACTATTCGTTTTGCTATATATTATTCCGCTTGGCGTACGCCCAATGGTTATTCCCGACGAATTCCGATATGCTGAAATACCCAGAGAAATGCTGGAAACAGGGGATTGGGTCGTCCCGCATCTCGACGGTCTGCGGTATTTCGAGAAACCTGTGCTTGGATACTGGCTCAATGCAATAGGTATCGCCATGTTTGGCGAAAATGCTTTTGCCATACGTTTCTTTTCTGCTTTGGCTGCCGGCATTTCTGCGGTTATTCTGTTCTTTCTCGCGAGGAAATACGCCGGTGGATATCGAATGGGCATTTTTGTCGTGGTAGTGTTCCTTACCTCTTCAGAAGTGTTTTCCGTCGGCACTATTAGCGTTCTCGACAGCATGTTTTCCATGTTTCTAACTGCGGCGATGGCACTGTTCTTTTTCGCACATATGGAGGACGTGCCCCGAAAAAGGGTATGCCTGCTTGTGCTTTCAGGTATCTCTTGTGGTCTTGCGTTTCTCACGAAAGGTTTCCTTGCTTTTGCAATACCCGCCGTGGCCGTAATACCATTCCTGATCTGGCAGCGACGGGCAAAAGAGATATTCAGGATTTTATGGATACCTTTGGTAACGGCGATCCTGGTAGCTCTGCCATGGTGCCTGATGATCCACGCCCGGGAGAAGGGCTTTTGGTATTATTTTTTCTGGACCGAACACGTCCATCGGCTCGTGTCCGGCGATGGTGGACAGCACCCTGAACCGTTCTGGTTTTTCATTCCCTGTATTTTAGGGGGCGCATTTCCCTGGACATTTCTGTTGCCGGCTGCGCTCTCCGGCCTGAAAGGCACGCGTTTTAAAGATCCTCTTTTCCGGTATGCCGTATGCTGGCTTCTGCTGCCATTCCTGTTACTCTCCGCTTCAAGCGGCAAACTTATTACCTATATCCTGCCGTGCTTTCCGCCTCTTGCCGTTATCATGAGTATGGCTCTGCTGCAGTATTTTGACGCGGGAAAGAAGAAGGCATTCATGATTGCCGTGAAGATTCTCCTGGTGATAATGGTAGCGATTATGATTGCTTTAATTTTGACTCAGACAATACCTACTTCCTTCAGGGTCTATGAGCAGCAGGAAACGATGAAAGTTGTGCTTATGGTTATCGGTTTTCTGGCATATATCCTGCTTCTGTTTTGTGCCGCCAGGGCAGCGGATTTCCGAATGAAGCTGGCCTTGTTTGCCATTGGTCCCACAGTCTTGATGTTCTGTGGGCACTTTGCAATGCCCAACCAGTTGAGAGACGCAAAGGCACCGGGTGAATTCCTGCAACATAACCGCTACAGAGTCCATCCCGATACAGTGCTTGTCTCTGACAACGATCTGACATCTTCCATTTGCTGGTGCTACAAACGCAGCGACGTTTTTCTGCTACGCGCCAGCGGTGAACTTACGTACGGACTGGAATATGACGACTCGAAGCAGCGATTGCTTGATGTCGACCGGTTCAAAGAGTTGGTCACGAAAAGTTCAGGAAAAGGATCTATCGTTCTGATCCTCAAAACTGAACGATACGCGGAATATAGCCCAATGCTCCCGAAACCAGTCTTTAAGGACGTTAATCGCGGCTTTGTGTTCGCTGAGTTTGCCGGTTCAGCTTCCACGGAAGGTGCTTCGCTTCCGGCGCAGAAAGCCCAAAACTAAGGAGCCGGCAAGAAACACATATAACAAGCGTCGAAATGACGAAACAAATCCGGAATGATACAATAAGTGGCCGATATAATGTATGTTCGGCTTGCGGGCTCAGCTCTGTCGCGATGCTGTTATCCTTAATACTGTATAGGGCTTGATGGTAATCAGCATCTTGCCGTTTTCAATTTTACCTGCTGTGCTCACGGGTGTTATCGCTTCGGGCTTTTCGAGTGTGTTCGTTGCCCAGGGCACATCAGCGCAGAGCGTTTGAATTTCCACCCGGCCGCTTGAATCAAAATCTTTCATGACTATTTCCAGATCGACGGGCCCCGATGTTCCTCTGTGCACAACCGAGATCAGCAGGCTTCCATCCTGAGCTGCGGAAGCCATTGCGTCAATTGTCTGATACGAGCAGGTGGAGGCAGCATTCTTAAGGTCGGGCAGAACCAACGGAGCTGCTTGCGTTGGGCTGGTCAGCTCGATTTTGACCGGCAAGGAATCGGCAAAGGCGGCGAACATCGCTTGAGCGTAATGGCACGGATTGGCATAAACGCGTTCCCGGGTCTTTCGCAATCCTCCGCCGTGATTGACGGTGGCCGAATGAGTGACCATCTCTACAAACGGAGCCAGCCGAACCGATGCATGATAAATCAGAACGTCATACAATGCCTCGGCATGAGTCGCCGGACTTACGAGCCTGCCATTTGAAAGTTTTCTCGGAGCATCAGCGGAAGACGGCCGGCCCATACGAGCAAACATCTGCAGCTCCGTAACCGCCAGCCGGGGGTCGCTTATGCCGGCATTTTTCATATCACTTTCCAGGGCGGCCCATTTTTGTTCGAGCACTTGCGGCACCGCCATGAAATCTTTGAACACATCCAGCGGTTCGGTATCGGCGGGGACCTGGCCGCCTACAAGAGGATGGTCGGTAGTGATACGCAATATGTCGCCTGCCCCGGCGATGAGAGTGTCGTTCCAGTTTTTGCCCCACATCACGGGTGCGCCGCATGCATAAATTGTAACGCCGGGATCGACTTCGAGCACGGCTTT
>CAZTDF010000058.1:0-2731 GCA_964612465.1 uncultured Pirellulales bacterium
GCGCCCATTTAGTGATATGGTCGTCCGCTTCTCGGAACCATATCATTGGTGGTAATGCCAAAAATCGATCTCAACCGCTACTGTATTTCCGGCATTTCGCCTATTTTTTAATACTATGATTTCTTCATTTTATAACCTATAGGCCTTTGTGCCTGGCCAAAATGCCTCTAATAGATTTTACCCTTGCAAAGTTTGCTCCGGGTCTTTATACTGCTTGGTTCGTCTAAATTATTGGTCTCCGAAGCTCGATAATGGGGCATTTTGGTCTGGAAATAGGGATTTTTAGTGATGTTTGAGTCATTGACGGAAAAATTTAACTCGGTCTTCCGGTCGCTTACCGGCCGGGGGAGAATTACCGAGGCGAACATCTCGGACGCCATGCGGGAAGTCCGCAAGGCCCTCCTGGAAGCAGACGTCAGCTACAACGTCGTCAAGCAATTCTGCAAGGACGTTACGCAGGCCGCCCTCGGAGCCGATGTTATAAAGAGCCTTCATCCGGGCCAGGTAATGGTCAAAATCGTCAGCGACGAGCTGACAAAATTGATGGGGCCGGTAGATAGCCGGATTTATTATGTCTCGCCCGGGCCTACCGTAATTATGTTGGCCGGCCTGCAGGGTGGCGGTAAAACCACAACCGCTGCGAAACTCGCCAAGTACATCCTCGCCAACGGCAAAAAGCCGCTTTTGGTTGCCGACGATTTGCAAAGACCGGCAGCTATCGAGCAGTTGAAAGTTTTGGGCGAGCAGATAGGCATCGATGTTTACAGCGAAGATAGCAAGAACGCCGTAAAGGTCGCGAAGAACGGCTTCAAATATGCCAGGCAGAACGGTCACGACGTAATCGTGCTCGATACCGCGGGCCGGCTGCACATCGACCAGGAGATGATGGATGAGGTAGCCAACGTCGCCAAAGCGGTCACACCGCAGCAGATTTATTTAGTCTGCGATGCGATGACCGGTCAGGACGCTGTCAATTCGGCTAAAGAGTTCAACGAGCGGCTTGAACTGGACGGCGTCATTTTGACCAAGCTGGACGGTGACGCACGAGGCGGAGCGGCCCTCAGCGTCAAAGCCGTTACCGGAAAGCCCATCAAGTTCATCGGTGTCGGCGAAAAACTCGACAAGCTCGAAGAATTTCACCCCGACCGGATGGCAAGCCGGATCCTGGGAATGGGCGACGTCATAACGCTCGTCGAGAAGGCCCAGGAACATTTCGAGACTGAAGAAGCCGAGAAAATGCAGAAGAAAATGGCCAAGGGCAGCTTCGGCTTCGATGATTTCCTAAAGCAGATGCAGGCCGTCAAGAAAATGGGCGGCATGAAAGATATGCTCAAAATGATACCGGGAATGGGAGGTCAGCTCAAAGACATGGACCTCGACGGTGCCGAACTAACGCAGATGGAAGCGATTGTGCATTCGATGACGCTGAAGGAAAGACGCGATCCGGACCTCATCGAATCGTCGAGACGAAGGCGGATTGCCGCCGGTGCCGGCGTTCAGGTCCAGGCTGTTTCCGGCCTGGTCAAGACATTCAAACGTAGCCGGGACATGATGAAAGCGATTAGCGGCGGAAGCTTCGGCGGGCTCAAGAGCCTGCTCTCAGGCGGATTGAATATGGGATCGCTGAGCCAGATGATGTCCAGCGGCAAAAAAATCAAACAGCGCTCGAAACGAAAAAGAGTCATAAAGCGGAGAGGTAAAATAAAGAAAAGACGATAATGTTTCATCTCATTACCGCCCAGGCGGGAATTAAGCGTTAAATCCCCAAATTTTATTTGTGGATTATTGAAAAAGTTGTCATTATTTATCCCTCGAATTTTCCTGGGAACAGTAGAATAACAATTATGAACAAAGTTTCGATCGAACAGTATCTTGAAAAAGTCGCCCGGTTCTCCGGCAGCGATTACGGTAAGATGATAAGGGACCAGTTCGAGGATATTCAGGGCGCCAGCGAGCTGGCCATGTTAGTCTCGCCGAGCTTAGAAGAACTGGAGCAGTTAAAAAAGGCGGTGGCGATCATGACACCGACGGAAAAAGAGAACGCTGATACGCTGAACGACGAGCAGACCGAAAAACTTGCCGCCGACGCCCAGGTAGACCCGGCCAACCTGGCGATCTTCCTGAATGGTTACGCCCTACATTGTAAACGTGTTTCGTGACCCATATTGTGTTGGTCACGGAAATTGATTATATATTAAAGAAAGGAAAAAATTATGTCAGTAAAATTGAGAATGACAAGGTTGGGCAGGCGGCATCGGCCGTTCTTTAGAATCAATGCAGTCGAATCCCGCACGCCTCGTGATGGCAGAATACTTGAAAAGCTGGGCCATTACGACCCGATTGAAAAGGACCCTGCAAAGCAGGTTATCCTGAACCGCGAGCGGGTGGAGTTTTGGCTGGATAAAGGGGCGATACCAAGCGACGCCGTCTCGCAAATTCTGCTCCGCCATGGAATCAAACATAAATATGCAGAACAACAACAAGCTCGTCGGGCAAAAGCCAAGGCCATCGCCAGGGCCAAGGGCAAGCTGTTCGACAATACCGAGAGAATAGCCGCTAAAAAACAAGCAGAAGCGATAGAAGAAAAAGCCAAGGCAAAAGCCGAAGAAAAGACCAAGGCAGAAGCAGAGGCTAAGGCCAAAGTAGAAGCCGAAGCTAAGGCCAAGGCAGATGCCGAAGCCAAAGCGGACGCCGAAGCCACAGCCAGAGCAGACGCCGAAGCTAAAGCCAA
>CAZTDF010000058.1:2831-21957 GCA_964612465.1 uncultured Pirellulales bacterium
AGCAGACGCCGAAGCTAAAGCCAAGGCAGATGCCGAAGCTAAAGCCAAAGCAGAAGAAAAACCGGAGGCAGGGGCAGTAGAAGAGAAAACCGAAGCTGAACCTGAGCCTGAAAAAGCCGAACCCGAGACAGAAGCCAAGGCGGAAGAAACCAAACCCGAAGTAGCTGAGGAGAAAACCGAGGCCAAAGCCGAGCCGGCGGAAGAAAAACCCGAATCTGAAGCAGTAGAAGAAAAAGCCGAGGTCGAGGCCGAGCCTGAGCCTGAAAAGGCCAAATCCGAGACAGAAACCAAGGCGGAAGAAATCAAACCCGAAGTAGCTGATGAGAAAACCGAAGCTAAAGCCGAGCCGGCGGAAGAAAAACCCGAACCTGAAGCAGTAGAAGAAAAGGCCGAGGCCGAGCCTGAGCCTGAAAAGGCCGAGCCGGAAGCAGAAAAGAAAGATGAAGCCAAGCCGGAAGTGAAAGCCGAGGTAGAACCCCAGGCCGATGCCGCCGAAGATAAACCCAAAGAGGAATCGGCTTAATGCTGATAGACAGGCAAGAGCGATGAGGATAGATATTCTTACGCTTTTTCCGGATATGTTCGAATCGCCTTTGAGCTGCTCGATCATCAAGAGGGCTCATGACAGCGGCCTTATCGAAATCGCGCTAACCGATATAAGGGATTTTTCCACAGACAACTATCGGAAGGTCGATGACAAACCGTATGGCGGCGGGCCGGGAATGGTAATGATGCCTGGCCCCGTTTTCGATTGCTTCGAACACGTCCAAAAGCTATCGCCCGAAAAAGGCCGCGTCTTACTGCTGACGCCGCAGGGGCAGAAGTTCGACCAGGCAAAAGCCCTGGAGCTGAGCGGCGAAAAACGCCTGATTTTTATCGCCGGCAAGTACGAAGGATTTGACGAGCGAATTCGTACGGGCCTGGGCGCCGAGCAAATCTCGATAGGCGACTACGTGCTCAGCGGCGGAGAATTGGCTGCGATGGTCATAATCGACGCGGTGGTCAGACTGCTGGACGGGGCGCTCGGCGACGAAGATTCGGCAAAGGACGATTCATTCAGCGAAGGCCTTTTGGAATACCCGCACTACACAAGGCCGGAAGTCTTTCGCGGGATGAAAGTTCCTGAAATTCTTTTAAGTGGCGACCATGCCAAAATCGCCGAGTGGCGACGCCGACAGGCCCTCGAACGAACGAAAAAATGGCGGCCCGATCTCTTGAAAGAGATCGAAAACAGGAGAAACCAAACATGAAAGAAAAAGGGCCGTCGCTTCCCGGCAAGCTGGGGCAGAAGCCCAGGACAACATCGGAAGCGGCAAGGTCTCTGGGACCGGTCCCCGACCTCGAAGAGCACGTAGATCCCGAGTGGTGGCGGCAGATTTTCAACGCCACGTATTTGAAAACCGACGGCGACGTCGTCGATGACCCGCAACTGACCAGCAAAGAAGTGGACGTCTTTTGCGGCATTCTCAATATGGCTCCGGCAGACAAGATTCTGGATCTGTGCTGCGGACAGGGGCGGATATCCCTTGAGCTGGCCAGAAGGGGATTCAGCAACGTCGAAGGAGTCGACCGGTCACACTACCTGATCCAAAGGGGTAAAACCCAGGCGAAGAAAGAAGGGCTCAGCATAAGATTCAAAGAAGGCGACGCCCGAAAGCTGCGCTATGCGTCCGACACTTTCGACGTGGTCATGATTCTCGGCAACAGTTTCGGCTACTTCGAGACGGTCGAGGACGATATGCGAGTTATCAGGGAGGTCTTCCGGGTGCTCAAGCCCTGGGGAAAAGTGCTCATCGATGTCACAGACGGGGAATACCTCAGGAGAAAATTCCAGCCCCGGTCATGGGAATGGATAGACAAGAAGTTCTTCGTCTGCCGGGAAAGGTCACTTTCGCTGGACAAGCAGCGTCTGATTTCCCGCGAGGTCGTCACGAACGTGGAAAAGGGCGTCGTAGCCGACCAGTTTTACGCAGAACGGCTATACACAAAGAAGAGCATCGCCGGTCTGCTCGAAAAGGCCGGCTTTGCCGATGTCACTGTCCACGGGCAGATATCCAGCGAATCGACGCGCAATCAAGACCTGGGAATGATGGAGCGGCGAATTATCGTTACCAGTGTTGTGCGAAAAGACTGGACGCAGAGAAAACGCAAAAAGGAATACAAGAACATTACAGTCCTGTTCGGCGATCCCCGCAAACCGGACGCGTTGAAGCCGTTGTGCGTCTTCGACGATGACGATTTCTATACCATCGACCAGCTCAAGGATGCGCTGCGCGAGTTGGATGGCTACCGATATTCCTATCTGAACAATCACGACACGCTCTTCAACGACCTGGTCAAGTTCGGAACTAAAACGGATTTCGTTATGAACCTGTGCGACGAAGGCTACAGCAACGATCCCCGCAAGGAGTTGCATGTCCCGGCAATGCTGGAAATGCTCAATATCCCCTATACCGGCGGCGGCCCCCAGTGCCTTGCCTTCTGCTACGACAAGTCGCTCGTTCGCGGAATCGCAAAGGAAATGGACATTCCCGTGCCGGAAGCCTTCTTCATCAAGCCCGAGGACAGCACGTTCGACCTGCCGATCGGGTTTCCTGTTATCGTAAAGCCCAACTTCGGCGATTCGAGCTTCGGCATAACCCAGCGAAGCGTCGCCTACTCCGTCGAGCAGCTTGTCAACGCGATCTCCGAAATCAGGGAGAAGTTCGGATACGAAAAGCCGGTCCTGGTCGAAGAATTTCTAACCGGCGAAGACTTCACCGTGGGCATTATCGGCAACCCTCCCGAATCGTACACGGTGCTGCCCATAATTCAGGAAGACTATTCGGCGCTGCCGCCCGAGTTGCCCAGACTTTGCGGCTACGAGGCAAAGTGGATGCCCGATTCACCCTACTGGCAGATCAAGTCGGTCCCGGCGAACCTGCCGGACGATGTCGAGAAGTTCGTCGTCGAGTGCTGCCTGAAGCTATTCGAGAGACTCGAATGCAGAGATTACAGCCGGTTCGATTGGCGAATTGACGCACAGGGCAATCCCAAAATTCTCGAGGTCAATCCGAATCCCGGCTGGTGCTGGGACGGGCACCTGGCAAAAATGTCAAAACTCGCCGGACTGTCCTACTCACAGATGTTGGGAGAAATCCTCCGTGCCGCCGAGGAACGATTGAGTGCCCAGACGCCAACCGACAAAGACCTGGCTAATGATGCTCCCGGCAGAGCGATAAAAAGCATCCCGGAGAAAAATAAGAAAGTTGAATCGACACAAAATTCCGTCTCCGGCAGGCAGTAATTCTGCGCTACCCAATGAGGTAAGGTTGCCAAACACAAACACCATAGTCTCTTAAGCGAAAAGAGATTGTAAATAGTGTGCGCGCTGCGGTATTTCCTGCCGAGCTTTCTTTCTTGATATCTCGTCTCTTTGCTCTTATATCTATAGTAAATATAAAAGAAGCATCGAAGTCAATACCCTATATTTAAATCAACAGGGAGGTCAAAATGAAGGATATTAATCGGCGTGATTTTCTCAGGCTGTCGGCCGGCGGCTCTATTGCGGCGGGACTTTCTTTGACTGGCTGTGAAAGTGGGATCATCGGGCGTTCGGCACCTAAGAATCGGCCGAATATCATTTTCCTGCTGACAGACGACCAGCGAGCCGACACGATGGGCTGTGCGGGCAACCCTATTATTCAAACACCGAATATGGACGCTATGGCAAAGGGCGGTGTGCGGTTTACGAACGCCTTTGTCACGACCTCGATCTGTGCTTCGAGCCGGGCGAGTATCTTCTCCGGCCAGTGGACAAGCCGGCACGGCATCACAGACTTCGCTACGCATTTTACGCCGAATGCGCTGGCGCAGACCTATCCGATGCAGCTCCGCTCAGCCGGGTATCGAATCGGCTTTATCGGCAAGTACGGTGTCGGAACACAAAAGAACCTGCCGGTTGATAAATATGACTACTGGAAGGGCTTTCCCGGGCAGGGCCGGTACGAGAACAAGGACGAAAACGGCAACTACAAACATCTGACACAGATAATGGGCGAGCAGGCCATTGAATTTTTGCAGGGCTGCTCGAAAGACAAGCCTTTCTGTCTGTCGATAAGTTTCAAAGCGCCTCACTGCCAGGATGGCGATCCGCGCCAGTTTATTTACGACCGCGCTTATAAAGATTTGTATAAGGATACGATTATTCCGGTTCCCGAAAAGGCCGACCGTCATTATTTCGAAGCCCTGCCGGAATTCCTGCGAACCTCCGAGGCCCGCAGGCGGTGGGAAATCCGTTTTTCCACGCCTCAAAAGTTCCAGGAATCCGTCAAGAGCTACTACCGCCTGATTTACGGCGTCGATGTCGCCATCGGCAAGCTCAGAGAACAGTTAAAGCAGCTCGATTTTGACGATAACACGGTTTTGATGCTGATCGGCGACAACGGTTTTTATCTTGGCGAATACGGCCTGGCGGGCAAATGGTTCCCGCACGAAGAATCGATCCGCGTGCCGTTGGTGGTCTTCGATCCGAGGGCAGCCAATAAACTGCGCGGCCGGGCCCTTGATCAGGTAGCACTCAACGTCGATATCGCGCCGACAATTCTGGAACTGGCCGGCGTAAAACCACCCGAACAGATACAGGGCAGCAGTCTCGTGCCGCTACTCAAAGGCAAAAAGCCCAAATGGCGAACCGAATTTTTCTATGAGCATCCGTTCGAGCACAAAACAATCGCCAAAACCGTAGCTGTCCGAACACAGGACTACAAGTATGCCCATTACGTCGATTACGATTACGAAGAGCTGTACGACCTGAATCTCGATCCGACCGAGAGCATCAACCTGGCCAAAGACGAAAAATACAAAACAACCTTAGAATCTCTGAGAAAACGCTGCAACGAATTGGCTCGGGAGGCTAAGGGCACTTAACAATAACTTTATGAATGGGAGAGGAAAAAATGGAAAATGAGAGTATTCAAAAACATTGTTCGACATGTGGCAAAAAACATCCCGACGATGCTCAATACTGTAGTTCCTGCGGTTGCTTACTAACGCAACCCCCGGCAGCACAACAAAGAATTGAAGTCAAAATCAGTATATTGGCGACTACATCCTTTATCTGTGCTCTTTGTGGTTTGGTATTGCTGGCGCCGAGTCTCATTGCTTTGGGTAATCCTCGTATACTCAGTCCCAGACTTCTATGGGTTGGCTTAACCTTCTCCTTGAGCTTCGTCGTTTTTATTGTTTCATTCACTCTTGGATTAATAGGCATAGTCCAAGTTGAACGAAGCGGCGGCAGAACAACAGGCAGAGCATTTGCAGCCGGAGCGGTTCTGATTTCGGTATTCGGCGGATTATTGCCGGCCTGGACTGTCGTTATGCGTCGGCCCCGAAGTGTCGCCTTTCGAATGGTCTGCGGCACGAATCTGTCCGGCATCGGCAAGGCCATGCTGATATATTCCAACGATTACGATGATGAATTGCCAAGAGCCGGGGGCAGGCATAGCATCTGGGCTGCAACAATACCCAACTGGAATGCTAAGAACCGATTTGAAGCCTACAACATAAAAACAGATGGAACAGGCGGTCAGGCGAGCATTTCCTCCAGTCTCTATCTTCTTGTCAAGTACGCGGAAATTCAGCCAAAAAGCTTTATTTGCACGGGAGATGTCGGGATCAAAGAATTTAAACCCAGCAGGTATAAAGCACGTGGTAGAGATTTGATTGATCTGTGGGATTTCGGCCCCGAACCTCAGAAGCATTGCAGCTACTCTTATCATGTACCCTATGGCGGATATCCACTGACCACAGCGAGCGATCCGAATATGGCCGTAGCAGCCGACAGAAATCCGTGGATGGATTCACCTTTTAAAAAGGCAAGAGATTTTCAGGCATTTGATCCTGATGGCGGCAAAGAGGCAATCAAAGCGGGAAACGCCATTACACACAATGCAGATGCACAGAATGTCTTGTTCATGGACATTCATGTTGGCCAACAGAAACATTCCTTTTGCGGCTTAAATGACGATAACATTTATACCTATTGGAATGGAGAAGATAAACGGCGCGGCACGCCGCCCAAACTCGGCAGCAAACCCGCCGACAGAGCGGATTCGTTGCTCGTCAATGATCCGGCAATTCCGAAATAGAGAATTGTATGCTGGTGCTTACCCCGCTTAATCCGCATAAAAACGGTCTTCAAGGCATATTCTAATTGTGGTGACTACGTATTTTTAGATTTTTTAGAGATTTTACGAAATATTTCTTGACATCAATATAGGATATTTGGTAAAAATGAGTAAGCAGAGATGGAGTATTTTCTGAGATTTTAGCTTCGTGCGTATTACGTATCCACGGTTCCTGGGCAAACGCCTGATGCGTAGTCAGGTAAGGAATAGAGTTGGAGTGAGGTAATACGGCATGAGACGGAGGAACGGTGTCAGGCGGAATATTCGTTTTCCATCTGCATCTCTTTTAACCATGTAGTTCGTGGTCCGCTCAATCATACCTGATTAGTAACCTTACTTCATATAAAAACACAGAGGGTCAATGGCCAAGATCCTCCGAGTTTAAGGTAATTGGAAATCAGATATTGAGGAGGAGTATAATGAAAATAAAGATATTTCTCATTTTCTGTGTTGCTGCCTGCTTACTTGGTGCAGTTGACATTGCTCAATGTGCTCCGGTTTACAACCCGGCCACTAATCATTGGTATGACATTGTCTCTTCCGGAGCTAACGGATCCTGGGACAATGCGGAGAGCAACGCTATCGCATTGGGCGGCCACCTGGTAACGATTAATGATGCTGCAGAAGAAGCATGGCTCAGGTCGATTTTCGGAGGCCAGACTTACTATTGGATTGGTTTCACGGATGCAGCCGTGGAAGGAACCTGGGTCTGGTCGAGCGGAGAGCCTGTAACATATACTAACTGGGACTCTGGTGAGCCCAACAACATGATGCCGCCGTACATCGGCGAGGATTATGCCGTGCTGAACTGGAATGCGGCAACCGGTGGTTGGAACGACTGGGATCACCAAAGGCCGGGCTATTACAACATCGAAGGTATTGCCGAAGTGATTCCCGCCCCGGGCGCCATTTTATTGGGCAGTCTCGGCGTAGGACTTGTAAGCTGGCTGCGCAGACGCAGATCGCTGTAAGAGCATTATCGGTATGCGAGTATGATAACGCTTTGAGTTTAATACTTTTCGTTTTTGTTGAGCCCCTGCTTTTATTTACTCTTTCCCTCCGAAAAGCAGGGGCTTCTTGTATATCCGCATAGAACGACCTTTCGAGCACTATTTCTCAAATCCCCCAGAATGGATGATGGAGGTGTTTATTAACGTATTTTGCTTTGGAGATAATGCTGTAAGCAACAGCCCGTTCAAAGATAAGCATTTAGTATTTTAAACTTCGATTCCATTTTATGAGACCATGGAATGAAAGTAACATAAAGAATACTATATCCGACTTTAGGCTATATGGAAGGCATTTATACCGGTATTTATGCTATTATCCAGGCGGTTTTGGGTTTAATCCGGAATATACTAAAAGCCATTTATCTGTGTTTCCTTCAAGTTTTAACAAGGCTATTTTACGTCGAGCGGGAGTTTTCATCTTCGATCAGTTTATTGGCCAGACTTGATGTCATACCGCGAAGCTCCCACCATGAGCGGCACAGACTATTTAAAGCCTTACGGCTGGTTAGTAAAGTAACAAATTGTGCCAAATCAATGATTTTGTTCAAAAATTTTGCCCGTCAGGGATATGACGATAGTCAGTTCCAAAAGGCAAAATGCGCCTCGAAATGGTAAATTTTGAAAAAATGCTTGCTATTGGAACGAAAGGTCGTTATTATCTGGGGTTTGGTATTTTGTCGTTAGTGTGTAGGTCTATAATTAGCTAAGACCCATTGAAAGCCGGTTAAGTGTAGCCCACCAGCTTTGAAAATGGTGTGCTGTGCACACCCTACCAGGAACTAACGACTATAGATTTAGGAGATAAATCAGTGAAAACTGAAATTTTAGACGCCGTTGAAAGCAAGAGTCTTAAGGACAAGATCCCTCACTTCGAGATAGGTGATATCGTCGAGGTTCACTGCCGTATCAAAGAGGGCGACAAAGAGCGAACGCAGATATTTTCCGGCACGGTTATTGCCCGTAAAGGCCGGGGTATTAATGAAAACTTCACGGTCCGGCGAATGGTCGGCAACGAGGGGGTCGAACGAATCTTCCCGCTGCATTCGCCCAATGTCCTCGATATCAAGCCGATCCGAAGCGGCAAGACCAGGCGAGCCAAGCTCTATTATCTGCGTGATCGGACCGGCAAGTCCGTCAGGCTCAAACAGCGGCATAGCGACCACACCATCTCAAGATAATATTTATGAATTATGATTTATGATTTACAAATGCGGCCCAGCATTAATTCGGTTATTTTTCCGAAGCCGAAAAGAACCTGGGGCCGAAGCCGAATTAGTGCCGGGTTCGTCAGGCAATCGTAAATCGAAAATCGTAAATAGAAAATCAAAAGAGCTGCTCGGCCGATGGGGCGAAAAACGCTCCGAGAAATTCCTAAAACGCAAAGGTCTCGAAACGCTCACTCGCAACTTCTACTGCAAGACCGGCGAAATCGATCTGGTTATGGTCGACAGCGACGGGACGCTTGTCTTTGTCGAAGTTAAGACCAGGGCGAACGAGGATTTCAGCCCGTCCGAGTCGGCCGTCACAAAAGCAAAAAAAATCAGAATGCTTCGAACAGCACGCTACTTTCTTGCGACAAATAATATCGAGGACCGCCCATTTCGCTTCGACGTGGTGACAATCGTATTAGGCGAAAAAGGCCCCGAGCAGATAAGACATTACGAAAACGCTTTTGTGCCATAGAGATGATGGAACTGATTGATACACATTGTCATTTGACGTTTGAGCAGTTGGCCGGGGATATCGATGCGGTTGTAGAGCGCAGCATGGCCGCGGGCGTCGTTGGGTGGATAACCGTCGGAACTGACCCGCAGCATAATCGAAAGGCCGTCGAGCTTGCCGGCAGGTTCGAGAATATGTACGCCGCGGTCGGGATTCATCCGCACGATGCCAAAGACGTCACGGCTGAGACTATGAGCGAACTCAAAGAGCTTGCCCGAAGCGAAAAAGTCGTCGCCATCGGCGAGACGGGACTGGATTTTCATTATGACTTTTCACCCCGGCAGGAGCAGCAGCGTCTCTTCGAGGCACAATTGGAAATCGCCCGTCAATTGAATTTGCCGGTCATCATACATAGCCGGGAGGCGTTCGACGAAACGATTGATATTCTGGAGCGGTTCATCGGCGTCAAAGGCCGGCTCAAGGGCGTGGTTTTTCACTGCTTCAGCGGCTCGGCCCGGCAGGCAAGAATCGTCCTGGACCACGGCTTTTATATCTCTCTTACCGGCGTGGTGACTTTCAAGAACGCCGAGAATGCCCGCCAGGCCGCCAAAATCGTGCCGGCAGACCGACTGATGCTCGAAACCGATTGCCCGTACATGTCGCCGGCGCCCATGCGAAAGCAGAAGATAAACGAGCCTGCCCTGATGGTCCACACGGCCCGCTTTTTAGCAGAGCTAAAAGGGATGGAAAAAACTGATTTTGCCCGGGCCGTCACCGCCGCCAGCAAAGATTTCTTCGGTCTGCCCTAAAGACGTAAGTGGTTCACTTGATGGGCTTTAAAAACGCCTTGCATTTACAGCTTTGTGCCGGTAGACTCAGCAGCCTTATGACGCTCGCTATCGAAACTAACGGACTGACCCGCTGCTTCGGCGATTTGCATGCCGTGGACGGCCTCGATTTGCGTGTGGAGGCCGGCAAGTTTTACGGCTTTCTCGGCCCCAACGGTGCGGGCAAATCCACTACCATCAAAATGCTTACCGGCCTGCTCGCACCTACGAGCGGTTCGATGCGCATCCTGGGCGAAGACACAAGCGACGCCGAGAAGGCCAGGCAAATCAAGCGACGCGTCGGAGTTGTGCCGGAGGAACTTGCCCTGTTCGATAATCTTACGGGCTCCGAATACCTGACCTTCATCGGACGCATGTATCAAATGCCCATTGCGACGGTGCGCGAACGCTCCCGGGAGCTGCTGGCCATGATGAGCCTGGATAACGAGGAAAAGAAACTCACCCTCGAATATTCGCACGGTATGAAGAAGAAACTCACATTAGCCGCGGCGTTGATTCCGAATCCGGATTTGCTTTTCCTCGATGAGCCGTTCGAGGGCGTCGATGCCGTCGCCTCGCGCGTGCTGCGGGACACGCTGAAGCGCTGCGTGGCACGCGGAGCTACCGTGTTCCTTACCTCGCATGTTCTGGAGATTGTCGAAAGACTCTGCACGGACGTCGGGATCATCGCCGAGGGCAAGCTCGTGCATCAAAGCACAATGGATGAAATCCGCGCCACCGGCTCGCTTGAGGAACGGTTCTTAGAGGCCGTCGGCAGCGATCAAGTCGAGCGGCAGAAGCTGAGCTGGCTGGAGGATTAGATGAACTGGAGCCAACTTCGCACAATCATCTGGCTGCGGTGGCGTCTGACGCGAAATCAATGGACTCGCGGCGGTAAGTTGAACGCCGTGCTGACCATAATTATTGCTTTCATTGGCTTGGCCTTAGGATTTGTGGGCGGCATTGCCGGCCTGCTGGCAGGGACCTTTGCCCTGGCAAAAGCATCGCCCCCGGTTATGCTGATCGTTTGGGATTTGATCATCGGAGTGTTCCTGTTTCTATGGCTTGCCGGAATCGTCTCAGAGATCCAGCGCTCTGAAACGATCGACATCAGCCGGATGCTGCACCTGCCAATCTCGCTGCGAAACATTTTCATGGTGAATTACCTCGCTTCGCATCTGACCTTCAGCATCATCCTGTTCCTGCCGGCAATGCTGGGTCTTTCGGCGGGACTTATCCTGGGTGGCAGAGGATTCATGGTTCTGATGTTTCCGCTGGCGATTGGCGTCGTTTTCATGATTACGGCGTGGACCTATTGCCTGCGCGGATGGCTGGTCACGCTCATGATGAACAAAAGGCGGCGCCGTACGATTATTGCCGGGATCACATTCGCGTTCATCCTGCTGAGCCAGCTTCCGTATATCCTTGGAAATCTCTCGCATGATCGTAAACGCCACAAGCCCAAAACCACCGAATCGGTGCAGACGGACCAACAAGCGCCAGACCAATCCCGGGACCGTGACAAGCTTGTCCTTCCCAATGGGCTTTTAGTGGCACACAAAGTGGTGCCCTTTTTATGGGTGGGCAACGGTGCGATGTCACTGGCCACGGGAAATGTCTGGCCGGCGGTTTTGGGAATGGCCGGCGGGTTCCTTCTGGGCGGACTGGGTTTAAGGAGGGCCTATCGATCGACCATCCGTTTCTACCAGGGACAAACAGTCGTCAAAAGGTCTAAACGAAAAACGAAGGCCGAAAAGCTCGCCGGCAAAGGCAGGAACCTTATCGAGAGACAACTGCCCGGCGTTCCTGAAGAGGCCGCGGCCTCGGCGCTGGCCTTCTTTCGCTGCCTGACGCGGGCGCCCGAAGTGAAAATGATGCTGGGTACGAATTTCATCATGCTGCTGATATTCGGGACGATGATCTTCGTAAAGCGTTCGGCGAATATAAGCGACAACTTCAGGCCGTTCATAGCCACCGGGGCGGTCGCGTTTATGTTCCTTAGTTTAAGCCAGCTCATGTTCAATCTGTTCGGCTTCGACCGGGCCGGTTTTCGACAGCTCGTCCTGCTGCCGGTGCCGCGTAAGCAAATCCTGCTGGGAAAGAACCTTGCGTTTCTTCCGTTCGCGGCCGGAATCGGTGTAATTTTTCTTGTGCTCGTCAAGATAGTGATGGGCATCTCGCTGGTTATCGTTCTTGCCGCCGGCCTGCAGATGCTGGCGGCCTTTCTGCTGCTCAGCATGGTGGGCAATCTGATATCCTTGCTCGTTCCTTACCGCGTTGCCGCCGGCTCGCTCAAGCCGACGAAATCTTCCAAGAAAACAGGCTTCCTGATTTTCATATCGCGCCTGTTCTTTCCGATGATCATGGCCCCGATATTTATTCCGCCGGCGATGGGACTGCTCTTCTCCGGCGTCGGCCGGCTGCCGGCCGCACCGGTGAACCTATTTTTCTCGGCGGCGCTGTTGGCGCTGCTGGCCTTCTTTTACCGGCTCAGCCTGGGCCCTCTCGGCGAGCTGCTGCAGCGCCGGGAAAAGGAAATCCTGCAGGTAGTCACCAAAGAGATTGAGTAAGCCCAACCCGCCCTGTTTCGCCGCAGGGCCGGCTGTGATTGACGCGTAGTATGTGTTTAGCCGGCCTCTGGTATTCGCGACCTTCCCCAAGCTGCGCTTGAGGCTAATCACCATCGATCTTGACAGGCTACCGGCGAGGTCCGTGAATGTGAATTTGCCTGTGTAAAGCCGGGGTTGCCGTGGTATAATTTTCAGAGTTTTTTCCGGCATTGGCGACGGATTTTCCTGCCGGGGCGAGAAATAGTTACAGAAACGTGACCGACAATAGTACGCTGAGTTCCAAGCAATCGACTAATGAATGTGGATTCCGAGACGTTTGCGATAAACGCCGCGCAAACTGGCAGCGAGCAGGCATGGCAACAGTTGTTCGAGCGGCACTTCGAAGCAGTGTACCGGTTCTGCATCGCGCTTGCGGGCGGCCGGCATGACTTGGCCGAGGAACTGGCCCAGCAGGTTTTTGTTACTGCGGCCCGGCGGATCCATCGTTTCGATCCCGGTCGGGCAACCTTTCGAGCATGGTTGTTGGGGATTGCGAGGAACCGCCTCATGGCGATCCGGACCAGCGAGCAGCGGCGGAAGCGGCACGAGAAATCCTCTGCGAAGGGCAGCTCTGAGACGGTCACGCGGGAAGAGCCTGATTTGCGGGTGCATGATGCGCTCGCCCGGTTGCCCTCGCATTATCGCATAGTGCTCGAGGCTAAATACATCCGAGGGCTCAGCATGAAGGAAATCGCCGCAGACAGCGATGCAAGCATCGAGGCAATCGAATCATTGCTGCGGCGCGCCCGGGCCGACTTTGCCCATGTTTACGAACAGATGCGAACTATGGAGTGATACATTAAGCAAGGTGACATTATGAATGATAAGGATGTGGATACATATCTAAGGCGGCATTTTTCGGATGATCGGCCACGAGAAGCGTTGAAGCAACAGACGCTCCGTGACTCGACGGCTGCGCTGGTTCGGGTTCGGCGGCGGCGTTCCGCCTGGCGGAGGGCGGAATTGACGGCAGCCGCGGTCCTGATCGCCGGTGTCGCGTTTCTTGGCGGTCGCCTGTCGGTGCCACGTGCGTTGCCGGGGAGCGTGGATGTCGCGCCGCCGCGGGCGGCAGCCGAGCCCGATGGCGTAACCGTACCGAGTGAACTCGTCGCATGGCTGGACGCCGCCCGTCTCTTCAGGCAGTTGGGTATGCAGGACCGCATGGCTCGAGCCGTCGACCGCGCCGGCAGACTGCTGCCCGTTGACACGGTCACCGCGGAAGCCGAGACGGGGCAGGTGTTCGCCACCGGTGGATCTGTCGAGAATCAGAATAAACGTATGGAACCGATGGACATGCCGGGCCTGCACCCGTTGGCTGAGAGTGTGAATCGAGTTCTTGCACAGTCTTTTGGAGATTGAAAAATGAGAACTGGATGGATCAAAAAGTTGTTGTGTGTCCTTTGCCTGGTTCTGCCAGTGGTCTTGGCGGCGGTTGTGATGGCCCAGAGCAAGACGCCGAGCGTCCTGGATCGTGTTCAGAAGGTGGATGACCCGGAGTTAAGCGAGCTGATTCGAGTGGCCATGGAGAGCCGCAAAGACCTCTTACAGAAAGAAAGGTTGGAAATAATCCGCAAGGTCACACTCGGCTACGTGCAGATCAAGCTGCTCGACCAGCAGATTGCAGAGGTTTCCCGCAAGGTCGAAGCGGCAACGGGACCGGCCGAAATGCAGTATGAACTGCTGCTGGCCAAAACGGAACTGGAATCAAAACTTGCAGCGGAGCTGGCGAATCTAAGGGAGTTGATGGGTGTCATCCCAAAGCACGCTTTCGATGAGAAGCCACTCCAGAGCCTTAATACATGGGTACACCTCCATGCGCTCGATCAGGGCGTGTATGTGCTCGAGACCTTAAAACCATTTGAGGAGTTCTGGGCCACACGGCGTTTCAAGTCATCAGGATTGCTGTCCGAGAAAGAAGCACTGGACTACGTTAGGGAGCGACTGAGGGACCCGAACAACCTGCCCATTCGAATCGATCTTCATCACACTGCTGCAATGAGCAGTATAGCCAGGGACCTTCGCAGCAAGGTTATCTCGCTGGTTATAGAGGCCAACCGCCAAATGGAGGCCGTGGTGCATATGGAACCGATCACCTGGGTTGGCTCGGGTGAATCCACGTTCTTCCTTCGGGGGGGCACCATAAGGACATTGGTTGCTGTATTACCGGTTCGTCGACCCGATGGGGCATCCCAAGCCCTCGTCTCAGGTCCGGTCGAGCCGAACAACCTCGATCAGAATATCCTGTGGCGCCTCACGTATCCAGGGAATGTCCCGCTCAAGTACCGGATCGAGTATGATGAGGCAAGTGCTGCATTGGCAAGGCAGACAGCCGATGCTGTCAAGGCGGTTGCCAATCGCCTGGGCATAAGCGAGCTCGTGGACGTCACGAGAGCCCGGGTCGAACCGGTGCCGGAGATGGCGTTCATGGGACAGTGGCAGGCTATCGCGAAAGACGATATCCAGACAATCGATATCCAGCCCACAGGTGTGTGTGTGTTCAAAAAGAGCGAAGGATCAGCATCGACCAGAGGCGGGGTGAGCGTATCGGGCACATGGTTCCTGACCCTCAAAGAAGCCTTCATGGATATCAAGGACATGAGGGGCACGAACTTCTACGTCTACCGTGGATACCTCGACAAGGAAGGCAATCTCGTCGTGGACAGAGGAATGATTTACCCCCAAGGCAGTTTCCACCTCTCGCAGCCGGTGCCGATGGTCTTCAAGAAGGTGTATTAGGGCGTGTGCTGCGGAACGGGCGGGAATGGCGTTCCCGAGGGCCGCGAAGGTAAGAAAGCAGGCAAGGATAAAGGGACAGATGAAACAGTCAAGGGCGGCGATACATACCTGCCCACATAGTAATCATTTTGAAAGGAGAGGAACCATGTTGAAGAAATTAGTACTAATTCTGGCGGCACTGCTCTCGTGCCATGCCTCGGCGGCGATACCGGACGAGTGGTCAGAGCGGGACATCGGCACGACCGGCGGCAGCGCCAATGAGGCCGGCGGCACGTGGACCGTGAGCGGGGACGGAGCCGACGTCTGGGGCAGTTCGGACGCCTTTCACTTTGTCTATCTGCCCCTATACGGCGACGGTGAGATCACGGCGCGCGTCGTCAGCCGTGGCAGCGGCTCAGACAGATGGTCCAAGGGCGGAGTGATGATTCGAGAGACGCTTGCGACGGGCTCCAAGCATGCAATCATGGCGATAACCGGTGGCGAGGGCGGTGGCTTGATCTTCCAGAATCGCCCGACCACCGGCGGCCGTTCTTACAGCGCACACGGCAACCCCACGGCGGCGCCGCCTCACTGGGTGAGACTGAAACGCGAAGGGAATACTATCACAGCCTACTCCTCGACAGACGGCGTTGACTGGGTGCAACAGCCCGATGGCTACACGGAAGACTCGACGGCGAATCCCGTAGATATTTCGATGGCGGCAAACGTCTTTGCAGGCCTCTTTGTCACCTCGCACTCCGCGGGCGAGGTGCGCACGTACACGTTCGACAATGTAACAGTCGGACTTCCAGTGACCGCTACGGAACCCAACCCCCAAGATGGCGCCATCCACCCCGACACGTGGGCGGTTTTGAGCTGGATACCGGGTTCCACAGCCGACTCACACGATGTGTACTTCGGCGAGAGCTTCGTAGACGTCAGCAACGGCACAGATGAGACCTTCCGAGGCAACCAGTCCTCTAACTATTTTGATGCCGGGCTGCCCGATTCGCTTTATCCGGATGGTCTGGTTCGGGGCACAACGTATTACTGGCGAGTCGATGAAGTGGAAATCGACGGCGTGACCAGGCACAGGGGCGACGTGTGGAGATTCGTCGTTTCATCTGAAAAAGCCCACAATCCTGTCCCGCCCGACGGCGCCCAGTTCGTCGCAACGCAAGCAATCCTTACGTGGGCGGCCGGCTTCGATACCATACTGCACACGGTGTGCTTAGGCGATGATTATGACGCCGTAGCGAATGCTGCGGCAGGAAGAACTCAGGCAGTTGCCGAGTACGTCTGTCGCTCCCTCGAACCCGATAAGACGTACTATTGGCGCGTTGATGAGTTCGATGGGGACACAACACATAAAGGCGATGTCTGGAGTTTCACGACCAGGCCGGCGGAACTGGCCTCGGCCGCATTCTATTATGTCGATGTGGGCAATCCCAATGCCCGTGACACTAATCCCGGGACCGAAGCTCAACCCTGGAAGACGATTCTAAGAGGCGTGCAATCGCTACTACCGGGAGACATCCTCCTGGTCAAAGCCGGGACCTATAGACAAACGGTAATCCTGACAAGAAGCGGAACTCAAGCGAATCCCATAAGGATCTGGGCTTACCCAGGAGATGAAGGCAAGGCAATAATCAACGCGGCAGAACCCGTGACAAACTGGAAGAGGTGTGCCGGCCCCGGCGATTGTGATGGGAATCCGTACTGGGAGCACATCTACGTTGCGGATGTAGCGGCCCTCGTGCAATCCCACCCGGTCAGTGACTTCACCATCAAACAGGTCTTTCAGAATGGGCAGCCGCTCGATCGCTCGCGATATCCGGACGCCGGATGGAGCTATCCTACAGCTATCGCGGACCCCGCGCAAACGTTCACCGACAACTCTATCTCCAAACCCAACGGGTATTTTATCGGTTCGGTATGTCATATGAAAACGGCTATATGGCATATCGACCAGATCCCCATTACAGACTTTTCCCAAAGTATTATTACCCTTTCGAAGAGTCCCCGGTACGATATATCGACACGATTCGGATATTACATCACCAGCGTCGTGGGCGAGATTAACGAGGAAGGAGAATGGGCCTACGATCCCGTGGAGAAGAAACTCTTCCTATGGCCCAAAGGCGACGTGGCACAGGATGTGGAATTCACTTATCGGGAGTATTGCGTGCGCACCTACGACGGTACCTCGTGGAATATCGTGCGCGGATTGGCGATGCGCAATGCGTACAGGTACGGCATCTGGCTCTATCATGCGAACGATATGACGATTGAGGACAACACGGTTGAATATATCCGTAACTGCGGTATCTTCATGCAGGCTACCAGTGGACAATGCGCGAACAATCGTATCATCAACAATACGGTTAAGTATTCCGCTGGTACCGGCATCGGCGTGGGTCTCACCGCCTCCGATAACCTCGTTGAGGGCAATTACGTCTACGCCACAGGCACCGAGCACTTCGGCGGGGACCTGATGTATGGCCAGAGCTTCGGCTTGTACATCAGCGGCCCGTTCACTAAAGTGTACAACAACAGGATCGACCGCGCAGGTTACACGGCTGTGTACGTAGACGGCAAAACCCTCGGCCGTGATATATCCCACAACTATATCACCAATGTCGGTCTGGCGTTATCCGATGGAGGCGGCATCTACACGGGCGGCTTTTCCGACGTACCTGAAACAGACTATATACACCACAATATCATCGAAGATGCGATTGGATGCCTGTCGATGTATAAGGGCCGCGATATAGGATTGCCCGTGACCATCGAGAGGTATTCCGGCGACACACCCGGGATTTATGTTGATGGAAAAGGCAATAATCGAATCATTGAGCACAACACGGTCATCGGCTCTCACATGGCGGGCATTTTCTTCCACGGGGCGTTTGGTAATCTCGTGCAGAATAACACGCTGTACGGTAACAAAGTGACCCAGGTGTATTTCGTCGGCAGGACGGACGAACGAATGAGGCTTGTCGATGATGTCGTGCTGAACAACATCATGTTCGCCACCGACGCACAACAGCGAACGCTGTATCTGACCACGTACTATGATGACGTCCATTTTGGCCAGTCGGACAGGAACTACTTCTATAATCCTTATGCGAACTCGCATATTTACGTGGATCGCTATAGCGCCTCCCAGGGTGGACAAATCCGCAGGATATTGTCCCTGGATGAATGGCGGGCCTTGTCCGGGTACGACGGCAACTCCAGGGAATTCTCCTATTTGAGCCAACTTCCTGAGGTGACTCTGCGCAGTCCAACGAAATCGGAGATTGTTTATAATACGTCGCTCGATGTAATCACCATCGATCCGGGGCCGGATAAATACTGCGATGTGCAGGGAAACAAAATATATGGGAGCATTACATTACAGCCCTTCGAATCGAAAATTCTTATATCATCCGACTTCGAAACCCCGGACCCTCCCCTTTAAGCAGAACTGAATAAAAACCTTAACGTCCGGTAGGAAAGGCTACTCACCTGCCCATGCGGATTTTAACGCTTGATTAGCAACTGCAGTTCATATCTAATGGAAATCATAAAGACTATCGGTTGGCAAAATACCATCGCTGATATTACCTTGCCTGCCGCCTGAAACGGATATAAGGAGAAGTGTTTTGGCTGATTCAAATAACGATTTGAAGAAAGAAATCCGGCGAACTGTTGAAGGGATCAATGAAGCCTCTCGGAAGGGTGACATCGAGGCCCTCAAACACTTTTGCCACAAGGACGTGGTTATCGTTCCTCCCGGTTTTGTTCATCGGGCCGAAGGCAGAGATACTTATCTCAAAAGCGTCGAGGATTTTTGCACCACCGGCAGCGTTCTCGAATACAAAGAGCTGTCTATGAAAATAGATGTTTTCGGCGACGTTGCAGTTGTCTATTACAGCTACGAAACGAAATGGAAAATGGAAGGCAAGACCTTCAACGAGACCGGCAATGACGTGATGGTTCTGGGCCGTACCAAAGGAAAGTGGCTGCTTATCTGGCGCACGCTGATTCCTCTTACCCAGGTTAGTTAGAATAGGTTTTTCCTTTAGCACATTCGACCGCATTGAGGGTGATGAACACTCAGAATCCGATACCCTTTTCTCAATTTACAATCC
>CAZTDF010000059.1:0-1622 GCA_964612465.1 uncultured Pirellulales bacterium
CCGTTAAGGACCCATCCGGGACGGTATTCGCGGCTCAGCAGAGCGTTGGCCTCGGCGCTGTTGGTGACGCGGCCGCGGGCGCTGTCGTACTCGAGTTTTTTGCCGACGCGGTAGGCCACCAGACCCAGGTGCATCATCTCGATCGCATTGCCGCCATACTCGAAATCGCATGAGGTTTTCAAGTCACCCTTACAAGCATCGACCCATTCTCTCTGGAAATGGCCCAGCGGTGGAATCACGTTGTCCTTGGAACGCCGATTGTAGTAAGTCAAATCAGCATTGTCACCGAACGGCAGCAAAATCCGCGAATCAAAATCACATATAATATATCCCTTGGTGCCCTTGAACATCGCACCGTGTCCGATCTTGTTCAGATCGACATAGCCCCTAGGTGACCTCGGCATCATGCCGCCCTGGTACCAGTGGACGCGAACAGGCCCGCGCCAGTCATTTTTCGGGATATCGAAAGAAGTATGCAGTTCAACGGGCGTAACTTCAGGATTATATTCCTGGCCTTCGCCCTCAGCCGTTGTGGGCAGACCCGCATCAATCGCGTTCCACACAAGGTCGATCGTATGGCTGCCCATATCACCGACCTGGCCGGTGCCGAAATCCCAATACATGTTCCACGACAGGCAGTTCGAACCGGGACCGCCTTTGAAATACTCCGGATTATATGGATGGAACGGTGACGGCCCAATCCAAAGGTCGTAGTGGAGAGTCTTGGGGGGCGTGCCCTTGGCCTGCGGATAGCCGGGCCTGCGAATCTGGCGATTGCCCCAGGCGTAGCAATCGGTCAACTCGCCGATAGCTCCGTCTTTCACCAGCTCGCGCACACGCTCGAAGTTCGGTTTGGCGTGACGCTGCGTGCCAACCTGCGTGGCCAGCTTATGCTTTTTCTTGAGGTAGTTTGCCCGGACTACACGTGCTTCCTCAACCGAATGGCCCAGCGGCTTCTCCATATAGCAGTGCAGGTCGCGATTCAGCGTCCAGTTGGCGATGAAGCCGTGCGTGTGATCCGTAGTGCAGCAGATCACGGCATCCAGGTCCTTCTGTTCGAGGCATTTGCGCCAGTCGACGTAGCGTTTGGCCTTGGGGAATTTCTTGGATCCATGGTCCAGGTGATTTTCGTCCACATCGCACAAAGCAACGATGTTCTCACTGGAGATCGCGCCGAAATGCGCATCGGCCCTGCCCCATGTTCCGATCATGGCGACATTGAGCTTGTTGCCGGCTGCATTGGCGCCGGAGAGTGTCCCGCTCGGTAAGATGATTAATCCGGCCCCGGTAGCAATGGTTGATTTCAGGAAGTCGCGTCGTTGAATGGTTTTGGTCTTCATCATTTTTCTCCTATGTTAGGTTTTAATTGTTGGCTATGAAAACAGGAAAGATAAGTTTACGCATTAAGACAATAGCGTGCAAGAGAAAAAATAAGCACTCTAAATCATAAGTTTTTATAAATGACAGATTTGTATTCCGGGCGTTTTCTGGTAAGGTTAAAAATCTATTTACAAAAAAAGTATAATTAGTAGACAAAACGGCAGCGTCAAGCTGTCTTTACTAATGAATCGAAGCTGGGACAACATTTTGGACAAGATTCTGCCTGATAATATGCTGCAAGC
>CAZTDF010000059.1:1722-3611 GCA_964612465.1 uncultured Pirellulales bacterium
AGGCTTTTGGGACTGTCCCAAAATACCGTAGCGAGCCGGTACCGTTACGGCATGGAAAAGCTGCGAATCCTGTTGGGGAATCTAATATTATGAACGACAAAGATACGCAAAACGAACAGCTCGAAAGTATCTTGAGAAGAGCACACTTGCCCGAGCCCTCACCCGGGCTAAAAACACGAATTACCGCTGAGGCTACAAAAGCGTGGAATCAAACCTCGCAGGAAATCTCATGGCAGATTCCTGTCAGGCGCCTAATAGCCTCGGCCGCGGCGGCTGTATTCGTAATATGGCTGGCCAATTGCTCCAGCGACTACGCACTGGCCCGATGGCAGTCCGGAGATCTCCCAGTTGCACATCAAAAGCCCTCCGATCTCGATGCGCTGCCGGAAATATCCTATAGCCCCCTTGCCAGGCACCTTGTTTCAGCCAGCCGCAAACCATCTATAACCGATGCTTCGGCATTACGCAGCTATGCCGAAAGAATGCATCTGATCCTTAATGAAGCCCAACAGAACGGAGTTTCGAAACCTCAAGCTCCGGTCGAAGGCAGAAGCCGTTTGCTTCCAACGCAGCCCGGCATCAATTCGTTTTCATAGATGCGAACAACGAAAGGATAATTCAAATGCGAAAAAGAACCGTTAAAATCCTGAAAATCATCGCCATCGTATTAGTCGTTCTGAGCCTGATTTATGCTATCGCTGTCGGAGTCTCCGGAGCAAAGCTTCGCCGGGTTTATGCCGATTTGAAAAATGACAACAGGCCGATGAAGAAGGCCGACGTTATACCGCCGGAAGTACCCGACACGGAGAACGCCGCCCTGCTCTACGAGAGCGCCGCCCTGCTGCTCAAAGCCCAGCCGGCGCCGGAAGGAAACCTGCTGGTGTATTTGGGGGGTCTCTCCGATAAGTTCATAAAGAAAACCATCGAGCCTGACAAGCTTGTCGAATTAAAGCAACTGATCGAGCAGGATGTCGTAACCCAGGCCCTGTCGATTGTTGAGCAGGGAATCCAACGACGTTCATGTCGATTCGACCACGATTATAACGCCGGCATTAACACCCTCTTGCCCAATCTGCCGCTCCTTAGGAGACTTACATTCATTCTCTCGGCAAAAGCACGCATCGAAGCCCGAGCCGGTAATCCCGACAATGCATGGAATATGGCCCGTATACAGTTGAGATTAGCCGACGCTACGATGAACGAACCTATCATAGTCCCTCAATTGGTGCGAAATGCAATTATTAGAATGGCCTGCAGAACAATCCAAGAACTCTGCGCGATTGCACCACCGAATGAAAAGCAGTATCGCAGCATTCAAGAACTTCTCTCAGGTTTCGATGACATCGCTCCAATGGTTCGGGCTATCGATGGTGAACGGCTGCTAATCGGCGAATGGGCGTTCAATCTTCCGAAAAACGAACTAAACAAATTATCTGCCGATAATGAATATCAGGAAGATATTCCCGGCATAATCTACCGGCTAATAGTCCTTCGCATTAAATTCAAGCCGCTGTTTCTTGCGGACCGTGCAGCCTATGTGCGTTTCATGCACAAAAGCATTCAACTTATGGAGGAGCCGTATTCGCTCGACCAGGAAGATATTGTGCAAATGGAAATCGAAGAAACCCATTACATGATGACAAAAATACTCGCCCCGGCGATATTCAGGGTAAAAGATATCTACTGTCAGACAATCGCAGGGCTGCGAATAACCCGGGCGGGCCTTGCCCTGCTGCAGTATAAACAAAGCCGGAATGCACTGCCCGAAACACTCGAAGCACTTAATATCGAAAATATAGAAGATCCATTCCTGGCCAAGCCGCTTATATACAAACCACAGGGGCAGGATTTTATACTATACAGCGTCGGGCCGGACGAAAAGGACAACG
>CAZTDF010000059.1:3711-16387 GCA_964612465.1 uncultured Pirellulales bacterium
CCGGCCGGTCGGACAATCACACTCCATGCACGATACCTACGCACGTCCATGATATAATACAACACCGCCCATGTCAGTGTGGCCAGTGACGCGCACAAAAAACACCACGCCGGCGTTGCCCGTATCTTGTTAATACCGAAAAGCGGATCGAACAGCAGCGCAGCAAGAGCCAGACCGATACCGTATATGATGGCCCATTTTAAGCGTTCGGCATGTGTCCGAATTCGTGAGCTGGGCAGCAGAATAGTGCCCAGGCAGCAGCCCGCCATCGAAATCGATGCGAGCGAGCCCAGCGATGATCCGATGGATACATGCGCGCCAACACCCTCGACAAGCCGTTCGATTTGTCTGATAGCCGGCGCCGCCCACGTAAGCCATGCCCTCGAATCGACGCGAGAAAACAGCCCTTCATGGTTGGCTACGTACAGCATGGCCAGCAGCCCTGCTGCACCGATCAGCCATTCTCGCCGCCGTCCCAGAACCAGATAAATCAGTGACGTCACCAGGTACGCCCAGCCGATCAGGCCCAGGATGCCCCACCACGAATGACGCAGCCAGATAGTGTCGCCCTGATCGAAGATCGGCCCAAGGATCAGGTGCCTGCCGTCGGCCGTACGATAGACCAGCGCCAGTACGGCGAGAGCAACAAAACCGCTTACTCGGACAATCGTAAAAATTTTTCGCCTGCGTTCCGGGCCTTCCGGTACTGCCAGAAAGGCCATAAAAATAGCCGGATAAGCCAGCAGGCCCCATAAGCCCCGGTATCCCGGATTGTGCTGCTCCATATTGACCATCAGCACACCCATTACAAGAAGAGCCAGAGTTCGTAACAGGACCCTGGCCAGAAGTCGTTTCCTCGACATGCCGCGGGCGAGTGCCCGGCCAAGGGCCAGCGGAATCGACATCCCCATAATGAATAGAAAGGCGGGAAAAACCATGTCCGGCAACGTCATGCCGTCGGCCCGGGCACTTACGTGCTTAAGCCATGCCGGCGCGGTTTTGACACCCGCGACATCGTTGACGAAGATCATCAATAGAATCACCAAGCCTCGCAGTGCATCGACCGAGGCAATTCGCTCCATCGGCCCGGCCGGCGATAATTCCTGCTCGACGCTGTCGGTATCGACCGGCACGCTCGTCTCAGGTTGGCAGTTCTCGCTGCTATTGTTCATTTCGATTTTTCTCTGCCGGCTTAAGCAGCTTGAGCCCCTCGACGAGTGGGGGAAATTCGCTCCATTGTTTCCGGCCGCTCCACGTTGTGAAAAGGTGGCCCAGCATCTTCGGATTCTTCCGGTCCCGGCTGTACCGAATCAACGCCTTGGTGGCATCGACATTTTTCCACCCGCCCGGCAGCACGCGGAAACCCTTTTCCAGAAACATCGGCACCGACGGATAACTATCCCGAAGCTCATAGTGCCAGTCGCAAATGATGATGTCTTTGGGAACCATATCCACTGCCGGGGCCGTCCCGTTCATGGAAGCCTCCCATTTGCCATATTTATAAACCTTGCCGTCGATAAACCGGTCGCCCCACATCAGCATTTCCACGCTGCGGCGCTTGACCAGATGCTCGTGCAAATCGTTCACCGCTTTGGCAAAGACCTTCGCCGGGTCTTTGCCCTTTGTGGACGGCGAGTGTTCCGAGCCGATCAGAAAGACCTCGTCCATACCCACGTGCATGGCATCGGCATCAAATGCATCGATCAACTCATCGAGCATGGGCAATACGATTTCATAGACCTTCGGATTGAGCGGGTCCCATTCACGGCAGTAAAGCCCTTCATTGCCGCCGAATGCGCCCGGCGTCAAATCCAGCTCGGGATATTTCGTAAGCAGAGGAAAGGTCTGTTTCGACCAGGATTGATGCCCCAGGCATGAGAACTGGGGAATGAGCCGAATGCCGTGCTTGCGGCAGGTTTCTACCAGCCTGCGCGCCCCATCGCGCGTAATGGGATTCCGGCCCATGCGAAGCTCGGGATGCGATTTATACTCGAAGCCGAAGTTGACTTCGAGTATCAATACATTGACACCCATCTCCGCGAGTCCCGGAATGTCTTTTGCAAGGCCCTCGAGCGCCTCATCTGAGCGATAGTTGAGCAGATGGAGCCCGCGCCATTGCCCCGGAGCGGGATTCAAAGGGGCCTTTGTCTGGCCGGAACAATCTGACGTATTGATAGCGATCAGTCCGAATAGCATCGCAATACTGAGGGATTTCGATAATCGCATGTCAATTCTCCTTGTTACCTTGATTCAACTTTTAAACCGGTTTGGCGAGAATATCTTATCAGACATGTAATCGTCTTTCAAATACTTATATTGATGAACTTCTTACTCAGTATGTTTCTTCAGCTGTCCGGCCAGCATCTGATTTTCTTTGAATCATATATTCCGTTGTGCTATTATCGTTCTCGCCTGCTTTGGGCCAGAGAAGTAATTTAAGGAGAATCGTCATGCGCATCATATTATACTTGTTATTGCTTGCGAGCTTCCTTCCTGCTGCCGTTTCTTGCCGCCAGGCGCCCGACTCCGGGCAAAGAACCGCTGCGCAACCGGAGAAGGCCGTACCGGAAGGATTCGTGCCGCTGTTCAACGGTATCGACCTGGAAGGCTGGGAAGTCCGGCAGCCCGACAACCGGGATTGGCAGGTCGTCGAGGGAGTCATCGACTGCAATCCTCACGAGGGGCCGGGTGACAGGAATTTGTGGACCGCCGCCAGCTACGGCGACTTCGAGCTGTTGGTGGACTGGCGGATCAAAGAAAGCCCCTACATCAACCGGGCAGCCAAAATTATTCTGCCCGATGGGACGTACAGGAAGGACAATTCCGGAACTGACGTTCTGATCGAGGTCCCAAACACGGATTCGGGGATATTTCTCCGCGGCCGGCACAAATCCCAGGTAAACATCTGGTGCTGGCCGGTCGGTTCGGGTGAGGTGTGGGGCTATCGTACCGATCCGGCGTTTTCGCCCGAGGTCCGCGCCGGTGTGACACCGAAGGTCTGGGCGGACCGGCCAATCGGTCAATGGAACACTTTTCATATCATCATGAAGGCAGACCGCCTGACGGTGACACTCAACGGCTGGCGGGTTCTCGATAACGCCCGGCTGCCCGGCGTCCCGGCCGAGGGGCCTATTGCACTGCAGCATCACGGCGAGCGTAAGAACGGAGAATGGGGAGCGTCCTTACTCCAGTTCCGCCGCATTTTCATCAAACAGTTGAATCCGCCGTTAAGCCGGTGAGAGGCAATGTTCGAAAGGTAAGTGAAATGAGACCATTATTACAGCAATCGTTCGTCATCATTGCATGTATCGCCGCGTTTGTAGCCCCGGGAATGTGCCAGGACGGCGCTGCGGTCCGATTGGGCGATGGAGTGAAAGCCGTCTGGGACATTGAGAAAGCGTATCGCCGGTCTACGCCCACGCGCGAGCGGATATGCATCAACGGCCTGTGGCGCTGGCAGCCGGCCGGCGAGGAAGCGAACACCGTGCCCGACGAGAAGTGGGGCTATTTCAAGGTCCCGGGAAGCTGGCCGGGTATTACCGATTATATGCAGAAAGACTGCCAGACAGTTCACACCCATCCGAGCTGGAAAAACCGGAGTCTGCGTAGCATCACGTCTGCCTGGTACCAGCGTAAAATCACCATTCCCGCCGAATGGGCCAACCGGCGTATCACCATAAGCGCCGGGTACGTCAACTCCCACGCAACTGTCTTTCTTGACGGCCGGGACGTTGGGGCCATCGTCTTTCCCGGTGGAGAGATCGACATTACAGCCGCGTGCCGCCCGGGCGAGACTCATGTTCTCAGCATGTATGTCGTAGCCATGCCGCTTAAGGGCGTCATGCTCTCATACATCGACACCGCTTCGGCTAAAGAGGTGACCGGCTCGGTGGCACGCCGAGGCCTGTGCGGCGACGTTTACCTCGTCAGCACGCCTGTGGGCGCTCGCATCGCCGATGTGAAGGTGGACACATCGGTGCGTAGTTGGCAGATCACATTCGAAGCCGCGCTGGACGGCCTTACCGCCGATACACAATACGCTCTTAGTGCCCGGATCACAGATAACGGCCGCAGCGTCGCGGAGTTCACGAGCAGGACCTTCAAAGCCAGCGATCTCAAGGACGGCCGTGTTGCATTCACGGAGAACTTCAAGCCCGAGAAACTCTGGGACATCCATACGCCCCAAAACATGTACGACCTTAATCTCTCGCTGCTGGAGGCAGGCGGCAAGGTTCTCGATGCCGGCGACCCCGTGCGTTTCGGCTTCCGCGAGTTCTGGATCGACGGCCGGGACTTCTTCCTTAACGGCACACGCATCTTTCTGTCCTGCGTGCCGCTGGACAATGCCCAGCTCGGCGCCGCAATGGCCGGTTACGAGTCTGCCCGCGAGAGCATGGAACGGCTCAAGAATTTCGGAATCAACTTCGTCTATACCCATAACTACGGCTGCCAGCCGGGCTCCCATCTGAGCTTTGCAGAGATACTGAAAGCCGCCGACGACGTGGGGATGCTCGTTGCCTTCTCCCAGCCGCACTTTTCACACTACGACTGGGAGTCGCCCGACGCCGACGAGACAAACGGCTACGCACGGCACGCGGAGTTTTACGTGCGGGCAGCGCAAAATCATCCGTCGATAGTATTCTATTCAATGAGCCATAACGCGACCGGATACAGCGAGGACATGAATCCGGACATGATAGACGGAATCCAGAATCCCCGCGACACATGGTCCCTGAGGAACGCCGGGCGTGCTTCGCGTGCCGAAGCAATCGTAACCAAACTGGACCCGGGCCGTATCGTTTATCATCACGCCGGGGGAAATATAGGATCGATGCACACGAGCAACTTCTACGCGAACTTCGCCCCGATCCAGGAAATGTCCGACTGGTTCGGGCACTGGGCGACGGCGGGCGTTAAACCGCTTTTCACGTGCGAGTACAGCGTGCCCTTTCCCTGGGACTGGACGATGTACCGCGGATGGTACAAAGACAAAAGGGAGTTCGGCAGCGCGGTCGTGCCGTGGGAGTTCTGCCTGGCGGAATGGAATTCTCAGTTCTTCGGAGACCGTGCCTTCCGCATCAGCGAGATGGAGAAAAGAAACTTACGCTGGGAGGCCGAGCGGTTCCGTTCCGGCAGGCTCTGGCACCGATGGGATTATCCCAACGCTGTAGGTTCGAACATTTTCGCCGAACGCCAGGACGTATACGCGATGTACTTCACCGACAACTGGCGTGCTTTTCGCGGCTGGGGGATCTCGGCAATCTCGCCGTGGTCTCACGGGCACTACTGGAGACTGCGTGATGGCGTCGACAAGAACCGCAAAGATTTGAAGGTCGACTGGGAAAACCTGCAACAGCCGGGATTCAGTCCAGACTATATCGGGCAGCAATACGAACGGATAGACCTTGCCTTCGAACGCTCGGACTGGATTGCCACGGTCGCAGCACAGGCACTGATTCGCCATAACCGGCCCCTACTGGCGTATATCGGCGGCAAGCCGGGAGCTTTTACGAGTAAGGACCATAATTTCCTACCGGGGGAGACGGTCGAAAAACAGCTCATCGTTATAAATAACTGCCGGCAAACCGTGATATGCGAATGCGAGTGGTCGTTCGACCTGCCCGGGACAATCACCGGCAAAAAGCAAGTCACCATACCGACGGGCCGGCAGCAGCGGATTCCGCTACGCTTCGAATTACCCACTGAAACGCCCCCCGGAAAGTATGAACTCAGCGCAACCTTCAGGTTCGACACTGGTGAACTCCAGACTGATTCATTCTCGATTGATGTCATGCCGCAACCAGAATCCCTTCGGGTGGACAGTAAGATTGCGCTATTCGATCCGAACGGACAAACCGGAAAACTGCTGGACGGGATGGGAATCCGGTACAAGTCCGTGGATGCGAAAACCAACCTGGCGGCGTACGAGACTCTCATAGTCGGCAAGTCCGCTTTAGCGACAGAGAGCCCGGCACCGGATATCACGCGCGTGCGTGACGGTCTTAAGGTGCTTTTGTTCGAGCAGACCGCAGACGTGCTGGAGAAACGGTTCGGATTCCGCATGGCCCAGTACGGCTTGAGGCAGGTCTTCAGACGCGTGCCCGACCATCCGCTGCTGGCTGGAATCGGGGCTGAGAACCTGTGCAACTGGCGCGGCGAGGCGACAATCACGCCTCCGCGTCTGAAGTACGAAATGCGGCCCCGCTACGGCCCGACCGTGCAGTGGTGCGGCATCCCCGTCACACGACTCTGGCGATGCGGCAATCGCGGAAACGTCGCCTCGGTGCTCATCGAGAAGCCTGCGTGCGGCGATTTTCTGCCGATTCTCGATGGCGGCTACAGCCTTCAGTACAGCCCGCTGATGGAGTACCGTCAAGGTAAGGGAATGGTACTCTTCTGCCAGGTGGATATAACCGGTCGCACGGAAGACGACCCCGCGGCTCAAAGGCTGGCCCGCAACATCCTGAGATACGTATCGACATGGAAACCGGCTCCGAGGCTGAAGGTCATCTACGTCGGCGATCCCGCCGGCAGGCAGCACCTCGAATCCGCGGGTATAGCCCTGAGTTCTTATGACGCCGGAAGCTTGTCCGCCAACCACGTCCTCGTTGTCGGAGAAGGCGGCGGACAATTGCTCGCAAAGAACGCTGGAACCATCACCGACTGGCTCAAGGCCGGAGGCAACCTGCTGACGGTCGGGCTCGACGAGCAGCAGGTAAACGCATTTTTACCGCTGAAAGTCAGCATGAAGCAGGCCGAACATATCTCGGCGTATTTTGAGCCTTTCAGCTTCAAATCCCTGTTTGCGGGAGTTGGGCCGGCCGATGTTCACAGCCGTGAGCCGCGAAAACTGCCCCTCGTCTCGGCGGGTGTTACAACCATCGGCGACGGCGTTCTGGCCAAAGCGGAAAACTTTAACATCGTCTTCTGCCAGCTCGCGCCGTGGCAGTTCGACAGCAAGCAGCCACAAAACGTTAAGAGAACATTCCGCCGGACCAGTTATCTTCTGGCGCGCCTGCTGGCCAACATGCGGGCGGCCGGCTCGACGCCTGTTCCGGAGCGATTCGGCAGTCCCGTAAACACGTCCAAAGACCAGAAACGCTGGCTGGAAGGCCTCTATCTGGACGTGCCGGAAGAGTGGGACGATCCCTACAGATTCTTCCGCTGGTAAGCATCATAAAAGCTTGATATTTCAGGAATAATCGCTATGCTGGTATATAAAAACAATAAGGTGAGTTTCTTACTTTAAGGAGTAACTGTCATGGCAAATCAATTCACTCGCAGAGATTTCCTAAGGAACGGTACTATGGCCGGCCTGGGAATAGCTGTCGGCAGTGTGGTGCTTTCCGGCGGTACGAATGCCCAGGCTCGCTCCAATGCCGCAAGTATGATCGGATATAATCCCGGCGCCAAGGACCTGATTAAAGTCGGTTTTGTCGGAATCGGCAATCAGGGTTCGGGGCACGTCAATAATCTATTGAAGATTGAAGGCTGTCAGATCACGGCAGTCTGTGATATTCGTCCCGACAGGATCAGATGGGCCCAGAGGCAGGTTGTCAAGGCCGGTTTTCCGGAACCGAAGGGGTACATAAAAGGCAACCTGGATTTCGAGCGAATGTGCGCCGAAGAAGACCTGGACCTGGTTTACAATGCCGCCCCGTGGCGGTGGCACACGCCGATTTGCCTTAGCGCGATGAAAAACGGCAAACACGCCGCCTCTGAAGTAAATATTGCTCTTTCCGTGGAAGACTGCTGGAAACTTGTCGAGACCTCGGAAAAGACCCGGAAGCACTGTGTAATGCAGGAGAACTGCTGCTATGACTTCACCGAGATGGTGGTTATGAATATGATAGAGCAGGGTTTGTTCGGCGAGATAATGCACGGCGAATGCGGCTATCTGCACGACCTTCGAGGCCTGAAAATCCATCCGACATTTTACCAGGGAATGTGGCGGGCGCACCAGTCGCTCAAACGCAACGGCAATCTCTATCCGACCCATGGCATCGGGCCGATGGCCTGGTGTATGGACATCAACCGGGGCGATGCTTTCGATACCCTTGTTTCCATGACCACCAAATCAATCGGCCTTAATGAATTCGCCGACAGGAAATACGCCGAGGCCAAAAAGGAAGAGGACAAGAAATTCTACAGCGAATGGCAGAACCGTAAATATGCTCTCGGCGATGTCAATATCACGCTGATAAAAACAAAGCTGGGCAAGACGATCATCTGCAAACACGACACGAACCTGCCGCGGCCTTACAGCCGGGGCTTCCTCGTGCAGGGATCAAAAGGTCTTGTCCGCAAGTATCCCACGGAGCAGATTCATATCGAGGGGCTCAGCAAGGGCCACGGCTGGGAAGATATGAAGGCCTACAACGAAAAATACGAACATCCGGTCTGGAAGGCAGTCAGAGAAAAGGCCAAAGGCGCCGGTCACGGCGGAATGGACTTTATCGAAGACTATCGCCTGATTACCGCCCTGCGAAAAGGAATATCGCCGGATATCGACGTCTACGATTCCGCGGCCTGGAGCGCTGTTATTCCGCTTAGCGAGAAGTCCATCGCCGAGGGGAACATGCCCGTTAAATTCCCCGACTTTACTCGAGGCAGGTGGAAAGAGCCGCGGCAACTGGGCATATCGGAATGGCTCGTATGACAACATGCCCTGAATAAAGGAAACTTAATGAAACCGACACTATTAATTCTGGCCGCGGGTATGGGAAACCGCTACGGCGGGCTTAAACAGATCGACCCAATCGGGCCTAACGGCGAGATTATCATCGACTATTCAATCCATGATGCGATTCGCGCCGGATTCGGCAAGCTGGTCTTCATCATTCGGCATTACTTCGAAGACGCTTTCAAAGAGAAAATCGGCAACAAGCTTGACGGGCTGGTCGAAACAGCGTACGCCTACCAGGAGTTGGATGCCGCCCTCGAAGGATTTGCCCTGCCGCCCGATCGCGAAAAGCCCTGGGGCACGGGCCACGCGACCCTATTAGGCAGAGATTTTATTGATGAACCATTTGCCGTCATCAACGCCGACGATTACTACGGCATCGATTCGTTTAAGATGATGGCTGATTTTCTTTGCGGTTCCGAGATTTCGCCATCAGTTTACGCTATGGTGGGCTTTCGGCTGCGTAATACGTTAAGCGAATACGGTTCCGTCGCTCGCGGCGTATGCTACTGCGATGAAAATGATTATTTAAGCGATATCTTCGAACGGACGGGTGTGGAAAAATACGGAAACGGCGCCCGCTATTTCGATGAAGACGGCACAGAGCACCTGCTGAGAGGCGACGAAGTAGTATCCATGAACCTTTGGGGTTTCCACCAGTCGGTTTTCGGGCACATCTCGGCGAAGTTTAAGGATTTTCTGAAAGAGCACGGAAACGACCCTAAAGCCGAGCTGTTTATTCCTACCGTGATCGATGATCTTGTCGAAAGCGGTAAGGTCAAAGTCAAAGTTCTTCCCACGCACGACACATGGTTCGGCGTAACTTACAGGCCGGACAGGGAGATAGCCGAGCGATGCATTCGCAAGCTGATCGCAGAAGGAATGTATCCGGAAAAGCTCTGGGGGAAATAATGGAGCATGACGCAGGGTCCGTAGCCGCAAATTTTAATCTTGCCGGGCGACTGATATGGATCGAATCTTTCGGAAGCGGGCATATTAACGACACCTACTGCCTGACCTGTGGGCAAGACGACCGCCAGATACATTACATCCTGCAGCGGATTAATCATCAGGTATTCAAAAATCCTCCGGCGATGATGGAAAATATCCGGCGGGTAACAAACCATATTCGCCTGAAACTGCAAGAGCAACAAAGCAAACTTCTCTCGCGACAGCTCGTCGTCATCAATACGAAAGACGGCGCCGATTTTTACCGGGACGATCACGGCAATTACTGGCGCCTGTATAATCGGATCGAAAATGCGGTTACATACGATACAATCGAATCGCCCGAACTGGCCTACGAAGCCGCCCGAATGTTCGGCCGGTTTGCGGCAATGCTCACGGATTTGCCCGGACCGCCGTTACATGAAACGATTCCGGATTTTCACGCGACTCCGAAACGCTTGACAACCTTCCGGGAAGTCCTCCGGCAGGACCCGCGCAACCGGGCCAAAGACGCCGGGGCCGAGATCGATTTCGTGCTTCAGAATGCCGGGATATGTGACGTACTGCTAAATCACGCCGGCAAGGGCGAAATTCCGGTTCGCATAACGCACAATGACACGAAAATCAACAATGTGCTGCTGGATGAAAAGACTCACGAAGGCGTGTGCGTAATCGACCTGGACACAGTCATGCCGGGGCTTTCGTTGTATGATTTCGGCGACATGGTGCGCACGGCGACAAATCCGGCCGAAGAAGACCAGCGCGACCTGTCAAAAGTTACCATGCGCATGCCGATATTTGAAATGCTGCTCAAAGGCTTTGCCGAAGAAACACACGCGTTTCTAACGCCAACCGAGAAGAAAAACCTGGTTTTCGCCGGCAAGCTCATTACGTTCGAACAGATGATTCGATTCCTCGCCGACCATCTGGCCGGCGACATTTATTATAAGATACACCACGAAGGCCATAATCTGGATCGCTGCCGAACGCAGATGAAGATGGTTCGGTCCATAATCGCACAGGAAGAGGCGATGAACACCCTGGCCGATTCTGTTTTTGAAGAGCTGGCCTGATGTGCTGAAAAATATTGTAGAACGCTGCCGGATGGACTATAATCCTCACCGTCCGTTCCGAAATTCGTGAAAGGTGTCGCGAATAGTGAATAACATACGTCGCTTGGTAAGCAGGAGAACCTATGGATATTGATTTTACAAGTCTCGGATTTGGCACAAATTTCAGCATTCTCGACTGGTGTATTGTCATAGGCTATCTGATTGCAATCGTCAGTATAGGCGTCTACATCCGCAAGTACATTGCCTCGGCCACGGACTTTATGGTCGCCGGCCGGGGTCTTAAGACGTTTCTTGCCATAGCAACCATGATCGGCACGGAACTGGGCCTGGTAACGGTGATGTATTCGTCGCAGAAGGGCTTCACCGGCGGATTCGCTGCATTTCACATCGCCTTCGCAGCGGCGATTGTCACGCTTTTCGTAGGCATTACCGGCTTCATCGTTGTCCCGCTCAGGCGGCTGAAGGTGATGACAATACCCGAGTTTTACGAGGTGCGATTCGGCAGAGACATCCGCATCCTCGGCGGGATTATCCTGGCACTTTCGGGAATCCTCAATATGGGCATGTTCCTCAAGGCCGGCTCTCTTTTCGTTACCGGCGTAACCGGCATGACTTCCGAATTCCACCTCAAGATTGTCATGACCGTTCTGCTGTGCATGGTCCTGCTTTACACGACCCTGGGGGGAATGGTCTCCGTTGCGATACTCGACTATATCCAGTTTGTAGTGCTGTCGTTCAGCCTGCTCTTTGCCAGCGTTATGTCTATCAGACACCTTGGCTGGGGCAATATCGTCGATACGGTTACAAGAGAGATGGGCCAGAGCGGATTCAATCCCTTCGACGAAGCAGGCTTCGGCTGGTCATACGTTCTATGGATGTTCTTCATGGGCCTTGTAAGTTGTGCCGTCTGGCAGACCGCCGTCATCCGGGCCTGCTCGGCAAAGAGTACCGGAATTGTGCGGCGAATATATATGCTATCTTCAGTGGGTTTTCTTATCCGGTTTCTGATCCCCTACTTCTTCGGAATCTGTGCCCTGGTCTTTATCGCCAATAATCCGACTCTCAAGGGCATATTCCTGTCCGCCGATGGAAAGGCAAACTCCGATTTGTCACTGACTGCAATGCCGTTCTATTTGAGCCAGATCCTGCCGGCGGGCTTTATCGGCATTATCTCGGCGGGGATGCTCGCAGCGTTCATGTCGACTCACGACAGCTATCTTTTGTGCTGGAGCTCGGTGCTCACTCAGGATGTGGTCGCGCCGTGGTTCAAAAAAGACCTGTCCTCGAATGCGAGACTCTTATTGACAAGAATATTCATCGTTGCGATCGGTATCTTCATTCTCGTCTGGGGTCTCTGGTATCCTCTCGAACAGGATTTGTGGGACTACATGGCCATTTCCGGGGCCATATACTCAATCGGCGGATTTGCGCTGCTGGCTTTCGGGCTGTACTGGAAGCGAGCCAGCAGAGCCGGAGCATATCTGGCGCTGATTGCCGGTTTTCTTGCCCTTCTGGGCCTGTCGAAGGTGCAACAATTATGTTCGCCCTTGCTGGACCCAATCAAGAAACGCTTTGAAATCGAAGGTGATATACCCAGTGCCATTATCGGCCTGACCGTCCTGGCGCTGGCGATTGTCCTGATGATTGTCGGATCGCTGCTGCTACCGGATAAGAAACAGATTATGAACTCTTTGGAAACTCAGGAGTAATTTATATGGATTGGATTAAAATTTGGACGTTCTTCTTCTTTCTGAGCCTGGCGCTTTTTGCCTGCCTTTCGATTGTTGTTACAATCGGAGGATTCTTCAATATAAGATCGCTGTTCAAGGATCTTTCCGCCGCCAGGCAAAAGGCAGAGCGCTCGCCGGCCGGCGATGATGAAAAGCAGAGGTAATACGTAGCTTACCTATTTTAAACGGAGGCTAAAATAGAATGTTTTGTTCTATTCAAACATCTGACGCTTTTCTATTCT
>CAZTDF010000059.1:16487-19122 GCA_964612465.1 uncultured Pirellulales bacterium
CGGGATCCGGCAAGGGAAAGCCATGGCAAAAATAACTTTTAATCTCGAAGAATTAACACAAATTCTGATTTCCAATGAACTCTTGCGCGAAGAGATATTACGCCTGAAAGTCGAAGGTGAAAGAATTCATTTTGTGATAAAGACTAATTCATTCATTCTGCCGTATATTCCCGCTTCGTTAGGATACCTGAGTTTCAGCGATAATCTTGCTATATTCGAACTTACCATCGTGAGCAGCTATCTAAACAGAGCCGTAAGCCGGCTCAAACAAATACTCCAGCTTAAATTACCCGCGTATATGAGACTCGAATATCCGAAAATCTTCGTCGATGCAGACAAGCTGCTTAAAGAAAAAAATATCAGGGGTATTCGAGTCAAAGATATCTCTTTTAAGGACGGCGATTTTACGATTATAACAAGCAACATCTGAGCCTTTTCGTTTTCATTGGAAGGAATTTCCGACCGTAGAAGCTGCCTTGAAATCAGCTTCTTTGATTGGGACAAGAAGTCATGGATGAATCATTAGTTTCCAGCCAGGTGGGAGTCCTAACGGTCCTCTGCGGAGTCGGGGCATTTTTCTTTTTCCTTGAAGAACGAACGCGATGGAAGCTTTTCAATTATTTTCCGCCGCTGATTTTTATCTACGCCATACCCGCCATAATGTCAAACACCGGCATATTAACAAAAACTTCGGCAGTGTATGACTGGCTCAGCTCAACCGTGCTGCCGATGTTTCTGATAATAATGCTTCTAAAAGTGGATGTTTCATCGACAATCAAAATGATGGGCAGGGGCATCTTCGTAATGCTCTTCGGCACCGCCGGCGTAGTGCTTGGCGCCCCAATAGCATTTTTACTTGTCGCAAGCAAACTGCCCGAAGATTCATGGAAAGCTTTTGGTTCGTTAGCCGGAAGCTGGATCGGCGGCACAGGCAACATGGCGGCCGTCACCGAAGGGCTTAAGACGAGCGGCCAGGGATTCGGGCTCGCAGTGCTGGGCGATAATCTTGTCTATATTATATGGCTGCCGATTCTGCTGGGATCGAAAAACTTCGCCAAAGCGTTCAATCGTTTTACACGGGTGGACAAAAAGCGAATCCAGATGCTTGAGACAATCCGGGTAGAATCGAAGGACTCACAGCGGCACGTCCGAATGAGACATTTCCTTTACCTTCTTGTACTGGGCTTCGTTTGCACTTGGGTCGCAGAAATCCTTTCGGCCAAAATTCCTCAGTTCGAACCGATTTTAACCGCCTCGACATGGAAAATTCTGCTGATTACTACAATGGGCCTCCTGCTTTCGCTGACCCCGGCAAGACATATCCCCGCAAGCCATGAGCTTGCAATGGCTCTCGTCTATATCTTCGTCGCGAACATGGGTGCAAAAGCCGATATATCAGGCCTCGAGGGTTCCGCCGGATGGTTCTTATTAGCATGTTACATCTGGATAGCCATTCACGGGGCCTTCTGTGTGTTCGGTGCGTATCTGTTAAGAGTGGATGTTCATTCTACGGCAATTGCCAGCGCCGCAAACATTGGCGGAGCGGCCAGTTCCCCTGTAGTAGCCGCCCATCACAATGAAAAACTTGTACCGGCAAGCATACTTATGGCCCTCATGGGCTACGCTATCGGAACTTACGGCGCTTTTCTTGCCGCCTGGCTATGCTCTTTATTAAGCGGGTGAAAGCCTCACATACTCCCTTAAGCTGGACCAGTTACGTTAAGATTAAGCAAAATCACTGGAAAATTAAGGCCAAAAATTGTATAATATGAGTTGTTTACAAGCTGCATTCATTTGAGGATGTGGCTTGAATATTACTAATTGTATATTAAGGTGGAGTGGCCATGTGTTTTAGAAATCGTTGCCTGATTTTAGTGCTCCTGGTCCCCTGTCTTGTTCTCGCCAGAGGTGAAGAACCAGAGTTAGTATGGAAAAACCAGATTGAATATCCTGACGATGAGTTTCAAAGCTGGACGTCTCCGCCGTACGTCAAGTTTACGATAATAACCAAGGAAGGATTCGACCCGAACGTCGTGTACTATCAGAACTGCCGGAAATACGAATACCATTTTGATTTCGCGCTCGAGTGCCTCGATCCTTTCATAGGCATGACCATAGAACAATTCGATAATGTCACCCTGCACGAGGCAGGCCAGCAGGCGGTGCTCGGCGCTGTGATTCTGCCGCCGTGGGCGGATCCGCCGTTCAATGAATACGGCATACAGCTTGTTCGAAACGATCCCTACAGCCGTGAAGAAATCGTCCGCCTGTTCAATATTGTCAAGGCTTCGGTCATAGCCGAGCCCAACGTCACGGCGTACTATTTCCCGACCTACGAGCAATATACCGTAGCCCGGCAAAATCGTGACTGGTTCGAAAGTCAGAGCGTGCCGATCGGCTCTACAGCCCAATGGGCCGAGGGCAACGTAAGCTATTCGGACGGCTGGGCCCTGGGTACACTCAAATTCTTCGCCGGCAGCGAAATCCAGGCAGCTTTCACCAATGGCGACTTGCTGCCGGGAGATATCCTGCTGACCGACGGCGTGCCGGCTGAGATTCCATCCGTGGCCGGCATTATCAGCCTGATGCCTTCGACGCCGAATTCTCATGTGGCAATACTCGCGAAATCTCAGGG
>CAZTDF010000059.1:19222-21849 GCA_964612465.1 uncultured Pirellulales bacterium
GCCGATATCGGCTATGTCGGCGGCAAGGCGGCAAACTTCGGCATCCTCCGACGGGCAATCCCGGACAATTCGCCGAAGGCTATGGCATTCTCATTCGACCTCTGGAACGCCTTTCTCGACCAGTCTTTGCCCAGCATGTCGCCGGTCGTACTGGCCCCGGGCGGGCACGCTCTTTTCTGGGCCGATGACGATACCGAGCAGGGACCTTTTCATACCGGTTTCAAGTTGAGCAAGTCGGGGGAGGATATAGGCCTTTTCGACAGCGACGGCCAAACACTCATCGACAGCCTGAGCTTCGGGCCCCAGCAGGAGAATATCTCATACGGACGGTCCGTTGACGGCGGAGATATCTGGCAATTCTTCGAGAATCCATCACCCGCTACGGCGAACTCTCCGGCCGGCGACAGCAACGGCCTGGTAATCAACGAATTCATGGCTGATAATAAAACGACTATCGAGGACCCGGCCGAAAGCGGCGAATTTCCCGACTGGATCGAGCTTTATAACGGCACAAGCGAGACCATCATCCTTAGCGGGCTGTTCCTGACGGACGATCTGAACGATCCGAAAAAGTGGCAGATTCGAGCGCCCTTCAGCGGAGGCACAATTCGAGACGAAATCGCCCTGCGCCTGTCACAATACACAAGATATCCCCCCGCGGACATGAAAGGATTATCCAGAGACCTGGCGGCAATTCGCAATCTAATCGAAAACTCTAATACCGCCCAGTTCGACCCGGAGATAAAATCCGCGGTCATCGACGCCCTTGAGACTTTCGGATTCGATCCCGACATAAAGATCCGTTTTCGCAGCTCGACCAACGTCGAGGACAGCGAAGCGTTTACGGGGGCGGGCCTGTACGACAGCTATAGCGGCTGTCTGGCCGACGACATCGACCAGGATGATGCCGGCCCCTGTGCCTGCGACGCCTCCGACGGCGCCGAGCGTGGAGTCTTTCGGGCCATTCGAAAGGTCTTTGCCAGTTTCTACAATGACAACGCATTTCTGGAACGGTTAAAGCACGGTGTAAACGAGGCGGATGTCGGGATGGCCCTGCTGACTCACCAATCTTTTCCCGATGAGATCGAACTGGCAAACGGCGTTGCCACAATGCAAAGAGGCTGGAGCATGGATTGGACTGCTAATGTGGTTTGCCAAAAGGGAGCAGTTTCGGTCACGAATCCACCCGCAGATGCTGTTCCGGAAGAAGTCAGAATTGAAATGAGCCATTTTGAGGGAGTATTTCCGTGGCTTGTCCGTCGTTCGAGCCTCGTACCGCTGCGCGAGAACACTGTGCTCGAGTGGGAGCATGAATATATTGAGCTATACGAACTGTTAACTGCGGCCGCGGAACAATATTGCCAGGCCGTACAAAAAGACGATCTCATGCTGGACTTCGAGTTTAAAAAAGTAGCACCCGATGGCAAACTCATAATCAAACAGATACGGGAAATCCCACTACCCGGCAGCGTCGAATATACCACGCCCTACATGCTCTCAGAGCCAAGAGAATATGTGTCGCTGCAGGGCAGAGGAAGCAACGTATTCACAAGCCACAGACTGAAATCGCGCTGGACGCTCAGGCCGAAAAATATCTGGCTCAGCGAGGACAATCTTCAGCAATGTATTTACGATACGGTCGATATCGAATATGTTGCCGAAGGACAGGTTAAGCAAATCTCTGTCGAATTGCCCTCATTGCCCGGAGCCGCGCACACCTACGAACCGCCGGAGTGGGAATTCGACCAATACGCGGTGACTGACACGTGGCGCTTTGAAGACATCAACAATCCGCGGACTTACCGGCTCCGCACCGAACCGCTATTCGAGAGCACTTTGCGGGACCCGATTGTTACACCGGACGACCTGAGGATCAGTTTCGAAGTCGAATACGAAAATCCCGTGCTCATCGATGACGTCAACATAACGTCAACCGAGGCAGCGGCTCTCTATCAACCGTGGACGCCAACCGAAGAGGACTATCTTGAAGTATGCTCGTTGGACGATCCCAATACGGGCGTATCCGTGACCGTGCAACACTATGCTCGCTGGAGTATGATGGGCGGCACACCCACTTCTGTTCAATTCGATCAAACCCGCATCGAAGGACTAACTACCGAGCCTATTGTCCTGGCCGGCTACTTTTCCCAGAGTTTCGGCGGCGGCTCTCATCTGTGCCCGAAGAACTTTCTTTTCGAACCGGCGCTGGAACCCGGAATCTCGCAGGCGATACTCGACGAGCTTAAAGATAAAAACGTTAAATATATTTACTATACGACCGGCGCCCGCGAATGCCGCCCCACCGAATGGCAGGACACGCCGCCGCAAATCATACTCTACGGATTCGACACCGATTTTTAAGATCGTTTCACAAAAAGACAACCGGGGCCGATACTGAAAGCAAACAGTACAGGCCCCGGATCAATTTTAATCCCGGCGTTATTACCGTTAAAGCAACGTTTATTCGCCGGCAGCTTCTCCCTGCCGGTACAGCCGGATGTCATCGAATAGCATACGGCCCGAACCACCGGGTATCGTCGTATTGCCTCTGGTCCCGAAGCCGATCATGATTTTATCGACGTCCGTCAAATCCACGCCCTGATCGGCAAAGCTCTGCAGAGGAATAA
>CAZTDF010000060.1:0-1350 GCA_964612465.1 uncultured Pirellulales bacterium
GCTGAGCTTCGGCTTGATCCGTGCATTGCTTACTGGGCCGGTTCGGACACAACGGTTTCGTCAGCAACGATAATCAAAGGAGATGTCTATTGCGACGGCACTTTGACGAATAGTGGAACTATCATCGGTGACGCGTTCGCCACAGACAATATAAGCGGGACAATCATCGGGCGGGAAAACGAGTACGTAACCACTGGGTATCCTGTTGCCTGGCCCAGGGTTACGGTTGCCGACTTCACCTCGAACTATCCTGTAGAAACCATAGGTGACGAAAGTCTCTCTGGTGAACAGTTTGGTCCATACGATCCTGTGCAAGTATGTTATAGCATCGATGATTTGGAGTTGGCTGGCGACGTCCAAATCGAGGGCATGCTGATAGTTGACGCCAATTTAACAATAAGTGGAAATGGAAACGTTATCACAGCAGGAAAGAATTTACCCGCAATTTTGGTGACTGGAGATCTGATAATAGAAGATGGTTGCGAGTTGGATGTTTACGGACTTGCCATCGTTGAGGGGCAGACGCAAATCAGTTCCAGCGCTACAGGTGTTAACATAATCGGTGGATTGTTTGTCGAAAATGGTATCGTAGGAAATGGTAATATTACCATAAAAGCTGCGCCGGCAAAGACGGCTATTGTGGTTTGGTCTGATGAGGGTGTCGCAGAAAAGTGGGGACAAGCGGCGGGTGCGTTTTTCAAGAGCATCGAAAGAGTGCCATAAGGGCGGCTAAATTGCGGATTCTCGCGGCTTCTGAGGAGGAGTGCTTATCGGCCTTTACGTGCAATAAAAAGAAAAAACCAAAATATGTTAAAGAATACTAACAACGTATCGAATAGCGGCAGGACATCGAAATAAAGGATGGTTACCATAGTACTGTTTTGACGATTGTACCAATTCTATTGGTCTTGACTGTAGAAAGTATGAAAAATGACATTTATATCGTTTTCTTAGCGTCCAATATACAGAATGTGTGAGGGAAAAACTTGTCTGTTATATAAGTTTTAAGAGGTCAGATAACACTAAAGATGTATCGAGCTGTAAAGTTGGTTGTTTAGTGGGTAAAGATGCCTCTTAAACAGGACGAAAAGAGAATGGAGGATGGTGATAATGTATCGGCACAGAACGAGGAGGTTAGTTGGAATGCCAGGTTTAACATATCAGACAGCGAGGCTGCATTGTCCCTGTGTCGAGGAGGACACCAGGTACGGTTTGCGAGGGATAAGCGGCGGTTTCACTATGGTAGAGATAATCATAGTGGTTGTGATACTCGCAATAGCTGCGCTGGCGGCGGTACCAATGATGAGTTCGGCAGCAAGTTTACAAATACGCTCTGCGGCAAATATGATC
>CAZTDF010000060.1:1450-21374 GCA_964612465.1 uncultured Pirellulales bacterium
TGATTTTATTCGCCACAGATAACGAAACGATAAAGAGCCACATCGAAATGATTGAAGAAACCGAACTGAGACCGGTGGCAATAGATACGATTCCATGTGCGTTATTCAGGAGCTTTGAGAGGTCGCTGAGACGTCAGGAGGATAGAGAGCGGATATCTGTTTTTGTTGATGTAGGAAGCTGCCTTACAACCGTTGTGTTTGGCAGGGGGGGAGAAATTAGTTTTGTAAAACATATTTCGATCGGTGGACAAAATTTTACGCAGGAAATCGCAACAAAATTGGGTGTTAATGTCAGTGAGGCCGAGACGTTGCGAGAATCGCTTCGGGCGGATTCGGACCTTTTCTCAGGCAAGTCGGACCTGGCGGAACAAACGCCTGACGAGAACCGGAATAATGTGGACCCATCGACCCGACAAGTGATGGTTGACGCGGTAAATGCGGTTGCTGAGGACCTTGCAAAAGAAGTGTCCTTGTGTCTCAGGTATTATACGGTGACATTCAGGGGCAGGCGTGTTGAGCGGGCAATTTTTACCGGGGGTGGAGCGTACGATGATATTTTACTTAATGTATTAAAGCGTCGATTGGCGGTTGAGATTGAAGTGGCCCAGCCGTTGAGAGGTTTTGATGTGTCAGGTGCAAGAACAAACGTACATTTTAATAGTAGCAGGCGTGGTCTGTTTTGTGAGTGGGCGGTAGCTGTGGGGCTTAGTCTTAAAGGATGGGATAAAATCAAAAGTGGCAAACGTCAGGCGACATACGAGTTACGAGAGAGATATGAAAGAAATTGATTTTCTTCCGGAATGGTACAAAAGCGGCAGACGGCGCCAGGTCAGTTATCGCACGCAATACATCGCAATAGGTGGTGTATTTGTGGTAATGGTGGTGTGGAGTTTTATTACCACACACTCGATTTCGAAAGCCAAAGCCCAGTATGCTCAAATGGCGACAAATCAGGCTCAGGCGGAAAAAGTTTCTGCAAAATTGGCTGAGCTTGAAAGTGAAATGAGCCTGTTAAGAAAAAACGCCGAATCCATAGAAGAAATCGATTCCAGGATTGATGTTGCAGGCGTTTTAGCAGAGATGAGTTATTTGATTGATGAAAAGATAGTCCTTCGAAAAGCGGAATTTATCGCAGAGAAGTTCCTGGACGAGGATGATGTCAAATCACCTCCGGCTGCGGTTGTCAGGGCGGTCCAGGCCAGCTTGAGCAACAAGAAGGAACTGCCGCTTGGTAATGTGCGATTCAAGGTAGTGATAGCCGGTGTGGCGGCGGATGCGAGCGATGTGGCGACTTTGATGTGTAAATTGGAAGACTCGCCGTATTTTTGTCAGGTTGTCCTGGCCTTTTCGCGGGGAGATGCCGAAATCGGGATCGATAGAGCGTCTTCATCTTTCGCTGAGACAGATGTTGCCGGAGGGACTGTAAAAAATAAGGGTCGTGCTGGCGAGTCCGGAGTCCAAAGCAAGATTCAGGTAAATGAGTTTGAGATAAATTGCTATTTGGCAAATTATCGTGAGCTGTAAATAGGTGAAAAGCAAAGATGTTTTTTCGGGAACGACAACAATTAACGATATGTGTGGTAGCTGGAGTGATTGTGTGCGTGTTTTTGCTGTTTGGATATATGCCTTTACGCAAGAGAATGAAGGCTGTTAAACAGGCCAAAATTGCACAGACACTTGCAATTGCCAAAGGTGCTGCGGATAGCAGGCAACTGCCTCTGCACAAAGAGCAATTGCTGAAGCTGAAGAACAAGCTTGGAAATTATAAGGCAAATATACCTGAGAAAAATACCTTTGGCGGATTTTTAGGCAGCGTTACTGATTTGATGAATGAAAACAATTTGAAAGAACAAGAGATCACACCCGGTGTGGAAGTGAAAGCTGACCAGTTCAATTGTATTCCGGTTAGTATACGCTGTAAGGGTGAATTGTCGCAGATATTCAAGCTCTATCGCCAGTTCCAGGCATTAGACAGGTTAATTCGCATAGAGCAGGTAAAGTTGTCTAATGACAGCAGTTATAAAGGCCAGGTGAGCATGGAGACGAGGGCAATCATATATTACAGAGCAAAAGTCGGGTAAGGATAAGAAGAAGGGTAAGAAGAAGGCAATAGTCCAGATGAGACAGAAGGTGACAAATCGCGGCGGCCGGGCTAACGGGTTTATCGGTCGATTGACGGCTGAAAGGAAAAAAGCCGTAGCAGCATCATGTTTGGTTGCAGTGATGGCCATTATGTGGGTCAGAGTGCTCACTAAGCAAGCGCCGGAAGCGGCTGAAGCGGCGTTTGTGACAGAGCAATTGAACGTCGAAGGCACGTTGGATCAGAAATTAAATGTGTCGTTTATAGAATTGCCGCAGGTCGCAGGGCGTAATGATGTCATCACCAGGGACTTTTTTGCATCGAAAGGCTGGTGGCACTTTGAAGGTGGGCAAGAGCGCAATTTAGCTGTTATTGAAGAAGTAAAAGTCGTTTCGAAAAATGGTAATGAAGAAGTAATAAGAAAAGTTGCAGAGAAGCTGAAACTGGAAGCAATAGTAGTGTTGAGCAACAATCCCCGGGCTTTTATCAACAATAAAGTGATATCAGTGGGCGATAAAGTGCTCATCCGTGATGGAGTAGATATATATGAATGTGAAGTGATTGAGATCAAAGGGAAAGAGAACAAGGTGGTCATAAAGTGTAGAGAAGCAGAAGTAACATTGAGACTTACGCAGGTGTCAATGATTGATAAATGATTGTTATATGATGAAAAAAAGGAGCCAAATTATGTATTGTGATAAAGTTACGAATAACAAGACGAAAATACGGAGAAGCCTGTTTGTGTGGGGCTTTGTGTTGATAATGCTGATAGCAACAACCACCGCTGGTGCGAATACACCCACCGGCGAGCCGTCCCAGATAATTGACAAGTTCGAAGTCGAGGAGGACTTTGGCGTACGCAAGGCTTTGGCAATGCTTGGCAGTCTCTGTGAAAAGAACATTGTGCCATCGCCTAATGTCGACGGTGTATTGGCGTTCAGGAGTCTTAAGAATGTCACCTTCAAAGAGGCTATGGATGCGATTTTAGGCGAGAACTTCAGATATGAAGAAGATGGCCAGCTAATCAAGGTTTATACCAAGGACGAATACCAAAAGTTAAAGAATGACCCGGCACGGAAAGTCCATGAGGTCTTTACTTTATACTACATTACCGCGGAAGAAGCCAGTAAGCTGATCATGCCGGTTTTGAGCGGGGATGCCGTGGTTCAGGCTAGTACTGCCTCTGAAAAAACTATATCTGGGGGTAGTGGAGGCGGAAGCAGCGGCGGTTCATCTTCTGGTGGTGGAGGTGGTTCTCTCGGTTCAGGAGGTGGTGGTGATAGTATGGCGTTAAACGACAAAATTGTTGTTTATGACTTTCCCGAAAAAATCGAAATGGCCAGAGAAGTTATTAAATCTCTCGATATTAAGCCGAAACAGGTACTTGTTGAAGCCACAATTCTTAGCGTTCTTCTTAACGAAGATACGTACTTTGGTATAGATTGGAACTTGTTGTCTGGTGTGAACGTGGATAATTTCCCGTCTTTAATAACTGGAAAGTCAGGGACACCTATCGAAACCACCGGCTTCATACCTGTGGATTATGGTCTAAGAGTTGGAGTAAGTAGCGGCAAACTACAGGGATTCATAAGCGCATTAGAAGAAGTAACTGATGTGACTGTACTTGCAAATCCCAAGATTCTTGCAATCAACAAGCAACAAGGTTCCTTGCTGATAGGTAAAAAGCTTGGATACCGTTCTCAAACCACTCAAAATCAAAATACCACGACAGAGGAAGTTGCATTCCTTGAAACTGGTACGAGGCTTGTATTCAGACCTTACATTGGCAACGATGGCTACATCCGGATGGAAATATACCCAAAGGATAGTTCTGCTGAAATTAATAGCACCACAGAAGCTCCGGATGAAACCACAACAGAATTGCAGACTAACATACTCGTCAAGGATGGAGAAACAGTTGTCATTGGCGGTTTGTTCAGAGATGTTGTAAATACGACACGTTCCCAGGTTCCTATCCTCGGAGATATACCTCTTGTAGGGTCTCTTTTCAGAGGGACAAGTGATAGAACAGAACGACAGGAGGTAATGGTCCTTCTTACACCTCATATTATAGAAGAGCCAAATGAAACTGAGGGTGCGGCAAGGGCGGCGGACGTCAGCCGTAAACGCTTGGGTGCAAAAGACGTATTGCAGTGGATAGACAGGTCCAGATTAGCAGAAGATCGCTACGCAAAAGCCGTTAGTTTATATAGCCAAAATGACAGTATATCGGCAATGAAAGAGCTCAATAGTGCACTGAATCTCCGTCCGACCTACCTTGAGGCTATACGTTTGAAAGAGAGAATCATCGCCGAGTCAAGTCCTGCAGAGGCGGAAAAACTCGAAAGGATTATGCTGGAAGCTGTCGAGAGTGAAGATACCGCCAAATGGCATAGGAAATGATCTTTGATAGTAAATCAAGATGCGATTTGAAGTATGAAGAAGGATGGAGTAGCTGTTTTGAGACTTGGAAGAAGCGTATATTTGATAGTCACGCTGGTAGTGGCGTGCTGTATGTTCATAGCGATTCTTGCCGTGGGGCAGAATTCTGGCACGGAAGAGGGTTGGCGTCATGCCGGCTATGTTGTGCCGGTATGTAGCGTTTTCATGGCTGTGGGCGTGATTTTGCTTGGTTGGTCTTGGTTGAGACTGGCCGGGGCGGTCACGTCCATAGCCATGCTTATTAAGGATGACAAGGCAAATGCTGCTGGCAGGAGCAAAAGCTTCTTCGCATTCCTCAGAAAGACAAAAGTAGAAGAATTGTGCAAAGCTGTTAACGAGCATTTCAACGATAGTGTTGCTCGCACTGCCGAGTATGACAAGCAAATCAATGATTTTCAGGTTCAGATTCAATTGTCCCACAAAAGGGAAAAAAACGCCGAGGCGATTATATACAGTATTCGTGATGCTGTCATTGTTGTTGATGAATATGACAGGCTTTTAATGGCGAACGAGGCGGCAGGGCGACTTTTTAAGTTTGATTTTAAGAACTCGCAGCATCGACCTCTAACCGAACTAATAGGTGCGGACCAAAGTGAATTTGCAGGTTTTTTAAGTCACAGCAGAAAAAGTAAAGGCCAGGCAATCAGACGAGAGATTGAATTTTTAGAAGATGGAGATAGAAAAACTTTTGACTGCATTGTTTCGTGTGTTTATGACCAGAGCCGGCAGGTTTGCGGAATTGTGGCGGTCTTGCATGATGTTACACGTGAGAAACAAATTCAGCAGATGAAAAATGATTTTGTCAGTCATGTATCGCACGAGCTGAAAACACCTCTTGCTTCTATTACAGCCTATTCGGAAATGCTTGTTGATGGTGAAGCGAATGACGAGCAGACAAAGAAAGAATTTTATTCAGTGATTCAGAATCAAGCCAAGCGGTTAAATCGGCTGATCGAAGATATCCTGAATACTTCGCGTATTGAATCGGGCCTGGTAAAAGTGAACAAGGAGCCGGTAAGCTTGACAATGCTCATAGAAGAGCAGTTGCAGATGATCAAAGGTTTCGCTGAAGAAAAGAATATCGAGATCATTGGGCAAAAGCCGATCGTATTCGACCAGGTATATGTAGATAAAGACATGATGTCTCAGGTAATTATTAATCTGCTGAGTAATGCTGTCAAATATACACGGTCAGGAGGGACCGTTAGGATTGCAACTGAAGTTGACGAGGCTGCATCTTTGGCGCGGGTAATTGTCACTGATACGGGAGTAGGTATTCCTGAAGATGAAGTCGAGCATGTATTTGACAAATTTTACAGGGTTGGGGCCAACAAAAAGCAGGCGAAAGGAACAGGCCTGGGGCTGAATCTTGTAAAACAAATGGTAGAAACGGTTCACAGCGGCCGAGTGTTTGTTACGAGCAAGGTCGGTGAAGGGAGTACTTTCGGCTTTGAGTTGCCTTTGGCGAGGAGGCAATCAGCCTCAATAGTGTAGGAATTGTGAGAAATACGCAAATCGTGCGATTAACGCTGCACGATGTAAGTTAATTTTGTGTGGAGGCAAGATAATGGCTGACAAGAGAGTTTTAATTGTAGATGACGAGATACATATCGTTCATGTAGTGGCTATTAAACTACGTAATAACGGTTATGAGGTCATTTCGGCAGATAATGGCGCCGAGGCTTTCGATCTGGCGCTAAGGGACAAGCCGAATATTATTGTTACGGATTTCCAAATGCCGGTAATGACAGGCCTGGAACTTGTAGAGAAGCTTAGGCAGAATGAGGAAACGAAAGATATACCTGTGATTATGCTGACTGCCAGAAGCTTTGCTATTCCGCAGGAGCAGCAGGAAAGTTTGCAAATATCTGGATGTCTGAGTAAACCTTTTAGCCCGAAGGAGCTGTTAGGGAACATCGAAGACATTCTGTATGAGAAAGAATTAGTGACGGATAATTAACGACCAAGAAAAATCAGTAATTCGCTGAAAGCTATGTTGGATACTGGAAGGAACACTTTAGCCACCTCACAAATATGTGAGTTGGAAGAATTTGGCGGCAGAATAAAGAAATTCGGCGTCAATTTTGCAGTTTTTAATGCCACAGGTGAGCTTGTCTTGCTGTGTGAGGGCGAAAGATTCAAAAGCAGCAAGGAACAGTTAACTGAGTGGGCCCGGCAGGCTTTGGACCAAAGTGGCATGAAAAGCTGTACTGATGCTGCCGATATGTCTGTCCAGCGATTTGGCGATGAGAATATTGCCCTGGGTGTTGTTTTGAAATCCGCTCGTGTATGTAACAAGAGCCGTAGCGCTGCAGGAACAGCTTTGATTGACTTAGGTGATACATTGTCAGCTCCAGCGCGTAATGTTTCATGTAATGAAGGTGACACCGGTCCGGTTCGAATAGATAGCGATTATTTTATTGAGATGCTCCGGCTTTTAGCGGAGAAATTCAGGGCTGAGACAAAAGCCGAAGAACAAATTGAAATGGTCGGTACGGAACTGGCGCAAACCTACGAAGAGTTGGTGCTGCTTCACAGGCTCAGCACAAATATGAAAGTTACTGAAGCAGATTCCAACTTCCTGCAGATGGCTTGTGACAGCTTGACTGAAATTGTTTCCGTTGAAGGTATCGCGATACTGCTGGAAAAGACCATAGAAGACGAACGGCATTGGGTCATAGCTGCCGGTTCGGGTTTGATTGACATAGATGAGCAGGCGGCCGCTATTCTGCATAGTCGGCTGACGGATGATATAAACAGCGGCAAAGAAGCACTGCTGGACAGCGAAGTAGATTCGTCTTTCAGATACGATTGGCCGAGCCGGATAAATAATATTATTGCAGTACCTTTATTCGGCAAAAACAAAGCGGAATCTCATTTTGCGGGGAAAAATAACACCTGCAACTCTATTATGGGATTTATGGTTGCGATCAATAGAATCGGCAAACAGGATTTCGACAGTACTGATGTAAAACTGTTTACTTCGGTGGCCGGCGGTTGTGCCGTATTTATCGAGAATGGCAGGCTGTTTAAAGACCTTAAAGAATTATTCATCGGTTCTCTTAAGGCCCTGACAAGCAGTATTGATGCCAAAGATACGTACACCCACGGCCATTCCGAAAGGGTTGCATTTATTTCTCGATGGATCGCCGAACGTCTCTCCGAGCAGGAACCTCTGGAAGAAGAACAAATACACAAAGTTTATTTGGCTGGCTTGCTGCACGATATAGGAAAGATAGGAATTGAGGAAGCTGTATTGCGGAAGAATGGCAAGCTGACAGAGCAGGAGTTCAGCAGTATCAAAAAACATCCGTCGATAGGAGCAGGTATTCTACGTGAAATACAGCAGATGCGCGATATTGTGCCGGGCGTATTGTGCCACCACGAGCGAATCGATGGCAGGGGTTATCCTAATGGTTTGGTTGGCGAGAAAATACCCCTGACGGGAAAAATTGTAGGATTAGCGGATAGTTTCGATGCAATGACGTCGAAGCGAACCTATAGAAATGCTTTGACGGTGGAACAGGCCCTTGCGGAGATAGAAAGAGGATTGGGTACGCAGTTTGATGAGAAACTCGGCAGGATATTTCTTGAAAGCGATGTCTACAGGCTCTGGGATATTATACGGGATGGTTTCGGTGAAATTGACAGCGGCAATAGTTCCGAGGAATATGGCACTGCCGCTGTGGGGACACTAATCAGATGAAAGTCAAAATACAAGATTATAACGATGTTACGGTTGTTGAATTGCAGGGTGAGCTGGATGGCGATGTTGCCGAATTGTTCCAAAATACAATCACAAATATTATCGCTAAACATAAGACATACATAGTCCTTGATATGAGCGGCGTTGGATTTATCGATAGCCAGGGATTGGAACAGTTGCTGTGGTCGCGCGACTACTGCAACGAAAACAAACGGGAGCTTAGATTGGCGGGCCTTGATGAAAACTGCATGAGAATTCTGGAAATTACTCAGCTTGAAAACGAATTTGATCACTATTCGGAACTTGCTGAGGCGGTAAAAAGTTTTGCGTAGGCAACAAAGTCAAATCATCTAATAGTTCCGGCAAAATATGAGATACGAGATATGAGCCAGATAGCAGTTGAAAACAAGATGCAGCTTGGGCAGTTATTGCTCGCGCGTGATATCGTAACTGCTGAGCAGATTGAAACAGCTCTGGCTGAGCAGAAGGATAAAGGCCACCGCAAGCTGCTCGGCGAACTTCTCGTGGAGATGGGTTATTGTACCGAAAACCAGATAGCCTCGGCACTGGCTCAAGGCTACGGTGTGCCTTATGCGCAAGTTACCCCTAAGATATGTGATCCGAAAGTAATCGAGATATTGCCGAGAGAATTTCTCGAAGAATACATCGTCCTGCCGCTGTTTAAGGTTAATAATGTGCTCACGATAGCGGTCAGTGAGCCTACGAATGTATTTTTAATAGACGAAATAGAGCGTATAAGCGGCTGTAAGGTCCAGATAGTATGTTCGACGAGCAAGGATATCAAGGCTACATTGCAGACCTATTTGCCGGCCGCCAATGTTTTTGTCATTGACGATATTATCGATGAAGAGGGGCTGGAAGAGTTTGCACTGATAGAAAATATCACCCAGGATATCAGCAATCTCGAGGAAATAGCCGGACAGTCGCCGGTTGTAAAACTGGTCAATTATCTGCTTTATAACGCTGTGCGGGAAAATGCCAGTGATATTCATATCGAGCCTGATGATAAGAAGCTGAGAGTTCGATATAGAGTGGATGGCAGATTGTATGAAAAGATGTGTCCGCCTTATCAGATGCATTCTGCTCTTGTTTCTCGTGTTAAGATTATGGCCGAGCTGGACATTGCTCAGCGGCGTCTGCCGCAGGACGGTGGTATCCATGTTTTGGTCGAAGGCAGGCCGATCGATTTGCGTGTGTCCGTTATGCCGGGCAATTTTGGCGAAAAGGTTGTTATCAGAATTATCGACCCGCAGAAGGTTCTTTTCAATCTTGAGTCACTTGGGTTTGTCTACGAAAATCTCCAGTTGTTCAGGCAGGTAATACAATCCCCGAACGGTATAGTTCTGGTAACAGGTCCGACCGGCTCGGGTAAAAATACTACACTTTACGCTGCATTGTCCGAGTTAAACAATGAAGAGGTTAATATCTGCACAGTTGAAGATCCCGTGGAATGTAATATAGCCGGCATCAATCAATTTCAGGTAAACCAGGCCGCAGGCTTTCAATTTTCAACAGCCCTGCGAAGTCTGTTAAGACAGGACCCTGATATTATAATGGTCGGCGAGATTCGTGATGAAGCAACAGCCGATATCGCAGTGCAGGCGGCGCTAACAGGCCACCTGGTTCTGTCAACTCTGCATACGAACGATGCGCCGGGAGCGGTGACGCGCTTGCTGGATTTAGGGGTTGCTACCTATCTTTTGAGCGCTTCGCTGATTGCGGTCCTGGCCCAGCGACTTGTTCGGAAGATATGTCCGAATTGTAAGACCGAGTATGAACCGCCTGCGAGTATAAAGAAAGTCGTAGAAAAAGATCATGGCAAAATCGAGAATTTCTATCGCGGCGTAGGTTGTAAAAAGTGCCGGAACACCGGTTATGCCGGTCGAATTGCCATTCAAGAGCTGTTTGTGCCGAACGAGGAAATTAAAGAGATGATTAATGATCGGTCGAGCCTGAAAAAGTTGAGAGAAAAGGGGCTTCAGAATGGAATGATTTCTTTGCATGCCGATGGAATTGAAAAGGTAAAAGCGGGAATTATATCTATCGAGGAAGTGTTAAGAACGACCCAGGAGGAACTATGATGCTCGTGATAGTGCTGAGTGTGTTCTCTGTGAAGCGGGATAAGAATTTATGACTTTTCCAGCAACAAAATCTTCAGAAGTATCTGATTCTACAAAGAATGGCCGCAAGTCAACGTCTGCAGACAGTAGACAGGGGAAAAATGTTGACCGTTTCGGTAACTTCGATGAGTTAGAGCGTAGTTCAGGTTCACAAATGTCAAAGGATTATAACAAGGCCTTACAACAATCTGCAACTCTGGCACGTTCGGATTTATATAGGGCCAAGGTCAAACAGAGCGAGCTTATATTGTTCACGACGCAGTTGTCTGTTATGCTTGATAGTGGTGTCGTGCTCAGTGATGCTCTTGATGCTATAGCGGCTCAGGCTGAGCATGGGACATTCAAAATGATAATTATGAATGTCGCTGAAAAGGTCAAGAGCGGCGATAATTTTTCGAAGGCGCTGGCCGGGTATTCGAAAGTTTTTAATACGATGTTTATCAGCATGGTCAGGGCCTCGGAAGCTTCCGGCAGAATGGGGGAAATGCTCAACGTGCTCAGCGGTTATCTGGGCTTCGAATCCGAAACCCGCAAACGCATCAAAGGGGCTATGACATATCCGTTCATTATGGCGCTAATGGCCGTGGCCGCGACAGGCACGTTGATGTTTTTTGTATTACCGAGATTTATGGGGATTTATGAATCAAGGGGAGCAGCGCTGCCAAAACTCACTCAAATATTAGTTAGTTTCAGTAAAATGCTGGGTAATTTCCAGATAATGACCGGTGTCTTGACAGTGGCTATTTTTGCTGCAATAGGATTGTATTACTGGGCGGGGACTTTGCCTGGTCGGCGTGTGATAGATTTCATCAAAATTCGTACGCCTGTGTTGGGAACAATGTTTGTTGATACCGTGGTAACCCGCAGTATGCGCATCATGGCAACAATGGTCAATACGGGCGTGAGCCTGCTCGACTCGATAGAAGTTATACAGGGCTCATGTCAGAATTACTATTTTCAGCGGCTTTGGGTGGGGGTAGATGAAAAGATCCGGGACGGTTACCAGTTGTCGGAATCCATAATGATTTCGCCGGGTAGTGAATTAATTGCGCCGGGTATTATCCAGATGCTTCGAGCGGGAGAAAAAAGCGGCAAGCTCGGTCATGTCTGCGATAAAATATCAGTGTTTTACGAAAAAAAGCTCGAAGGTTCTATAAGAAACGTTATGGCACTGATAGAGCCGGTAATGATAACAATCATGGGTACGATTATTGGTACAATTGCAATAGCGTTGTTACTGCCGGTCTTTAGAATATCGAGCGTAATTGCACATTAGCAAAACAACCGGGACTATATCGAACCAATCCATTTAGGCCCCGCCCTTCGACTTCGCTCAGGGTCAAGAAAGTCTTCATGCCGAGCGGAGACGAGGCACACTATTCAGCAGCATCTTTCGGCTTATACAACCGGATATCGTCGAAGAACATTTTACCCGAACCGCCGGGGATCGTCATATTACCTTGTGTACCGAAACCAATGGCTATCTTGTCAACATTGGTCAGATTGATGCCCTGATCGGTAAAAGCCTGAAGCGTGATAATCCACTCGGTCCATGTGTCAATCTGTGCCGCGGCAGCATCATCATTGACCACTATCGCTGGATTACCAGTGCTATTGGAAATCGCCACATAAAGCGGCTCAGGATCATTGGACGAATCACCGTAAAACCATAGCGATAATTCCGTTATACCTTCTTCTGTCCAGTCTTGCTGATCGGTCAATGTATGCTCCGCTTCCGAATACTTAGCGTAGCCTTGTTTATTGTTGTTGTAGTGATACGGCATTGACAGGTTGCCGCCATGGACGATTATTTCCCAGGTAGGCCACGGCTCAGTTTCATCGCCTCCTACACACGAGCCGGTACCGTTACCAGCAAAGTAAGGATCAGTATCTAACAAGCCATAACCAAGCCCATCATGCCACGCAAACCATATCTGGTTGTCGCCGGCGTCGTAATTCTCGAAATCGTCTATGACAAAGTAATTGCCAATTGTAAAGCTCCAGAGAATACCTGTCCAGGGACTGTCAGTATCGAGATTATTGACTTCTACAATCCTCCAGTAGTAAGTCGTATTCAATGCAAGCTTCCCGGGATTATAGCTTTCCCCTCCGAGAGCTTTTGGCCCCTTGTACTCGGATGAGTCCTTCGTTGCATTGGCGACAGCATTTGCATCTGTGCCGAAGTACAATTCATGCGAAGCGGCAACTGATCCCGCGTCCCAGTTAAGAACAATTGTTGGCTTTACGTCCACAGCACCATTAGACGGATTTGGATTACTGGCCGTGCCCACAGTAGTAAAACACCAAATATCACCTTTATATGTTTCAGAACCATCGAACTCATCTACTCGCCAATAGTAAGTCTTGGCTAATTTGAGAGGACCCGGAGAATAACTTAAAGTACCATTAGGAATACCTATGGTAGCACTTTTTACCTCATCAAAATCTTCACCGAAGACTATATAATGCAATTTTGCGCCGAAACCTGCCGTCCATTTGAGCTTCACATTCAAATCGACGAATTCAGTACCGTCGGCCGGATCTGGGTAATACGCAGTCTTTGGAGGAATTGAAAAACTCCAGACGTTACCCTTCCAGGGACTGTTTGGATCGGTTTCATTGACTTCATCGATTCGCCAGTAGTAGGTAGTTCCCGGAACAAGGCCATCGGGATAGGGATTTCCTGGAAAGCCAACGATAAAATATTCCAGGTTCGTATTGCCACGGAATGTATCGCCGGTACCATTGTTCACATCCTCAAAATTCTCACCCATATACACATCGTGCGAGACCGCAAAATCTCCGGGTTTCCACGAAATGGTCGCCCATGTGTCAGGATACAGAGCACCATCAGCCGGATTTGGCCCCAGAGCGTAGGGATATCCTTTTCTGCCTTCCATAGCGAAGAGAATTTCCGGTTCACTCAGCACATGGTCGTAGATACGAATATCATCCATTATGCCGTTGACAAACCTGCTCAGAGGTTGTTCATTACCGATTGTAAGTGATTCAGTCGAGGTTTTAGGAGTTCCGGATTCCGTGTCCTCAAATATTAAGTTCCCGTTCTTATAAAATCTTCTACCCTCAGCCGAATCGTAGCTGTAAGCAAAATGCGCCCATTCACCTGCAATAATTACGCCCGCGTCAGTATTAACATATGTTCTTGAGCCATCTGTGTGCGAAATTGGGAAATGGAAGCTACCATCTTCAAATCCTAATACTTCGTAATTTTCAGCGGCATCTAAACCTTTGATGACAAATGCATTGTAATTCTTATTCTGATTTACTTTAAGCCAAAATGTTATTGTCCACTTGGTAAGATCCAAGCTCGAGTCATTCCCACAATCGATCCAGTCATCAGAACCATCGAATTCCAAGGCGCCACCGAAATAACCCTCCACCCACTTCGGATTGCCGTTCAAAGTACCATCGTTCCCATAGCCACTCGAATCGAATGTAATATTCCCGGCACCCTCTTCAAACCTCCAGTATCCTACCAGCTCAGCGCGTGTACTGCTTGCCACGCTTAGCACAACAATAGGAAAAGCCAGATAAATAAATATTTTATACATAACGATCCTCCTTATGAATAACTATAGATAATTAAGCTTTGACCGAACGTCGATCGAAAACTAAATACAACAGATGCCCGTCTATAATTATCAAAACCTCACTTATTATATTTATATCAAATTAACCGCCTTTTTATCAAGAGAAAAATGCGATGTTTTTATGTCCATACTCAATTTTAAGAGTGAATTTATCTGTCCAAAACAAGAAATATGGACTGAGAGATTTGTATGGATTTTTTTCGTAAATGATGGGATCTTTACAAAAAATATGATGTCGGTTAACATAATGAAAAGATGTTTGTTGAAAGGGCCTGGAAGTGAAGAAATTTGTTCATATTATACTGCTTGCGATGCTGTTATGTCTGCCTTATTTACAGGGGGGATGTTCGAAAGTCTCCCAAAGTGGCGTTTCCGGCACCGAACAAGCTGTGAGCAGCGGTTATGAAAAAGCGGTAAATGAATCGGCGAGGAATATTCCTGTTGCTTACGATGTTGACGTGGTGGTTGTAGGCGGGACGTCAGGCGGTGTGGCTGCGGCGGTAGCAGCGGCTGAGCATGGGGCGAAAGTTTTTCTTGCCGCCGAACGTCCGTACCTCGGCGAGGATATCTGCGGCACGTACCGGCTCTGGCTGAAACCGGGCGAAGTGCCGAGCCTGCCACTTGCGAAGAAGGTTTATGCCGAGCCGGCTGTCCTGTTAGTACCGAATAATTCCGTTGATTTGGTCTATGAAGCCGACAAGCCGTTCGCTGCCATGCATAAAGATACGCAGCCGGCGTCGCTGCTCACCGACGGCAAGTGGCACAGTGCGAGCACGCAAAGCGTTCAATATGACGGCGACGTGACTATCATTGCCGATATGGGAACCGAACGTAAACTCAGGAAAGTACATGTCATGGCTTACCAGCGCCGCAGTCCCGGGCTCACCGGCGATTTCGAAGTACAGCGAATCGGTGTTTCGGTGAGCGGAGATAAGCAGAGCTGGAAGCAGGCCGCAGTCATTCGAAATGAGAGACTCGGCGAGTCTCTTCCCGAGCCGTGGGGACCCGTTATGTTTTCGATGCCGGTGACCGGGCAGGCCCGTTACGTGAAATTTCACGTCCGGAAAAGCCCTGATGTCGAGCGGGTGCTTTTGGGCGAGATTTTAATTGAGGATGAGAACTCCGCCGCCCAGGTAAATGAGCACTTGAGATTTCCTCCCACACCCATGCAGGTGAAGAGAACGCTGGATGAGGCGCTGCTTGAAGCCGGCGTGCAGTTTCTATACGGCTGCTATGCAACAGATGTGCTTATTGATAATAAGGGCAAGCCGGCGGGTATTGTGATGGCCAACCGTTCCGGCCGGCAGGCGCTGAAAGCTAAAGTCATTATTGATGCTACGCCGCGGGCAAGTGTGGCCAGAATGGCAGGCGCTACTTTTGAGCCCTATCCCGCCGGATTGCATACGTTTCGGCGTGTTGTAGTCGGCGGACAATTGAAGACCGGTCCGGGCATCAAGGGCAGGAAAATGCCCTCGCCGATCCCTGCCAGAGTCGGACGCAGCCGGGATGCTGTCGAGTACACAATCGAACTGGCGATGAAGGACGGCTCATTTGCATCTTTTGCCTTAGCCGAACAGATTGCCCGAGATAGAACATGGGATTCGGGGGTAGTAGATGCTTCGGAGACCCTTTTTCAGATCCCGCCTGACCCGGTCAAAGCCAAGAAAAGTCTGTCCGGTTCATGGCCCGGCGCAGAGAAGGTTAATCTGGATGTGTTCAGGCCCAGGGGCGTTGCAGGTTTGTTTGTGCTTGGCGGCTGCGCGGATATATCGCGAAAAGCCGCCGAAAAGCTGCTTCGACCTTTGGAGTTAATGAAAGCGGGCAATCGCATTGGTGCCGCCGCTGCTTCGCAAGCGAAAGATTTGCCGGAGCAGCTAAATGTGAGGCTTCTCGACAAAACAGCACCGTCGGTTGTTCCAGGAGATGTTAGCGAGAATCTCGGTGGAATACGTTCGCAGACAAAAGGGACTGAAAAAATTTCCGCCGGCAGACGTGCCATACCTGTACTCGGAGAATATGACGTATTGGTAATCGGCGGCGGCACGGGCGGCGCCCCGGCCGGTATTGCCGCGGCAAGGCAGGGGGCCAGGACGCTTGTCGTCGAGTACCTGCACGGCCTCGGCGGCGTGGGAACGACGGGTTTTATCAGCAAATATTACTATGGCTATCTCGAAGGATTTACCAAAGAAATCGACGATGGAATTGCTGGTTTCGAAGCAGGAGCAAAACCACGAGGCGGCGGATGGAATATCGAATGGAAGAAACAATGGTATCGCAGCCAATTGCGTAAAGCCGGCGCGGATATCTGGTTCGGCGCCCTCGGTTGCGGTACATTTGTAGAGAACGGGTGCGTCAAGGGAGTGGTTGTCGCGACAGGCACCGGGCGCGGAGTGGTCCTTGCAAAGGTCGTTATCGATTCGACGGGTAATGCCGATGTTGCCGCTGCGGCGGGCGCTGCCTGCGTTTACACCGACGGCACAAACGTCGCCGTCCAGGGCGCCGGTCTTCCGCCGCATGAGCTTGGTGCCGGATATACCAACACCGATTGGACGTTCATAGATGACGCCGATGTGATCGATGTCTGGCGTGCATTCGTTATGGCTAAGATAAAATACAAAGATGCCTATGACTTAGGCCAATTGCCGGATACCCGTGAGCGTCGTCGGATTGTCGGCGACTTTACGATGTCGCCGATGGATATCACGCTCGGGCGGACCTATCCCGACACCATTGTGATTGCTCGAAGCAATTTCGATTCGCATGGTTTTACTATTCATCCGGTTTTCCTGATACGACCGCCGGACAGGGAAGAAATGTTCGTAAACGTACCTTATCGCTGCCTGTTGCCGAAAGGGTTGGATGGGATTCTTGTTACGGGGCTTGGCGTAAGCGCTCATCGTGATGCCATGCCGGTTATCCGGATGCAGCCTGATATTCAGAACCAGGGCTACGCAGCGGGTCTGGCAGCGGCTATGGCTGCCCAGGGCGGCAAATCGGTGCGCGATGTCGATATCAAGGCACTTCAGAAGCATCTTGTTGAGAAGGGAAATCTGCCGGAAAGAGTTTTGACCGACGAAGATTCGTTCCCATTGCCTCAGGAAAAGGTTGCGGAAGCTGTCGAACATGTTGTGAATGACTTCGCAGGATTGGAGATTGTTCTTGCTCACCGACCGCAAGCAACGCCGCTGCTCAAGGAGGCTTATGAGAATTCTCAGGCCGAAAAGGACAAGCTTGCATACGCCCATATTCTTGGCATGCTTGGTAACCCGGCGGGTGCCGGCACTCTGGCCGAAGCGGTACGGTCACGCGAGTGGGACACGGGCTGGAATTACACTGGGATGGGACAGTACGGTATGAGCGTTAGTGATCTTGACAGCCTGATTGTTGCTCTGGGCAGAACACGGGATAAGCGTGCGCTGGAAACGATTCTGGAGAAGGTCGAACAGCTCAACGTAGAAAGCGAGTTCTCGCATTGCCGGGCGGTAGCGATGGCACTCGAAAGCCTTGGCGAGCCGGCCGCCGCGAAACCTCTGGCTCTGCTGCTGGCTAAGCCCGGCATACAAGGCCACGCTTTCATCGATATCGACCGGGCCAGTCGCGGAATTCCGGCAAGCGCCACCGATACGATAACGAGAAATAACTCACTGCGTGAGCTGGTACTGGCGCGCGCCCTGTATCGCTGCGGCGATTATGAAGGCCTCGGCGAAAAAATCCTGAAAGAATACGCGAGTGACCTACGCGCCCATTATGCCCGTCACGCCGGCGCGGTATTGCAGCAGAAACAAAGCACCACCGGAGAATCTGTGCAGTGATGGGAGCATCGGCATGGAATTGTCGTGCCCTGTTTCCTGTCTCGGTGATAAAAGATGAAAGACAGCGTTCTTATATTTGGTGCCGGTGCCGTCGGGCGAGGATTTATTGCCAGACTGCTTTCGGCTAATGGATTGACGCCGGTCTTTGTTGAGGCTGACGTGCAACTGGCTCGGCGTCTAAGCGAGGTTGATGGTTACATTGTACTTGTGACGGGGGCGGAAAAAAGGGAGTCTCATGTATCCGGTTACGAGGTTCTAACGCCCGAGCAGGGCGGGGAAATCTCAAAAGCTTTGTCGAATTGTCTTTTCATGGCAACCGCCGTCGGAGGCCGGAATCTCGAAATCGTCGCTCGAATCGTGACGTCAGGATTGGCGGGTATCTCGAAGCAGCGAGGCAAACCACTGAATATTCTGCTGTGTGAGAACTGGCCCAATGCCGAAAAAGTGCTTGCCGAAGCTTTACTGAAAGCCGGATGCGACGAAGAGAGTTTTGCCTGTGTTCGCTGCTCTGTCGAACGCATGGTTAAAGGCGGGGAAAACGAGTTTGATTTAATCGCTGAGGGTGGCCAGACATTTTATGTGGATAGACGGGCATGGAAAGGGCAGCAGGGCGACGTTGTTTGCGGGATTGAAGGATTAACTTTTACCGACAAAATTGAGGCAATTTATGCCCGCAAACTTTATACGAGTAACGCCGGGGGTGCGGCGCTGGCGTATTTCGGCTATCTTTCCGATTGTCACTTTTTGTACGAAGCTCTGGAAATCCCTGAAATCAGGAAGAACTTGACAAAGCTGTTGAATGTTGCTAAACAATGCCTTATTGAGTCTTTCGGTTTAGAAGAAGCCGGATTGGAGCGGCATCTTGACGAGTTGATGAACCGGCGTTTTCCCAATCGGGACCTTGCCGATACGGTTCAACGAGTCGCTCGTAATCCGCTGCGAAAGCTGGGATCGCAGGAGCGTTTGGCCGGACTGGCGCATTTACTGCGAAATCATGCTCTTTCGACCGAACCGGTGTCCCGTGTGATTGGCTCTGCATTGCATTATCATGATCCGGCGGATGCCGAGAGTCTCGAACTTGGCCGGATCATCGCTCAGAAAGGGGCCGGCGCGATCCTGGAAGATGTGTGCGGCTTCAAAAGGCAAGAGACATGCTTTGAGGAATGCCTCGAATTTTATGATTATTATTCGTAACTAAGGAGAAATAAAATGGCTGGAGAATATCGCTTTTCATTTGGGCCGTGGAATATCCACGAAGGGGCCGATCCGTTTGGACCGACGGTCAGAGATACTATCACGTTCGGCAGGAAACTAAAGCTGTATAAAAAGTTGGGTTTCGAAGCCGTGCAGTTTCATGATGACGATGCCGTGCCGGACATGGATGATCTGAGCCCCGAAAAGATCGTAAAAAAGGCAGAAGAAGTGCGGGATATGCTCAAGAGTGAAGGATTGGTGGCGGAGTTTGTTGCACCAAGATTGTGGGAGGGCGGTAAAACAATCGACGGCGCCTACACATCGAACGACCCGGCCTGTCGCGCTTACGCGAAAGAACGCAATCAACGGATGCTCGATATTACCGCCGCTCTCGATTGCAAACTGGTCGTTCTGTGGCTCGCTCGCGAGGGGACTTATATCCGCGAAGCCAAGGACAGCAAGCTTGCAGTAGAGCGGATCGCCGAGGCAATAAATGAAATGCTCGCTTACAATTCCGATGTTAAGATAGCAATTGAGCCGAAGCCGAATGAGCCTATGGATCAGGCGTATATCCCTACGACCGGGCACGCTGTTGCCATCAGTTACATGACGAACGAGCCTCAGCGGGTCGGAGTCAATATCGAGACCGCACATACTATTCTTGCCGGGCTTGATCCCTCGGATGAAATGGGTTTTGCCCTTGCTTATAACAAGCTGTTTACCGTCCATTTGAACGACCAGAATGGCCTGAAATTCGACGAGGACAAAAGCTTCGGCTCCGTGGACCTGCGAAGGGCGTTTAATCAGGTGCGCATTCTCGATCAATACGATTACGGCAAAGGCGGCGAGTTTGTCGGACTCGATGTCAAAGCGATGCGTACCCAGAAGCAGGATGTTGCCACGAAGCATTTATCCAACAGCAGAACGGTTTTCCTGCA
>CAZTDF010000061.1:0-21289 GCA_964612465.1 uncultured Pirellulales bacterium
CTATATGAAAGGTGATTATGAAGAATTTCGTGCTTTGAGACGGCGAAAAAACAAACCCAATTCAAAGCCAAACAAAGCCAATCTTAGTTAGCCCCCAGATTTTCTGGGGGTTGAAAGGCTATTTGAAAAAACAAAGCCAATTTGTGACGACACAAATTAGCGTAAGATTCTATTTGAAAGGGATTTATAGCAATATACCGCCCTGAGGAGCACGAAAAAACAAAGCCAATCAAAGCCAATTTCGCACTCCCGCACTGACCAAAGGGGTGGGAAAAAGAGAAAAATCGTTCCGTGAACCTAATCCTGCCGGATGTAAAAAAAATACGAAAAATTTATATTTTCTTCTTTACAAGTTGGCTTATTGTGCTATAAATATAATACACTATAGGTATAGCATACTAATTTTTATGGTTTTTAGTGAGAATTTGATATGGTTGAATTTAAGCTGGATTTGAAAAGCGGCGTGCCCTTCCATCGCCAGATTGTGGACCAGATTCGCTACGGCATCGCTTCGGACCGGCTCATGCCCGGCGAACAGTTGCCAACGGTTCGAGCGTTAGCTGTTGATCTGCAGATTAACCCCAACACCGTACGCAAGGCTTATTCGGAGCTGGAAATTTTAGGAATATTAGACACGCAGCAAGGCACCGGCACCTTCGTCAGCGACCAAAAGGTCAAAATCGGTGATGACGAGAAGAAACGTATGCTGCGACAAATCTGTGACGAACTTGTCGCTCGCGGCAATCAATACGGTTTTACTCTTAGAGAAATCGTTACTCATATGCAAAGGAGACTCGAAAATGGCTGAAAGAAGAAAAACCAATGTCACCATGCAAAACATCACTCGTGAGTACAAGGCAACGACCCAGTTGGAAGCCGAAGCAGTATCCCTGAACTGGGTCGCCGCTCTTGCCGCCGCTGTCGTCGTGCTGGCCGGGGCCTGCCTCAACAGGCTCATCGAAGGTACATGGGAGCAGTGGAATGTCTACATCATTATTGTCACTGCCCTGGTTGCGAATATATGCTTTTTCGGCATCAAGATCGCCAACCAGTGGGAACGTGCCGTCGTTCTGCGACTTGGCAAATTCCGTTCTCTCAAAGGTCCCGGCCCATTCTTTATCATCCCGATCATCGAAAGTGTCGTCCGGTCCGTCGATATGCGGATACGCTCGACGGACTTCAGCTCGGAGTCCACTCTCACTAAGGATACGGTTCCCGTCAACGTTGACGCCATCTGTTTCTGGATGGTCTGGGACGCCAAGAAAGCCATCCTCGAAGTCGAAAACTTCTACCTTGCCATCGTCCTTTCGGCCCAGACCGCGCTGCGTGACATCATCGGGACACATCAGCTATCCGAGTTGCTGACCCACCGCGAGAAGCTCGGCAAGAGACTCCAGGAAATACTCGACGAAAAAACGAATCCATGGGGCATAACAGTCCAGTCCGTGGAAATTCGTGACATCATTCTGCCCAAGGACCTCGAAGACGCAATGTCCAAGGAAGCCCAGGCCGAACGGGAGCGTCACTCACGCATTATCCTCGGAACCGCAGAAACTGAAATCGCCGAAAAATTCGTCCAGGCCGCCAAGCAGTACGAATCGAACCCGGGAGCAATGCACCTTCGCGGTATGAATATGCTGTTCGAGGGCCTGAAAGAAAAAGGATCAATGATTATTGTGCCCAGCTCCGCACTGGAAACAATGAATCTGGGAGCGATAGGCGGACTGGCTGCGATAAGCCAGGTTAAAAGCGACAAAGAACAGCGGGAAAGCAAAGACGCTTAACCAAGTAGACTGCCGGGTAGTGATATCATTCCTGCCGTACATAAGAAATGTTTGTTGTTTTACCTCAGGCCATCGGGATTTCGTGTCGGCTCAAGAGCCGGGCGGAGGGTAATCTTTGCTCGCATCGTCCAGCACCAAAATCCAGTCGTTGCCCCTTTTGGTCTCGCCGGGCGGATCGAATTGCCGTGTGCCCTGATTGTCAAACGTGCCGGCTGCTTCGGCTTTGCCTGTTCGCGGGTCGAACCACCAGGCCCGGACTTTCTCGCCAGAAATCTTTGCGAGGACGACGGTGATCTTTTGGCCATAGGGTAAATAGATAAAGGCATAATCCTCGCCCCTGGTTGCCTGGATATGTTCGGGACCACTGCCGGGTTCTCCGGCAATCAGCGACTGGTCAGGCACGCGAGTCAAAAACGGATGCGACTCGATCAGATTTCGAACGTGCATCATATCCCAGGCGCCCGGCAGTTCCAGCACATCGTACCAGTTGTTCCGTGCCGAAGAGATAGGCTGTCGGCCGGGGGCGTACATCTGCCAGATGTCGTGACAGCCGTAAGTATGACCGAACGCCCCGGCGAAGAGCGACCAATACGCCGCCTGCCGGACGTCGAAGTCACCGAACCAGCCGTTCTTCGGATCCCAGTTGACGGGGTGGTCCTCGTAGCGGGGCTCGCCGTCTAAGCACGGCTTGACGGGCTTGCGGTTATAATCCTTCGATACCGGCTCATAGTTCGGTCTGTCAAACCGGTCGTGGCCGGACTGGAGCATATTGAAATCGAGCCAATCATCATTGCCGAACCATTTTGCCGAGGAATTGCCGCCCTGCGGATGATAGGTCATCAGATGCCGACCCTGATCGCCCTTTTTGATGCCCTTTGCCATCGCCCGCCAGATTTGCTCGGCGTTGTCCGCGATTCGGTCCCCGCCGAGAATCCAGATAATATTGGGCTTGTCTTTATAGCGAGCACCGAGAAAGCCACCGTAAGCTCGCACATCATCGAGATTGTCATTGGTGAAAATGACCGGCCCTTTGCCCCATGCCTTTGTCACTTTGTCGCCCCAGGTGGGAAGCATGCCGATATAGATTCCCTTCTCAGCAGCCTTGTTGACAATCCAGTCCACGTGCTTGAAATAGGCCTCATTTGGCTTCGTTGGTTTGTTATCTTTCAAAGGCCTGTCGCCGTTAGCATTCGGCGTGTTGAGTCCATCCAACTCGGCAAGCACCACGGCCTGAATCACGGTAAAGCCCTGCTTTCTTCGTATTTCGAGATATTTTTCCGCTTCGTCGCGGTCGAGCCGGTGGAAAAGCTCCCATGCGGTATCGCCGAGATAAAAGAAAGGTGTCCCATCCTCATGGACAATAAATCGCTTATTATCCGATATTTTGAGCCGGCCATGGTCAAAATCGACGGAAGGTTCGGTTCGAGGATTCTCGCCGGCCGAAATCGAAACGCCGGCAAGAATCAGGCAGGAAACGAAAAACAAATAATACTGAATTTTCGGCATTACCATCGACCCGCTCCGTGTGAAGATTACTTCATTTCCCATTTTTCAGCCCTGATATTGTAGATTTCAAACTCTCATCAATCCGGCTGGATCATGGCCGGACAACCGGAGTGACGGCATGATTGTATGTACTCGCCGCCCGGCCATCAAGCAAAATTGCTTGCCCTGAAACTGCCGATGCTGTAAAAAAGAATCAAAATGGGAATCCTACAGTTGCTTTTCTGAGACATGATATGCTATGATATCGCTTTTTAATGCTATCGGCGGGGCAATCCGGGGTTTTTGCCCTCTAAAATTGAATTTTACAGGAGATTTGAATAATGGGTTTTGCTATTGATGATACTCGAAATACACCGGCCCCGAAGGTAAAAGACCTTATTAAAGATGGGATCGTTGGCCTTGAGGATGTAACCGACTGGCTTCGGACGATTCACGAGATTCGTTTTTTCGAGGAGAAGGTGTTCGATCTTTTAGGCCAAAATATTATCAAAGGCGCTTCACATCTTTACGCCGGCGAGGAAGCAGTCGCAGTCGGTGCCATCGCCGCGATTGATCGGGGAGATGTTATCGGCTCTACCCACCGAGGCCACGGCCACTGCGGAGCGATCGGCAACAAATACGCAGACAGCGAAGAGCAGCGCCAGAACCACTGGAACCAGATGATGGCCGAGCTGATGGGCAAAGAAACCGGCTACTGCAAGGGCAGAGGCGGCTCGATGCACATCGCCGACGTCGATAAATGCAACAATCTCGGTTCGACCGGCATCGTCGGCGGCAATCAGGCCCCGGCGGTCGGTGCGGCACTGGCGGAGAAATATAGAGATACCGGCAAGGTCGTTCTCTCATTTTTCGGCGACGGTTCCACCAACACCGGCAGTTTTCATGAAGCAATGAATATGGCATCGACTTTAGCCGTGCCGCTCGTGGCAATTATCGAGAATAATCTTTACGGAATGAGCGTGCCGTTCTCCGGCAGCGAAATCGAAGGAGCGGTCCGCGCAAGTAATATCGAGGATATAGCACAAAGAGCCGCCGCTTATGACGTGCCGGCGATGATTATTGACGGCCAGGATACAGTTGGCGTTTTTCTTGCAGTCCGAGCCGCCGTTGAAAACGCACGAAAAAATACCCAGATGATGATTATCGAGGCCAAAACCTATCGCTGGTATGGTCACAGCCGCAGCGATCCGCGTGCCTATCGAACCAAGGCCGAGGAAAAGGCCTGGCACGAGCGCGACCCGATTACCGTTCTCAGCAATAAACTGCTCGGCGATAAGCTTTGCACGCAGGAGCAGTTGGATGAAATTAAGGACAAGGCCTTTGCAGCGATCGAAGCGGCGACACAGTTCGGCAAAGACAGCCCCTGGCCGAACACCGCCGATTTAGCAAAAGATGTCTACGTCGAGGAGACTTACCCGGCGGAGTTGGTCGCTTCCGATAAAGCAGCTTCGGCGAAAGTCACCGAAGCAACGGCTGCCTTCGAAGCTGCGCTTGCTTCGTCCACTGCCAAAACAAAAAAAGCGGCAACCGAAGAAGCAAGCAACGAAATTAAGTCGAAGTTCGGCATGGAAGTAATGACTATCGGCCAGGCCGTTTCAGCCGCCCAGGCCGACGAGCTTCGAAGGGACAAAAATGTCATCGTCATGGGCGAAGATGTCGGTCTCTACGGCGGTGCTTATCAGGCAACTCGCGGCCTGCTGACCGAATTCGGCACCGAAAGAGTCATCGATACGGCGATCTCCGAAGCGGCGATTGCCGGCTCGGCCGTTGGTGCTGCACTTCGCGGGATGAGGCCGGTCGCGGAGATTATGTACGTCGACTTCGTGACAATCGCGATGGACCAGCTCGTCCACGTCGGAGCTTATAACCGATACATGTTCGGCGGCAAAGCGAAAGTGCCCATGGTTCTGCGAACTGAAGGCGGTGTCGGCAGATGTATCGCCGCTCACCATTCCGAATCGCTCGAAGCCTGGCTCATGCACACGCCGGGACTTTATGTCGTCATGCCCTCGACGCCTTACGATGCGAAAGGCCTGCTCAAAGCCGCCATACGCAGCGACAACCCGGTCGTATTTATCGAGCACAAAGCGACATACGGCCAATTGGGCGCGATCCCCGAAGGCGATTATATTATCCCGCTGGGCATGGCGGATATCAAGAAATCCGGTAACGACGCGACTATCGTCAGCTACAGCAGAATGGCGATGTGGTCGCTTCAGGCGGCTAAAATTCTCGCCGAGCAGCATGGCATCGACGCCGAGGTCATCGACCTGCGAACGCTCAAGCCGATGGATATCGATACGGTCGCCGAGTCGGTCCGCAAGACTGGCCGGCTGATTACGGTCAGCGAAGGTTTCTGCACCTGCGGCGCCGGCAGAGAAATCGCCGGGAAATATATGGAATACGAATTCAGCGACGGCTCGCACGGCTTCGATTACCTCGATGCGGCCCCGGTGAATCTCGCGGCAGCCGATGTACCGCCACCAATGAGCGAACCGCTGGAACTTGCGAGCATCCCAAGCATCGAAAGAATTGTTGAAGCTGTAAAGAAGTTAACTGATTAACTGGTAAAAAGTAACTGGACGTGTGGCAGCCTCATCACGATTTCCTTATCGTGATGGGGATGGTCATCCCCAAGCTTCGCTTGAGGTTGCCACACACCACTATTACTCAGGATGACATGTAACGAAAAAAATTGAGGATTTTATAAATGGCAAAAGAAGTAAGACTACCACAGCTCGGGCAAACAATGGAAGAAGGAACCGTTGTCAATTGCCTGGTCAGCGTCGGTGACGAGGTCAAAAAAGGTGATGTAATTTTCGAGATAGAGACGGACAAGGCAACCCTTGAGATGGAATCGCCAGCCGAAGGTTTTGTTAAGTACGTTCTTGCCAAAGTCGATGAGACACTGCCCGTCGGGGCGCCGGTTTTGGTCCTCGGTGCCAGGGATGAAGATGTGCCGCAGAGCTTTGTCGATTCGCTATCGGGCGCCGCGCCCGCGCCGGCGGAAGCCGTGCAGACTGCCGAAGCAACTCCCGCCGCCGAACCAGCTAAAGCCGAGTCGGCTAAGCCGGCAGGCAGAATAGTGGCCTCACCAAGAGCGAAGAAACTTGCCGCGGACATCGGCGTGGATTTGGCGAAAGTAACCGGCACGGGCCCGGCCGGTAAGATTATTGAGCAGGACGTCCAAAAAGCTGCTTCTGCAAAACCAGCCGCACCCGCTGCTCCGACAGCTACCGCCGCAGAGGCCAAAGCAGGCCAGAGAATACCGGTTAACCGGCTGCAGAGAATCACGGCCGAGAAAATGCTCAAATCCAAGCAGGAAATCCCGTGCTTCTACCTGACCGTAAAAGCGGATGTCACCGACCTGGTCGAACTGCGAACCAAATTGAATGAAACCGGCGACGTGAAGCTCTCTTACAACGATTTTCTCCTGAAAGCGGTCGCTACGGGTCTTGAAAAATATCCGATTATGACCGGCCAGCTCTCAGGCAAAGAAATCCGGCTGGCAGAATCAATCGGCATCGGCCTGGCAATATCAGTTCCGGACGGACTGGTCGCACCGATTGTCAAGGACGTCAATAAAAAAGACGTCCGGCAGATCGCACTGGACAGCCAGGCCCTGATCGAGAGGGCACGCAGCAATAAACTGGCCCCTACAGATGTCGAAGGCGGCTGTATTACCGTCAGCAATCTCGGCGGATTCGGGATCGACAACTTCATCCCAATCGTCGTGCCCGGCCAGTGCAGCATATTAGGCATCGGCCAAATCTCCGACACCTGCGTGCCCGACAACGGCAATATCATGGTCCGCAAGCTGATGAACATGACCATCTCCGTGGACCACAAAGTCGCCAACGGCGCCTACGCCGCCCAGTTCCTCGACTTCGTTAAAAAAATGCTGGAAGACACATCCACGTTTGGTCTTAAGTCCTGAATGCTGAATTTTGTAGAAGGTGGTAAGGAGCGTTTGAAATGGCTCAGAAGATTGAAGCGAAACATCTGCCGAACATAAGAAAAGCCACGCCTAAGGTACCGGTAATTGGAGTTTTTGCTACGAGCGATCCTCGGATTGACCAGGCGAGCCGGACTCGTTGTCAGAATATTGCAAGGATGGCGGCTGATACTATCAGCGGGTCGGTGGTTTTGCCGGATAAGACGCCGGTGCCTGTGGTTTATTCGACCGTGCTGGTTGACGGTGAGGCGCAGGCCGATATTGTCGCTCAGCAGTTTCGCAAGGCAGGCGTTGATATTCTGGTTTGCGTGCCGGATACGTGGGCGTTTCCGCAGCTTACTGCGATTTCGCTGCTCCAGCAATTTCCAACCGACACTCCCATCAATATCACCTGCGGCAACAGCGGCCCGAAGCCGGGTGTAGTTTATGCCCATGCCCTCAATGGCGCTCTTGCTCAGTACGGTCGAATGTCCGCTCTGAACGTTGGTACATGGCCGGATACCGGCAGCAATCCGAAGATGACCGACCAGACGGCGAAGAATCTTATTGACTGGTGTTATGCCGCTGTGACTACAGTCGCCCTGCGCGGCCGAAGGGTTGTTGTGCTCGGCCACGATTCGATGGGTATGGAAACCGCCCTTGCACATATTATCCCGACGAGGAATACATTCGGCATCGAAATCACTCGCCTGGATATGAAGCTCCTGGCCGATATGCTAAAGAAGAAGGCTTATAAGGAAAAGGAACTCAAGGACTTGCGAGGCTGGATTAACAGGCACGTCGGCAAGCGACTGGAGCTTCGTGACGACGCCGACAGCGAACGGTTCAACCAGTCGCTGGCGATGTATCTTATAGTGCGCGACCTGATGGCGGATTTGAATGCCGTCGGCGGCGGATTCATGAGCCAATTAGAATGGGGCAGCGACATGCGGGGCATCCCCCTGCCGGTCGCCGATGTAATGGAAAGCCTGTTCAACTCGACCTTCGACCACAACGGGCGAAAAGCCCCCCTGCCGTACGCTACCGAAGCAGATGCGCAGGGACTTTTGACGATGCTGTTCATGACGTACCTGTCCGGCGGAAATCCGCCTTTGTTTATGGACTTTAGAAAGGTCTGGGAAGCGTGGGAGATAAAAGAATTAGCTAAGAAAATCGGAGTCAAGTCGCTGGATAAGAAGGCCGACTGGTACAACAAGGGCCTCGTAGACGGTGACAACTCCGGCAGTGCGGCGTTCGATTGGGCGCAAAAACCCGGTACATCCATCAAGAAGATTATGGATAGTGTTCAAATGCCTCTGGCCGACCCCGGTTACTTTCCCGGTGGCGGCAATTCGGTAACGTTCATGACGCCCGCAGGGATCGAAGGTATTGCCGCCCGATGTGCCTATAGCAGTATGAACGGATTGTTCAGTATTATCTGGGACGAGGCGCACACTACCGAAGTGCCGGCAAAACTCGCTAAGGCGATGTGTGAATTGACGACAACTATATGGCCACACACGTTTGTCGTGCCAAAATATGCGAGCATGGTCGAGTACAAGCAATATCCGCCGGCCAATCATTTTCACATGACCTGGGATCTACCGGTGGCCCGGCTGCAGCACTGGATGGATCTGACTGGTGTGCTGAGCGTTACGCCCTGGGCGGCCCGGCCGAATTTCATCGAAGGCGTTGACAGGCCGCAGCCGCTGGTTCATCTGATAAACGGCGGCGAAGATACGTTTAAAATGCTGCAAACTCGTCGCTAAACAACAGAATCCTTCATACCAAAAAAGCTTACATGATGGCATAAAAATGCAGCCGGATGCATTTGCCATATCTCTCCCTCAAGCTCATAACTCTTTTTAGAAAGACATAATTGTATTTACTTGCAATGAGTCTACAATTTTGTTATCCTGCCGGCATCATGTATTCTTGACGAAAGGTTAGTTATGAAAGCGAAACTTGCCAAAGAAGTAGAGCTTTTAAGCGATATATCCAAGGCCCTGGCCGAGTCGCTTAACCTTGAAAAGACGTTAACGTCTATACTCAAGTCTTTCGATACTCACCTTAAGTTGCGGCGGGGAACGATTACTCTGCTGGACCCGGATACTGAGACAATTAATGTCAGGTTAGCCCACGGACTGAGCAAGAAATCCCAGAACATGGCCAGCTACAAGGTTGGCGAAGGCATTACGGGGCTCGTCGTTCAGAGCGGCAAGGAAATTATCGTGCCGGACATCTCCAAGGATCCGCGTTTCCTGCATAAAACAAGGTCTCGAAAACAGGAGAAGGGCAAGCAAATTGCTTTTTTCTGCGTTCCAATCAAGCTGGAAGGCAAAACGATTGGCGCTTTGAGCGTCGATAAGCAGGCCGACCCGAAAAATGACTTTGATGCCAACGTCAGGTTGCTAAACGTTATCGCCACGATGGTGGCCCAGGCAGTCAAGCTTAACAAGCTTGTGAAGTCTGACCGCAAGCAGCTCAGCGAAGAAAATGTACGCCTGCGCCGGGAGCTGAAAAATCACTTCAATATACACAATATGGTCGGCACAAGTAACGCAATGAAAGAGGTGTATCGGCTTATTGAGCAGGTATCCAACAGCAACGCAACGGTTCTTCTTCGTGGTGAAAGCGGGACGGGAAAAGACCTTGTTGCCCACGCGATTCATTACAACAGCCTTCGTTCGGATAAGCCGTTTGTGAAGGTAAATTGTACTGCTCTGCCTGATACTTTGCTGGAAAGCGAGCTTTTCGGGCATGAAAAGGGAGCTTTTACCGGAGCTTCAGAAAGAAAGCTGGGCAGGTTCGAAAGGGCCCACGGCGGCACTTTATTTCTCGACGAGATCGGCGATTTCTCGTTGAATCTGCAGGTCAAGTTGCTGCGAGTCATCCAGTTTAAAGAGTTCGAGAGGGTAGGCGGCATGGAGACAATAAAAACAAATGTCAGAATAGTCGTTGCGACCCATAAAAACCTCGAAGAGCAGATAAAAGAAGGCTTCTTTCGCGAGGACCTGTACTATCGAATCAACGTATTTCCTATCTATATGCCGCCGCTTCGAGACCGAAAAGATGATATCATGCTGCTGGCGGACTACTTCCTTGAAAAAATAGCAGCCGAGAACAATAAGAGCATTTCCCGCATTTCAACACCTGCGATTGATATGCTGACAAGATATCACTGGCCGGGCAATATAAGAGAGCTTGAAAACTGTATCGAGAGGGCAGTGTTGCTATGCAATGACGATGTCATACGCTCCGAGCATCTGCCGCCTTCGCTTCAAATGATAAAGAAGGACGGAGCGGTGGCTAAGCGTTCCCTGACCGAGATAATCGAAAATAAGGAAAGGGAACTTATTGTAGACGCCCTTAAGAAATTCGACGGCCAACAGCGAAAAACCGCAAGAGATCTGGCAATAAGCGAACGCGTTTTAGGCTATAAAATCAAGAAATACAACATCCATCCAAAATACATCTGAAACGCAAGCAACCTACAATAATGTGGCCTTAATAGTATATGTCTACAATAATGTAGATTTCTGTCAAGCCGATCTTGGCCACGTATAACACGCTATCACATTTCCCATACAGCACTTACATTATTTTTAAAAAAATATATCTATTGTGGCACAGTAATTGTGTATACCAATATTAGGTTTGCTGTTTGGTAAGTCTAAGTAAGTGTAAGTAATTTGATCGGTAAATTGTATTTTTAGGAGATTGATTAAAATGAAACAGATCAAATGCACAATGATGGTAATGTGTTTGGCGATGTTAATGAGCAATCGAACGTTGAAGGCCGAAGATGAAGTTAGTATTGGAGCATCTGCTGATTTGTTCAGCAAGTATGTCTGGCGCGGACAGAACCTGGTCGACGATTGGGTGCTGCAACCCGGTACCAGCATTGGCTACAAGAATCTCACGGCATCAGTCTGGGGAAATCTCGACCTGACCGATGAGAATGGCTATAAAGGTGAATTCAGCGAGGTAGACTTGGCTCTCGATTACTCCGGGAAGATTCCCGGCGTCGATATTCTTAGCTATTCGGTCGGCGTGATTTACTATGATTTTCCCGCCAGCGGCGTCGACGATACATGGGAGATTTACTGGGGCTTTGGTCTTGACGTTCCGGCCAGTCCATCCGTAACGGTTTATCACGATGTGGATGAGGCCGACGGTACGTATATCTCATTGGGTATCGGGCACAGCTTTGAGAACGTAATTGAACTGGGCTCAGGTTCTGGGCTCGGAGTGGACCTTGGTGCCAGCATTGGTTGGGGCAGCGGTGGTTACAACGAGTTATATTGGGGCTCTCACAAATCGGCAATGAACGATCTGGTGCTCTCGGCGGCCTTTCCATTCGAGGTTGCAGGCTTTACTGTCACGCCGAGTGTGAATTACGTAACACTGATGAGCGATGAGATTCGCTCGCCAAATACTTACGGTAGTAACGACACATGGTATGCCGGTGTCGGTTTTTCGAAAGAGTTTTAAGAGACAATTTTTTACGAAAGGCAAAAAATGAGGAAGATACGATTATATATAGTTTTCCTGGTTCTAATCGCGTTGTTGACTCCTGTGGCGGTTATTGCAGCGCCGGCTGAAAGCAGCAGCGTTGAAACGATCAAAGAAGAACTTCAAACGAACATAAACATTGTCTGGACATGTATTGCTGCGTTCCTTGTCTTCTTTATGCAGGCGGGCTTTGCAATGGTCGAGGCCGGCTTCACCCGCGCAAAAAACGCAGTAAACATTCTGATGAAGAATCTGATGGACTTTTCCGTCGGCACAATCGCCTTCTTTTTGATAGGATTCGGCCTGATGTTCGGTAAAACGAACGGACTGTTCGGGACTACATTGTTTGGCCTTAGCGGAGTTGAGCCGGGCGCCGACTGGAACTGGACGTTCCTGATCTTCCAGACGGTGTTTGCAGCAACGGCAGCGACGATTGTCTCCGGAGCAATGGCCGAGCGTACGAAGTTTGTAGGTTACCTGGTTTACAGCTTCTTTATAACCCTGTTCATCTACCCGATTTTCGGTTCATGGGCATGGGGAGGTCTGCTCGACGGCGGCGGCTGGCTCGAGAAGCTCGGATTTCTGGATTTCGCCGGCTCGACGGTTGTCCATTCGATAGGTGGATGGCTGGCTCTTGCCGGAGCGATTATTTTAGGGCCTCGTATCGGCAAATACGGACCTGACAGAAAACCAAAAGCAATACTTGGCCACAACATACCGCTGGCGGCACTGGGCGTTTTCATCCTCTGGTTCGGCTGGTTCGGCTTCAATCCGGGCAGCACGACAGTCGGAGATGGTTCGATCGGCTACATTGCTGTAACGACGAATCTGTCTGCAGCCGCTGGGGCGATTGTTGCGATGTGTGTGTCCTGGGTGATTATGAAAAAGCCCGATGCTTCAATGGCACTTAACGGCGCACTTGCAGGGCTTGTCTCCATCACGGCTCCATGCGATGGAGTTACCCCTGTCGGTGCGATCGTTATCGGCGCTGTCTGTGGTGTCTTAGTGGTTTCCAGCGTGCTGTTCATCGACCACGTTCTGAAAGTCGATGACCCGGTTGGTGCCGTAAGTGTTCACGGAGTTTGTGGTCTCTGGGGTACACTGGCAGCTGGTCTATTCAATATGGAGAGCGGCCTGTTCTATGGCGGCGGTTTGAAGCAACTGGGTGTGCAGGCCCTGGGTGCCGGAACAGCTTTTGTATGGGCATTCGGTCTCGGGCTGATATTGTTCTACGCGATCAGCAAGACAATCGGACTTCGCGTGACTCCTGAAGAAGAGCTAAAAGGGCTCGATATCGGTGAGCATGGGATGGAAGCCTATTCAGGATTTCAGATCTTCACAACCACATAATGTTTAATTTGTAATTTAGGAGATAGTACAGTGAGACTAATAGTAGCATATATTCAGCCGCACAAACTCCAGGACGTTAAGAAGTCACTCTATGAGAATAAAGTGTTCAAGATGTCAGTAACAAACGCCTTGGGCTGTGGGGAACAGAAAGGTTATCACGAAAGCTACCGAGGCGTCGACTTCGAGGTAAACTTGCTAAAGAAGGTCAGACTCGAGATAGCAGTTAATGAAGAGTTCGTCGATACAACGATCGATGCCATCATTGAAGGTGCAAAGACGGGACAGATCGGAGACGGCAAGATATTTGTCCTGGAACTGGCCAAGTGCATACGGATACGTACAGGCGAGGTTGGCAGCAAGGCCATAGGATAGCTCCAAGACAACCTAATGCGACCATCACTTCGCGCCCTTTGGGCCGATGAATAGGCCTCGCCTGTAATGGCGGGGCCTGTTCCTTATTAATGACAAAAACTACATTATTGTAACTTTTGCGATTAATATCTACAATTATGTAGATACTGCAAAATACTGAAACATCATTGTGTAAACATGTAAACCCTTATGAAAAAGAGATATATAAATATTTTGAGGATATATAATTAATCTGGCATGGTAATTGCAAACCTCTGTGTTATAGCCTGTGTGTAGTTTTAGGGTCAGTTAGTTTTGTAGGGTTGTTAATTTAATTGGTTCTGATCGGCCAATAAGGACGTAAAAGTGATGGTAAAAAAGAGAAATTCTACACTTAGTATATGGAAAATATGTGCGGCAGGTTCTTTCCTGATGGCTGCTTTCAATAGTAATGTAATGGCGGGCGTCGAGAGCGTGAACCTTGATGAGATCAAACAAGGCCTGGATACTGTCTGGGTTCTTCTGGGAGCATTTCTGGTGTTCTTCATGCAGCCAGGTTTCGGCATGGTAGAAGCGGGTTTTATAAGGGCAAAGAATACATGCAATATTCTGACCAAGAACTTTCTGGATTTCTGCATGGCGTCGTTAGGCTTTTTCTTAATCGGATATGGTCTGATGTTCGGCGACGGAAACGGCTTCGCCGGCTTGAATGGTTGGTGTTTGTACGGTCTCGAAGAAACCGTCAATGGTTTGCCCTTGTATGCTTTCTGGTTGTTCCAGGCCGCATTTTGTGGCGCCGCAGCAACAATCGTTGCCGGCGGGATGGCCGAACGCATGAAATTCCATGCTTACCTGATCTACTCTTTTATTATCTCTGCTTTTATTTATCCAATCGTGGGGCATTGGGTATGGGGCGGAGGCTGGCTCAGCAATATGGGCTTTGCTGATTTCGCAGGCTCGACTGTGGTTCATACGGTCGGTGGATTTGCGGCACTTGCCGGAACCTCTATCCTGAAACCAAGAGAAGGTAAATACGGCATTGATGGCAAGCCGAAAGTTCTTGCCGGCCACAATATTCCATTGGCATCATTGGGCGTGTTCATACTCTGGTTCGGCTGGTTCGGTTTCAATGCAGGTTCGACGCTTGGTGTAACTGATGGCTCAATTATAGCACGGGTTGCGATCAATACGAATCTGGCAGCGGCGATGGGAGGCATTGCCGCTATGGCAACAGTTTGGAAAAGGTTCGGAAAACCGGATTTGTCTATGGCAATGAATGGAACTTTGGCTGGACTTGTGGCTATCACTGCGCCGTGTGCCTTCGTCGATCCCTGGGCAGCTATGGTTATCGGCATTGTCGCAGGCTATGTAGTCGTCAGGGGTGTCGAACTGCTTGATAAGCTGCATATTGATGATCCTGTTGGGGCCGTTCCCGTTCACGGTATGTGTGGGGTTTTGGGTACGTTATGCCTTGGCATCTTCGGCAAGCAGTCTCTGGGCCTTGCAAATGACGGTTTTGTTTACAGCGGCAATCCAATGCAATTAGGAATCCAAATGGTTGGCAGCGTCAGTACGATTGCTTTTGTGGTTATAACTATGGGTGTCGTGTTCAAACTTATTGATGTGACTATCGGCCTGAGAGTCAGCCGGGAAGAAGAATTACGTGGCCTGGATATCGGAGAGCATGGCATGGAAGCTTACGCCGGTTTCCAGATATTCACCTCAGTCTAACGTTTTATGCAGAAAGTAGGTGATTAGATATGAAGCTTGTAATCGCATATATTCAGCCGCATAAACTTCAGGATATCAAAAAGGCCTTATATAAAGCTGAAATCCATAAAATGTCAGTAACAAACGCGTTAGGTTGTGGTGAACAGCAGGGATATGAAGAAAGCTATCGAGGCATAAAGTTCGAAGTCAACCTGCTCAAGAAAGTCAGGATTGAGATAGCTGTGAATGAGGAATTTTTAGACGATACAATAGAAGCAATTGTCGAATGTGCAAGGACTGGGCAGATCGGCGATGGGAAAATATTTGTGCTGGATTTGAAAGAATGTATTCGCATTCGAACCGGAGAAAAAGGTAAAAAAGCGATTGGATAAAAATTGACAAAATCCGTGAAAGATGTAAAACGAATAAGCAGTGTAGTATTTGAAATTTTGGGAGATTTATCATGAAAAAGCCAGGTGAATCAGTAACCGAATTGTTTGGCTCAAATGTATTTAACGATATAGTGATGCGCTCGCGTCTTCCTAAGGATGTCTATAAATCCCTGAAAAAGACGATAGAAGGTAATCAGCCGCTCGATGCTGCAAGTGCCAATGTTATCGCCAACGCGATGAAAGACTGGGCCGTCGAGAAAGGGGCGGCACATTTTTGTCATTGGTTCCAGCCGATGACCGGATCGACTGCCGAAAAACATGATTCGTTCATATCCCCGACGCCTCAGGGCAATACTATTATGGAGTTCAGCGGCAAGGAGCTTAGCCAGGGCGAACCGGATGCTTCATCGTTTCCTTCGGGCGGACTGAGGGCAACATTCGAGGCCAGGGGCTATACAGCCTGGGACTGCACGTCACCGGTCTTTATCAAAGAGAACGGAAACAATATCACTCTTTATATACCGAGTGCTTTCTGTTCGTATATCGGCCATGCCCTGGATAAGAAGACGCCTCTGCTTCGTTCTATGGACGCCCTGAACAAGCAGGGTATGCGCGTTCTTAAAGCACTCGGCAATACGACATCCAAACGTGTAACGGCAACGCTTGGGCCCGAGCAGGAGTATTTCCTTATTGAAAGGTCCCTTTATAAGGAGAGGCTTGATTTGATTTTGACGGGCAGAACTTTGTTTGGCGCTCCTTCCCCGCGAGGCCAGGAAATGGACGATCATTACTTCGGCACGCTACATGAGCGCGTCGCGTCGTTTATGCACGAGTTGAATCTGGAATTGTGGAAGTTAGGTGTATCGGCCAAGACCCAGCATAACGAAGTCTCGCCGGCACAGTACGAATTGGCGCCGGTTTTTGCGACGGTAAATGTCGCTACAGATCATAATCAACTGGTTATGGAAACGCTTAAAAAAGTCGCTCTCCGGCATGATTTAGTTTGTCTGCTGCATGAGAAGCCTTTTGCCGGCGTGAACGGCTCCGGCAAGCATACCAACTGGAGTATGGTAACCGACGACGGCATAAACCTTCTGGAGCCGGGACAGACACCGCACGAGGATATGATATTTCTGGTCATGCTCTGCGCGGTTGTAAAAGCGGTTGATAAATATTCCAAACTGCTGCGTGCAAGTGTTGCCAATTCCGGAAACGAGCACCGTCTGGGCGCTAACGAGGCGCCACCGGCTATTGTCTCGGTATTTCTCGGTGATCAGCTCAGCGATATTTTCGACCAGTTGGCCGCCGGTGGAGCAAAATCATCGAAACAGGGTGGAGAGCTAAAGCTTGGTGTTTCCACACTTCCACCACTGCCAAAAGATTGCACGGACCGCAACAGGACCTCGCCTTTTGCATTTACCGGCAATAGGTTCGAATTCAGAATGGTCGGGTCCACGCAGTCTACGTCAGGACCGATGTTTGTACTCAATACTATTGTAGCAGACGTGCTAAGCGATATTGCTGATGAATTGGATAAAGCCAAGAACGTAAAAACAGCAGCGCAAAAAATACTACAGGATATCGCGACCAGGCATCGCAGGATTATCTTCAACGGCGACAATTACACCGATGAGTGGGTCGAGGATGCTGAGAAACGCGGCTTGCCCAATATTCGTTCGACGGTCGCTTCGCTTGAGACCATAATGGACAAGGAAAATGTCGCTGTTTTCAAGAAACATGGTGTTCTGACGGAAGCCGAATTACATGCTCGAACCGAGATACTGCTTGAGGCGTACAGCATGTCTATCAATATCGAGGCTATGACGATGCTGAACATTGCCCGGCGACAGATACTTCCCACCTGTGTAGAGTATTCATCCTCATTGGGAGATGCGGTTTGTTCAGTAAGTGAAGCGGGTGTTGATGCCGGACCGCAAAAAGAGATGCTGGAAGAAATCTGTAGCCTGATCACCACTATGAGGAAGAATATTTCGAAACTGGAAAAGGCGGCGACAAAAGCCGTTAAAATAGCAGATGCTATAAAACAGGCCAGACTCTACAGAGACGAAGTAATCCCGGCGATGGAAACATTGCGAGAAGTTGCCGATAAGCTGGAATCCGTAGTTGATGCGGATATTTGGCCTGTTCCGACTTATGCAGATATGCTCTTCTTAAAGTAGAAGTAAGGTTGTTCAAAGCAAAGGGCCTTGAGGCAGGTTTCATGCGGTTTGCTCAAGGCCTTTCTTTTTTGTCTCAAAAACTATAAAGAGCATTCCTACAGGCTGCAAACTGACTAAAATGTCGCAAGGATATGCCCTTATCAGTGCTAATGAAGGAGTTTTAAAAGCAATGATTTAATACAAGATGGCCTTGATTAAGAATAATACATTAGCTAATAGAATTGCGTTATTAGTTATACTTATATGGGCTATTAGCAGAAAATACGTGCCACATTCGGATAAACAGAGTATTATATATGACAGTGTTTTTATCAGTATATTTGGGTGGTGGCTGTGGGCGGAGCAATTATCAGCCCTTAATCAATATTCAGGTAAATAATTATGAAGAACAGAGCTTTGAAAATATATCTTTTCTACTGCTCAAACAGCCTTAATGCAGAGGAGCTGTCGCAGTGCCGCGATGAACTAAAGGATCATCAGCTCAAGGTAATCGGTCTGCCCTGCTCCGGAAAGGTGGATGTTCCTTACCTGGTCAAAGCGTTCGAGACCGGCGCCGATGGGGTAGTTATAGTAACGTGCGAGTTGGGTCAATGCCGGCATCTTGAGGGCAACATGCGTGCGGAAAAACGTGCCGAAGCCGTCGATTCGCTGCTCGATGAGATTGGAGCCGGCACGGGCCGTATTGCTGCTATTCACGTAAAAGAAGGCCGGATAGAGCAGACCGTCGGTGAAATAAAGAAGTTCTGTGCCCGGATAAATCAGGCAAAACCAGCGACCGCAGCTCAGGGGAGATAATTATAATGAAAATTAATAGTAAACTTGCAAAAACGATAGAAAGTGGAGATTTCATTCTCACCGCGGAGTACCTGCCGGTTGCCGGAACCGATTGTTCCGTAATTGATTCAGCAGCAAGTGCTTTGGGTGATAGTGTGTTGGCAGTTAATGTTTCCGACAACCATTACGGAGTTGCGATGTCCAGTCTCGCGGCCTCCGTTGCCTTGCTGAAAGCCAGCGTTGAGCCGGTGTACCAGATTGTAACACGCGACAGAAACAGAATAGCCCTACAATCGGATTTACTCGGGGCAGCATATCTTGGGATCAAAAACGTGCTGTGCCTGTCTGGTTACCATCAGACATTAACCGGTTCTCCCGAGTCCGCAAACGTTTACGATATCGACTCGATTCAGCTTGTCGCGGCGGTGCGGAAAATGCGTGATGAAGGTGTGCTTCTGGACGGGACAAAGATCGAAGGCGAATTCTCCATGCTAATCGGAGCGGTCGCGAATCCTTATCTAACGCCGCTTGAGCTTAATATTATCCGGCTCAACAAAAAAGTCGAGGCTGGTGCAGATTTCATCCAGACCCAGGCGGTGTTCGACATTGAAGCGTTCGGCCAGTGGTTTGATGCGGCCGTCAGCGAAGGCATTACCGAAAAAACAGCGATTTTGGCGGGTATTTTGCCGCTGGAAAGTGCCGCCGAAGCTGAGAAACTTCGTGAGACCTATACGGATATGTACATCTCCGATGAGTTGATAGAGCGATTGAAAGCTGCCGGCAGCGAAAAAGCACAGAAAAAGGAAGGCCTTGCCATCTGTGCCGAGACAATCAAGAAGGTCAAAGAAATGAACGGCGTGAGAGGAATACATATTCTCTCCGGCGGCAAAGAAGCGGTCGTACCTGAGCTGCTTGCCGCATCCGGATTGTAAAAGCAGGAAAGAACTTATGCCGGAAAAATACCATATTAAAACACAACCGATTCCGCCCAGGCGTCCCCGCGTCGGCAAGTATGGCGTCGTGGACTGGCGGGAGGATTGCGCCGGGTGCCATAACTGCGTCAAAAAAGCGTGTGTTTACGACCGTTACCGAAAAGAGAACGACTATATCAGTAATCTCACCGACGTTGACGCCCTTTATTTCGATTGCAGGGGATGCTTTTCCTGCGTGCAGGACTGTACAAAAGGCATTCTGTGTTTATCAGTTAATCCGGTATACGAGGGAATGGGAAATCGTTACTGGACTCCGGATATCATCAAAACGACATGGCTGCAGGCAGAGACGGCGAAAATCCCGGTTTCCGGCTCCGGTTACGGCGGCCCATTTTCCGGGACAGGCTTCGATGCGATGTGGACCGACATGTCGGAAATTGTCCGGCCGACCCGCGACGGCATTCACGGGCGCGAGTATATCAGTACTTCGGTTGATATCGGCAGAAAACCATCTTTTCTCGTTTTTGAAGAAGGAAAACCAACCGGTGTTTTTCCGCCGCTCTTGTCCTTGCCGATGCCGCTGATTATTGATATGAGCCCGGCTAAATACAGCCTGCCGGACCTCGGGCCTGTTATCAAGCAGGCGGCTGCACGCACTGACCTGATTGCCATTGTCGATCCGAACGACTGGCCTTTCCAGGATGCCGAACAGCAGCAGTATCTGCCGCACGTGGCATTTTATCTCGGCTCCGGAGCGAAAGAGCCACCGAAAGAAGTGCTGCGAAAGACAAGACTTGTGGAAATCGCCGACGATGGCAAAGTTCTTGAGCGCATAAGGAAGCTCAAGAGCATACACCCCGAGATTGTCGTGGCCGTCAGAGTCGAATTGAATTCTCAAGGCCCCGGGCGCGCGATTGAGCTGGCTGGTCTCGAAGAAATAGAAGTTATACATATTGTGGCCGACCTCAACGGTAATGAAATCGGGGCGAAAAATCCTCGCTTCATAAAGGATATGATACTTGAGATTCACACTGCGCTGATTGAGAATGGAACGCGGGACGATATTACACTAATCGCAGGCGGCGGCATAGCCCTGCCGGAGCACATGGCCAAAGCAATCATCTGCGGCACCGATTTGGTGACAATCGACCTGCCTTTAATGATTGCGCTCGAATGCCAATTGTGTGACAGGTGTGAGCCGGGGATGCCGTGCCCGGCCAAACTCGAAAATATAGATCCGGATTACGGCGCCGGGCGAATGACAAATTTAATCGCAGCATGGCACGATCAGTTGATCGAACTGATGGGTGCGATGGGAATACGTGAAGCTCGCCGTCTGCGCGGCGATGTTGGACGTGCAATGTTTTTTGAAGATCTTGAGGAAGAGACCTTTGGCAGACTTTTTGGTAAAAGAAAGTAAGATTGAGGAAATACTGCCTGCCAACACGCTCAAAACGTGTGTGCCGCAGGCAGAGGTGGCTCGCGAGATCAAACCGGCACCGTCACGTTTCCGCAATGAAATCGGCAAATACGTTGTTCACCGCAGCGACGAGTGCATCCGGTGCGGCAAATGCGCCGAGGTATGTCCTTACGGCGTGCACGTATTCAAGCCGGGTTATAAATATTTTGCCTCGCCCAAAGACCATCTTTGTATCGGGACGGCTTGTGAGAAGACCGACCATTACTGTGTAGATTTATGCCCGAAGGGCGCGCTTAAAGTGGCCGACAATCCCATGACCGAGGGGCTTGGCGATTACCGCTGGACTGCGGATATGATTATGGCTACCTGGAAAATGGCCCAGACCGGCGAAGCCCCGGCTGAAGAATACGGACTTGATTACCAGTGCGGCGATTCCGGCGG
>CAZTDF010000062.1:0-21240 GCA_964612465.1 uncultured Pirellulales bacterium
TGGCTAAGAAACAATAGCAAAAGCCGCCCGGCGCTGATAGTATACGCTGGAAAATGGGGCTTTTTGCCCAAATCGTTCCGGGATATTTCGATATCCGTTGAAAATCCCGGCAAAAAACGGGAATTGGATGGATAAATTACAGGAGCAAAAGAATGGTTCGCAGTCTTTATAAAACACGTATGATGAAACATATTGGCCGGCTCTTTCTCGGGCTATCGCTCTTATTTTCGGCTGGAGCTTTGGGCGGAGAAGCGGTTCAGGGCCCCGTTTCTGATTATTTTAACGTCCGCAGTTTCGGTGCGGCCGGAGATGGCAAGACGGACGATACCGCGGCATTTCAAAAGGCCCTTGATGCGGCGGCAAAAGCCGGTGGAGGTGTTGTTTATGCTCCTGTCGGCAATTATTTCTTCGCCGGCAATTTGAACGTGCCCAACGCCGTTACTTTGGCGGGCGTCTGGCAGTCGGTTCCGGCACATAACGGCCTGCGCGACAGAGGGCTGCCCAAGCCGACCGATGACGGCACAACTTTTTTGGTGACGGCTAATGCCGGAACTGAGGACGCTCCGGCTTTTATAACTCTTAACACCAACAGCACTATCAAAGGAGTCGTGCTGTATTATCCTCAACAGATTGCAGATGACGTTCCGAAGCCGTACCCGTGGGCTATTGCCATGCGAGGTAAAAATCCGGCGGTTCTCGCCGTCGAAATGCTCAATCCATACAATGGTATCGACGCATCGCGGAACGAGCGTCACTTGATTCGTGACGTTCACGGCCAGCCGCTGAGGCGGGGTATTCTGGTCGATTCGATTTACGATATCGGGCGCATCGAAAACGTCCACTTCAATCCATGGTGGAGCGCGAAACGCAAGTTGCGTCAGTGGCAGATGGAAAACGGCGAAGCGTTCATCTTCGGCAAGTCCGACTGGCAGTATGTCTATAATACATTTTGCTTCGGTTACAAGGTCGGCTATAAGTTCATTCAGGGCAGAAGGGGTGTATGCAACGGTAACTTTCTCGGCATCGGCGCCGACGATTGCTATACGTCCCTTGTCGTCGAACAATGCGCTCCCTACGGGCTGTTGATAACCAATGGCGAGTTCGTATCGTTCCATGGGCCGGACCCGACCATGATCGGGGTTGAAAAAACCAACACGGGGAGCATCCGCTTTTCGAACTGCGCGTTCTGGGGCCCGTGCAACCAGATAGCGAAGATTGCAGGGACGGGAACAGTCGGCTTTAGTGATTGCACGTTTGTCCAGTGGGGCGGCAAACAACGTGACCGTCACGCAATCCAGGCGGACAGCGGCACCGTTCTTATTCGGGGATGCGAGTTTCGACAGGACCGGCCGCAAATACGGCTTGGAGAGAATGTCACCCGTGCAATTATCACGGAGAATTTATTCACCGGCGCCGAGCGGATCGTCAATAAATCCGAAGGAAACGTGCAGCTCGGATTTAACGTAAGTAATAAATAAAAAATAGAGGCGATAATATGGGCGGTAAAGCGAACCGCCCATACTCGTACGGTAATTATGTGATCGGCGTAAGATTATTTTCGAGCGGCTTGCTCATTTTCCTGGCGGTGCTGTTCGAGGATTACTTCGCTGATCTTGGCCGGGACTCTGGCATAGCGTGACATTTCCATTGAGAAAGTGCCGGTTCCCCTGGTCATACCGCGAATCACCGTGGCATAGCCGAACATGTTTGCCAGCGGAACCTCGGCTCGAACAACCGTGTAGCTGTCCCGGGCCTCGGTTGCCAGGATGATTCCACGCCGGGAGTTGAGGTCGCCGACGACAGGGCCCTGGAATTCGCCCGGCATTTCGATCTCGACAGTCATGATCGGTTCGAGCAGGCAGGGCCTGGATTTTTTGAACGCTTCGATGAAGGCGTCTCTCGCCGCCGTGCGGAACGCCATCTCGCTGGAGTCAACCGAATGGTACGAGCCGTCGTCAAGACACATTTTGCAGCCGACGATTTCATAACCCGCGAGCGGGCCTTTCTTCATTGCCGCCTGAAAGCCCTTGTTCACTGCGGGAATGTATTCGCTTGGGATTCGTCCCGATTTGATGTTGTCTTCGAACTCGTACGAGGATTCGTCGTCCTGGGACATCGGGATCAATCGTCCGACTACGTGGGCATACTGCCCCGAGCCGCCGGTTTGTTTCTTGTGCTTGTGGTTGAATTCGGCTTCGAGAGTCGGGGCCTCGCGATAGCTGACGTTCGGGATGCCGACAGTCACCTCGGCCTTGAATTCACGGCGCATGCGTTCGACATAAACGTCGAGGTGCAGTTCTCCCATGCCGGCGATAATCGTCTGGCCGGTTTTCGGATCGGTGGATACGCGGAAGGTCGGGTCTTCTTTCATGAACCGGCTGAGTGCCTTGGCCATGCGTTCGGAGTCGGCGGAACCGGCCGGCGTAACAGACAGGCTGATAACCGGGTCGGCAATGAAAATACTTTCGAGAGAATAGTTGGCCCCGTCGCCGCAAATCGTGTCACCACTGGCACAATCCACAGACAGCAGGGCGATAATATCGCCCGGGCCGCCATCGGTAACGTCCTCGCGGTCGTTTGCGTGCATCCGGACAATCCGGCCGATTCGCTGCATTCGATTCGTTCGGGCATTGCGGTATTGCCGGCCTTTGATGATTTGGCCCTGATATACGCGGACATAACTCAACTGCCCGAAAGATTCGTCCGCTATCTTGAAAACCATTGCCACCAGCGGTGCATCGGGGTCGCTCGCCAGGGGGATTTCCGTGCCCTCATTGTCGTGATCGCGGGCGAAGCTGGAGCGGTCCATAGGGCTGGGAAGGAAATCGCACACGGCGTCCATCAGGGGCTGAACGCCCTTGTTCTTGAACGCCGAGCCCATCATCAGCGGCACGATGTCGCGGTTGATTGTGGCCTCTCGAATCGTCCGGCGGATCATATCATTCTCGACGGGCTTGTCTTCCAGCAGCAGCTCCATCATCTCGTCGTTATACATGCTGAGAGCGTCGAGCATTTCTTCTCGTGCTTTTGCCGCCTTATCGGCATACTCGGCCGGGATCGGTCCCCGGACAACCTGTTCACCGCCACCGCCCTCGAAGGTAATGGCCTGCATGGTAATCAGGTCGATGACGCCCTGAAAGCTTTCGGCCGCTCCGATATTGATCTGGATGGGGACTACGTTCAGGCCGAGTTTCTCTCTCAGGTCGTGACGCACCCGTTCGGGGTCGGCGCCGACACGATCCATTTTATTGATAAAAGCGATTCTCGGGACACGGTACCGTTTCATCTGCTGGTCGACGGTAATCGACTGGCTCTGGACGCCGCCCACCGAACAGAGGACCATGATCGCCCCGTCCAGGACTCGCAGCGAACGCTCGACTTCCACGGTGAAATCCACGTGGCCCGGAGTGTCGATCAGGTTGATGCTAATGTCTTTCCAGGTTACCTGTGTGGCGGCCGAGGTTATCGTGATGCCTCGCTCGCGTTCGAGGTCCATATAATCCATTGTTGCCCCGCCTTCGTTGGCGTGGACTTCCTGCATGCGATGAATACGCCCTGTATAAAACAAAATTCGCTCGCTCAGCGTTGTCTTGCCGGAGTCGATATGTGCCGAAATACCAATGTTTCTGATTCTACTAATCTGCTTCATTTTTTCTCAATGCTATTACTTAATTACAATTTTATTATCTTGTCTTCAGGCCAGTCAAAGGCCTGGATAACACTTATACGTTTGGCCTTGTTAGTGAACAAACACCAACAATTATTCAGGGTATTCCGCAAATTAGAGGTGAGTAAAAGGTGCTTACTGTCCACAAATAGCGAAACCATACATTATATTACAGCTAAAACTTCAAAGCAAGGGAAAAATGACGATTATTGCAAAAAAATTACAAACAATTGGAATAGGCTTTTCGGTGCAAATATAAGGTATAGAGCTGGAAGTGTTGCGTATTTATTCTGACAGAAGGATATATGGACATGCGAACCGCAGGCGTAATTGCGATATTGAGCGGGAATTTGTTACACCGATGGTCAAATCCCGGCAGCCATACTTTCCAGAAATTCTTTGTTGGTAGGGTACTTCTGGAGCAGCTTGAAGAGGGAGTCCAGGGCTCCGCGGGGCCCGTAGTTGGACAAAACACGCCGGAGCGTAGCCAGGCCTCGGGTATCGTCATCACTGTAGAGCTTGGCTTCCTTTCGTGTGCCGCTGGCGGGGATGTCGATCGAAGGGAAGATTCTTGCCTCGGCAAGGGCGCGGTCGAGGACGATTTCGCTGTTGCCCGTTCCCTTAAATTCCTCGAAGATAAGCTGATCCATTCGAGAGCCGGTATTTATCAGGCACGTCGCGATGATGGTGGCGGAACCTCCGTTTTCAATTTTGCGCGCAAGCCCGAAGAGTCGGCGTGGGATTTCCAGAATGCCGGCTTCCAATCCGCCGCTCATAGTCTGGCGACGCGGTGCGCCTCGCCGGCGGCCCCTGTTGTTGAAAGCCCTGCCCATTCGCGTGAGACTGTCGATCAGCAGGACAATCTCTTTGCCGCATTCCAGCTCCGTTTGGACATGGGCGAGCATCAGCTCGGCGAGCTCGGCGTGCTCGTCGGCACTGTGGTCGCTCGTACTTGCCACCACTTCGGCTCCTTCCACGGACCTGCGAAAGTGGGTGACTTCCTCGGGCCGTTCATCCACCAGCAGCACGATAATACGGCTTTCAGGGGAACATTGCCGAATCGCCTGGACGATTTGTTCCAGGAGAACGGTCTTTCCCGCTTTGGGCGGCGAAACGATCAACTGGCGAGTGCCCTTGCCGATTGGCGCAATGAGGTCGACGATACGCATGCTCTCCTGGCCGGAAGCGCCCAGGTCAAATCGTTCGTGAGGATCGACGGCCACCAGATCGGCAAATCGAGAACGTTTGCTAAATGCTTCCGGTTCCATACCTCCCACCGACTCGATGGACAACAGTTTTCTTTTGCCTTTCTTTCGCTCGACCTGACCGGTAACGGTTGCTCCTTTAGTGAGCCCGAGGCGGCGAGTAATATCCGGTTGCACTATCACTTCGGCCGGCCCCGGTCGATAAGAACGTTCGGCTGTTCTTATCGCGAACTGCTGTTTGTTGATGTTTTTCAATATTCCAGTTATTGTATCGGCCATAAAAATGTTCCGTTTAAATTTCTCCAGAGATAAATGCGGCACGAGAAAACGCTTGTATCATACAACATTATTCAGCATTAGCAAGTGTTGCCGATGGACTTTTTTAATTTTAATTATCGCCGGGATATCCACGCCGGATACCAGGTGTTTGGTATCACGTTTGCTTTTTGCAATATATCCCGGAAAAACCACAACTGTATGCAATTGCCATTTGTCCACATAAACGCAGCCATAATCGCCGTGTTTACGCAACTACTGATCCGGATCCGGCAGTTCAGGATAATGCGGGCAATAATTCACCGGCACACCGGTTTTGCCGGACAATCTTCGCCTGTTCTTATCTACTGTATCTGATCCTTGTATTGATCCATTCAGCGCGACATAAGCGAAGCGCGAATGGTAATCTACTGAATCGTGAAAGTCCCGGTTAGCCCGCCGACGCTGACTTTGAACTCGCCCGGTTCGACAACGGGCTTGTTGTCACGACCGATGAACTCGAAATCATCCCGGCTCAGCTCAAACTTGACTGTCAGGTTCTGGCCGGGCGTCAAAGGCACCTTGCTGAACCGCTTGAGCGATTTGACCGGGGGCGTTACGGTCGCGACTATGTCCGACAGGAATAGCTGCACAATCTCGGCACCTTCACGTTGGCCCGTGTTAGTGACATTGACCGAGACCGTAAGGGTATCGTTTGCCGAGAGCTTGTTCTTGTCAAGCTGCAGATCGCTGTACTTGAAAGTCGTATATGACAATCCGTGCCCGAACTCCCACTGCGGATCGAATTTGTTGGGAGCAGCATCCTCGCTTTTCTTATGATCGTAGCAAACGTGCCAACCAGAGTATTTCGGATATGTATACGGCAATTTTCCGCTTGGATTCGCATCGCCAAAGAGAACGTCCGCGATTGCCTGTCCGCCCTCCATACCGGGCAGATACGTCATCAGAATCGCGCCGGCATGATCGACGATCGTTCGAATCACACGGGGCCGGCCCTCGGTCAGAACCATAATGATGGGCTTGCCCGTCTTGGCGAGCTCCTGCACAAGGCGAATCTGCGGCGCAGTCAGCGTCAAATCGTCGATATTGCCGGGCGTCTCGCAATAAGCCGGCTCACCCAGGCACGCCACGATTACATCCACACGGTTCGCCGCCGAGACCGCCCTCGGAATATCCAGCTCCTCGTCAAATGTCACTCCCTCAAGGTACTCAACGCGACTTGCGCCGGCTTTGTCCTGTATCGCCTCCAGGATGGTCGATTTCTCATGCGGATAGAGGGCCTCGTTGTCCCCCTGCCAGGTAATTGTCCAGCCGCTGTTCAGCACGGAAAGCTTATTGGCGCATGGCCCTGTTACAAGGACTTTACTGCTTTTGCTGAGCGGTAAAATATCATTCTCATTCTTGAGCAGTGTCATCGCTTCTCTCGCCGCCTGGAGATTCACCTGACGTGAGGCATCGGTTGCGAACTGCTCTGTGAGCTGTTTATCCGGATACGGTTTTTCAAAGAGCCCGAGCCGGAACTTGACCCGCAGGATATCGGCCACCGCTTCGTTAATACGGCTCATCGGAACCTCGCCGGTTTTGACAAGGTCCACGAGGTGGTCGTAAAAGCTGTAGTCTGAAGGCACCATGCTCATATCAATCCCGGCCATCACAGCCATCTTGACCGCTTCGCGCTGATCTTTCGCCACCATTTCCCGTTTGTAGAGATTATCTATATCCGCCCAGTCCGAAACTACAAAACCATCGAATCCCAGCTCGTCCCGCAGCACATCGACCAGCAGGAACCTGTCCGAATGGACGGGAATCCCGTTGATCTCCGAGGAGTTTACCATGACCGTTGCGACACCCGCTTTTGCCGCCGCGGCAAAAGGCTTGAGGAATAGCTGCCTTAACTGCCGTTCCGGAATATACGCCGGTGTCCGGTCCTTGCCTGACAACGGCACGCTGTATCCGAGGTAGTGCTTCATGCAGGCCGCCACTTTCGTGGGCTGTGATATGTCACTACCCTGCTGCCCTTCAACATAGGCCGCCGCCATGGCCGAGCTGATATACGCATCTTCCCCGAACGTCTCCCAATGCCTCGACCACATCGGATTTCTGGCGAGCCCAAGTACGGGGTTGAAGTTCCAGGGCATTCCCGAGGCCCGAACCTCAAGGGCGGTAATTTCGCCCTCCGTCCTCACCAGGTCCACGTTGCCGGTCGCCGCCATTGCGATATGCTGTGGGAATATCGTAGCTCCCAGCGTATAGTTCGCCCCGTGAATCGCGTCGATCCCGTAGATGATGGGAATTCCCAGACGTGTCTCTTTTGTGGCCATATCCTGCATTTGCGTTATGATTTCCTGCCAGTTATCCACGGGCCGTGCCTGTCCGCCGCAGTTCAGGATAGATCCGACCTGATGGGTAACAATCGCGTCCTGCAGCTTCTTCTTATCGAGCTTCAGCGAGCCGTCTTTCCCGGTCTCGCCTGCCACGACCTCCAATGTCACCTGCGTCATCTGCCCGACTTTTTCTTCCAGCGTCATTTTTGCAAGCAACTCGTCGATTTTCTTCTCCATCTGCTTGTCTGCAGCAGTGGTCCGGACACTCGCACAACCGATCACCCAGGCCATCACCGCCATCGCCATAACTATAATCGCAAACTGTCTCATTTTCAATCCTTTCCGATTTACCCTTGAATAACACCTTGCTTTATTTTGTAACCTTTCTCTAAACTGCCAGATAATAACACACAATTTGATCCGGCAAAACCACAAAATTCTTTCGATTTGCTGTTTATATCCGTCCAGCTTGGCACATGCCATGAAAAACGTTTCCATTTGACACAAGGGTGATATCAACTTACAATCACATCGACAAGGAACCATCGCGTGTAATTGTTGTTCCGGAATATGCTGTTAATCATGAAATGAGGTAAAGGATTATGGATACAAGGGACAATAGCCCGAATCTCTCCCGCCGCACGTTTCTAAAGACAACCGCAGCTTCAATCGCAGCGGCCTGTGCAGTTGGCTCCGGCTGTGACGGAGAAATGAAGCTCGGAAAATCAAAGCGTAAAATCCCGCTCGGACTGCAATTGTATTCCGTCAGGGCGGAATGTCAGAAGGACCTGCCGGGCACAATTAAAGCCGTCGCCGAAATGGGCTACCAGGGCGTCGAATTCGCGGGCTACTATGACTATAGCGCAAAGGACCTTCGTAAGCTGCTCGATGATAACGGCCTGAAATGCTGCGGAACTCATGCCCAGCTCGACACGTTGCTCGGTGACAAACTTCCCGAGACCATCGAGTTCAATAAAATCATCGGTAACAAATACCTGATTGTTCCCTGGCTCGATCCGAACAAGTACAGCTCGGCAGAAGGCTGGAAAAACGCCGCCGATATGTTCAATGAGCTGGCGGAAAAAGTCGAACCACACAAAATGCAGGTCGGCTACCACAACCACTCACACGAATTCAAAGCCGTCGATGGCCAGGTGCCGTGGGACATCTTCTTCGGCAACACGCGCAAGGACGTCATCATGCAGTGCGACACCGGCAACGCCATGATCGGAGGCGGTGAAGTGATCCCCTATTTGAAACGCTATCCAGGCCGGGCCGTTACAATTCATCTTAAGGAATACTCGGCAACAAATAAGAACGCCATTATCGGTGAAGGCGACATTCCCTGGGAAGAGCTGCTCAATCTCTGCGAGACCATCGGAGGCACCAAGTGGTATATCATCGAGGAAGAAAAAGACGTCTATCCTCCGCTGAAAGCCGCCGAGCTATGCTACAAGAACTTCAGAAAGCTACGCCCGGCGTAAGTACGGGTGGTTCGCGAACCGCCCCTACGTTGTTTCCAAAAGCATTTACTCAACCCCCGGTTTACCGCCGGGGGTTTTCTTTTGCCCCCATATCCTGCAATTAACCGAGGGATTTACTAAACAGCAACCAAGGTAATTGCTTTTTACAGTCGGATTTGGTATGTTAGTATGAACTAAAGACTTAGCGATAAATTGAAATGAACTCAAACTTACCGAGTCATACTGTCATCCCTGCGAAGGCAGGGATCCAGAACGCAGCGGTAAAGTGGATTCCCGCTTTCGCGGGAATGACAAATATGGGATTAGAGACAAAGGGACTCGTATTCGATATCAAGAAGTACGCCATCCATGATGGCCCGGGGATCCGCACGACGGTGTTTTTCAAAGGCTGTCCGCTGCAGTGCCTGTGGTGTCATAATCCGGAAAGCTGGAAGGCTCAGGCCGAGCTTGGCTTTCGCAGGAGTCGATGTGTCGGATGTGGTCAATGCGTTGAGGCATGCCCACGCGAGGCGATTTCGCTTGTTGAAAACCGGCCTGTGACAGACGTGGAGAAATGTGTGCTCTGCGGCCGATGCGTGGATGTCTGTCTGGCCGGTGCCAGGCAGATCATCGGGCGGGAAACGACCGTTAGCGAGGTCATGGCCGAAGTCGAACGAGATGTCATATTCTACGACCAGTCCGGCGGTGGTGTTACGTTCTCCGGAGGCGAACCGCTGATGCAGCCGGACTTTCTTCTGGCTCTGCTGAATCAATGCCAACAGCGGAATATACACACTGCGGTGGATACGAGCTGTTACGCGGAGCCGGAGATTGCCGATTCGGTCGCCGAAAGGGCCGACCTGTTTCTCTGTGACCTCAAGCACATGGACAATGAAATGCACAAGCGTTTTACCGGCGTAGGAAATAATTTGATTCTTGAAAATATCAGGCGTATCGCGCAGGCGGGCAAGAAAATCGTAATCAGGATCCCGATCATTCCCGGCTTCAATGACGAGACGGCGAATATCGAAGCGACCGGCAAATTTACAGCTTCACTGCCCGGCCTCGGCAGGATAGACATTCTGCCCTTTAACCGTGGAGGGATTGAAAAATCGGCTCGACTCACAGGTGAGATTAAATCCATGCGGACTGAGACTCCCGATGAGGGACAAATGAGCTCGATAGCAGAGAATCTGAGCAAATATGTATTCGAAGTAAACATTGGTGGTTAGTGATATGAACGAAAGAGTAGAAAAACTAAAAAAACAAAGTGTTGAGACCCGGCCTTACATTTCAACCGAACGGGCGGAGCTAATGACAGATTTCTACCAGAGCGATATTCCCCAGCGTGAATCTGTTGCAGTCTGCCGTGCTCTGTCTTTCAGGCACCTGATGGAGAACAAAACCATATGTATCAGCGATGGCGAATTGATTGTCGGCGAGCGCGGTCCGGCACCGAAAGCCACACCGACTTATCCTGAGCTATGCTGTCATTCTATGGAAGACCTGCGCATACTCAACAGCCGGGAAAGAACTCCTTTTGTGGTTTCCGAAGAGGTTGAAAAAATCTACAGCGAGAGAATTATTCCCTTCTGGGCCGGCAAAACTATGCGGGAAAAACTCTTCGGCTCGATGGACGAAAAGTGGCACCAGGCTTTTAATGCCGGAGTGTTCACCGAGTTCATGGAGCAGCGCGCCCCCGGCCACGCCATCCTTGACGACAAGATTTACAGAAAAGGCATGCTGGACTTTAAGCGTGACATTGCGGAGAACCGGAAAAAACTCGACTATTTAAACGATCCGCGCGCCTATGAAAAGGATCAGGAATATCAGGCGATGGATATTTGTGCCGATGCAGTTATTATTTTCGCCCAACGGCACGCTGAAAAGGCAACACAGCTTGCACAGCAACAGAGCGATCCTGTTCGCCGCAGCGAATTGGAACGGATCGCCGAGGTCTGTTCGCACGTGCCGGCTAATGCGCCGCGCAATTTCCAGGAAGCATTGCAGTCATACTGGTTCGTGCACTTGTCCGTGATTACGGAATTGAATACATGGGACTCCTTCAATCCCGGCCGGCTCGATCAGCATCTGCTGCCGTTCTATGAAAAGGGCCTGCAGGAAGGAAATTTAACAGATCAGCAGGCCAGAGAGCTATTGCAGTGTTTCTGGATAAAGTTCAATAACCAGCCCGCTCCGCCCAAAGTCGGCGTTACCGAGGAACAAAGCGGGACCTACACCGATTTTGCATTGATTAACATCGGCGGGGTAACGCCGGCCGATGGCAGTGATGCGGTCAACGATGTTTCCTATATGATGCTGGACGTGGTCGAAGAGATGCGCCTGATCCAGCCGAGCTCCTGCATTCAAATCAGCATGAGGAATCCCGACCGTTTCCTGAAGCGCGCGTGCGAGGTAATCCGCACCGGATTCGGGCAGCCTTCCGTCTTCAACACCGATGTCATCATCAAGGAGATGCTCCAGGACGGCAAGAACATAACGGATGCGCGTACCGGTGGTCCCAGCGGCTGCGTGACGATCAGCTCGTTCGGCAAGGAAAGCTGTACCCTGACAGGCTACATTAACTGGCCCAAAATTTTCGAACTTGCCTGTAACGACGGCGTTGATCCGAATTCGGGCGAGCAGGTTGGTCCTCGAACCGGAGACGCCCGCTCATTCGCTTCTTACAGGCAGTTCATGGATGCGTACAGGCAGCAGCTCAGGTATTTTATCGACCTTAAAATCAAAGGCAACAATATCGTCGAAAGGCTTTATGCCAATTATATGCCAGCTCCTTTCATGTCGGTTGTGATGGATGACTGCATCGCCCGAGGGCTCGATTACCACAACGGCGGCGCGAGGTATAATCCAACCTATATTCAGGGCGTCGGTATCGGCACCTTAACGGATTCGCTGGCGGCGGTGAAGTGTCATGTTTTCGATGAGCAGAACATCTCGATGGATGAGTTACTAAAAGCGATGCAGGCCGACTTCGAGGGACATGAACACCTGCGGCGAAAGCTGCTCTATAATACACCCAAATACGGCAATGACGATGATTACGCGGACGAAATCGCCGAAGACGTCTTTAATGTTTATTACGACCTGCTCAACGGCCGCCCGAATACCAAAGGGGGCAAGTATCGTGTGAATCTTCTTCCCACGACGGTTCATATTTATTTTGGCTCAGTGGTTGGCGCGCTGCCCAACGGCAGGAAAAGCGGCGAGCCGGTCTCCGAAGGTATTTCGCCGACCCAGGGCGCAGATACGAAAGGGCCTACTGCTGTTGTCAAGTCCGCGGCCAGAATTGATCACACACGCACCGGCGGAACGCTGTTGAATATGAAATTCAATCCGCAGGTGCTTGCTGGCGAAGGTATCGATAAGCTGCTTCATCTGATAAGGTCTTACTTCAAGCTTGACGGCCATCATATCCAGTTCAATGTCATTGACGCCGAAATGCTAAGGAAGGCCCAGCAGAATCCCGAACAGCATCGTGACCTGATCGTAAGAGTCGCCGGTTACAGCGATTACTTTGTAGAAGTAGGCCGGGACCTGCAAAACGAAATTATCGCCCGAACCGAACAGCGATTACTGTAGGGGCAGGCCCGCGTGCCTGCCCTGGGCAACCACATGGGGTTGCCCCTGCAAATTCTGATATGGAGATTTATTATGGAGCGAATAACTGCTTTACTCACTGTATTTGTCGCAGTTGTTTTTCTTGCCGGCTGCGGCCCGGCCTCGAAACAGGGGCAATTGGAGAAATTTGTCGAAGTTTATGTCGCTAAGGTTGAGCCTTTGGCAACAGAAGCAAATCTTGCCTATTGGGATGCGGCAACGACCGGCGAAACGGAGGATTATAACAGATTCAGCGAATTACAGCTTGAGATAAGCCGGCTCTACAGCAATCCTCAGGATTTTGCCTTTATCAAGGACATAAAAGAATCCGGCCGGATCAAAAATGCCAGGCTGGCCCGGCAGTTGGATAAATTATACTACGCTTACCTGCCGAACCAGGTGGCGCCGGAGCTGCTTGAAGAAATAGTTGGCCTGAACGGCAAAATCCAGGAAAAGTTCAGCAGCTTTCGCGGAACGATGGATGGTAAAAAAGTCACCATGAGTGACATCTATAACATTTTGACAACGGAAAAAGACTGCCGTAAAAGGGAGCTGGCATGGAAGGCCAGCAAACAGGTGGGAGATGTGATTATTGACGATCTCATCAGGCTGGTCAAACTGCGTAACGAAGCGGCAGGAAAAGTTGGTTTTGATAATTATCACACTCTTACAATAGTCACGGGCCAGCAAAACGTGGAAGAGCTCGACCGCATTTTCGATGAGCTTTGCGAATTGACAACCGAACCGTTTGCCCGGTTGAAGAATGAGCTGGATGTCATCCTGGCGGACAGTTACGACATTGCCGCCGGGGGTTTGATGCCGTGGCATTATCATGACCCTTTCTTTCAAAGGACCCCGCTGGTTTATGAACAGGATTTGGACCTCTATTATAAGGACAAGGATGTTAAAGAATTGGCGGAAAAATACTATGCCGGCGTCGGCCTGCCTGTGGATGATATCCTTGCAAAGAGTGATTTGTACGACCGTGAAGGTAAATACCCACACGCTTTCAGCCATGATATAGACCGGCGAGGGGATGTTCGTATTTTGTGCAATCTGCAGGACACCGAACGCTGGATGGAGACAATATTGCATGAATTGGGCCATGCGATTTACAGCAAATACCATGATCGTAATGAGCCCTGGCTGCTCAGGGAGCCTGCCCATAGTTTTACTACCGAGGCGATAGCGATGTTTTTCGGCCGGCTCAGTCGCAATGCCGCATGGATGCAGAAGATACTCAATCTGTCCGATGAAGAGCGGATGGAAATTGAAGAAGTCAGCGAAAAATATCTTCGCTTTCAGCAGGTTCTTTTCGCCCGCTGGGCACTTGTGATGTATAACTTCGAAAAGCAGCTTTATGCCGATCCCGACCAGGATTTGAATAACCTGTGGTGGGATCTGGTTGAAAAGTACCAGTTTGTCAAAAGACCACCGGGCCCCGTCGACGCCGGCTGGGCATCCAAACTGCATTTCACTACGGCGCCTTGTTATTATCACAACTACATGTTGGGTGAATTATTGGCCTCTCAACTGCACCACCACATTGTTCACAAAGTTTTGAAACTTGAATCGGACCGTGATGTAAGCTATGTGGGCGAGAAGAAGCTCGGCGATTATTTGCGGAAAAAAGTATTTGGCCCCGGAGCCCTTTATCACTGGAACGAGATGATCGAACGCGCAACCGAAGAGCCGTTGACGCCCAAATACTTCGTAGAGCAGTTCGTAGAATAGCACCAGAGACCTACATACGTCGTGGAGCAAGATATGACTTACTTGATTGCGATCTTTATCTACTTGTTTATCCTGGCAGGCATCGGAATCTACAAATCACGCCAGGTCAAGACCCAACAGGATTTTGCCATAGCGGGTCGCACACTTTCTCCGTGGGTTATGGTATTGACGATGCTCGCTGTCTGGATCGGGACAGGTTCCATCGTCGGCAATGCCGAAGAGGCCTATCGCACCGGCGCTGCGGCTCTGATCATTCCTTTCGGTACCTTCACCGGCATGATTCTATTGTCGTTTATCGCCACAAGGGCGCGTAATATCGAAGCTTCGAGTGTCCCTGAAATAATCGGTTCGAGATTCGGTACGGTCGCGCGGTTCCTGGCTGTCATTGCCCTTATAATGGCCTATATGGTAATCGTCAGCTATCAGTTCAACGCTGGAGGTGCCGTGATCGAGGTCATCAGCGGATATACTGTGACTAAGGAAAACGCTACAATAATCGCAGGATCGTTCATAATCGTTTATACTATGCTGGCCGGCCTGAAAAGTCTTGCCAGTATGGACATTGTCACCGGGTCAATCATTACCGTTTCGCTGCTTATCGCCTTTCCGGTCCTTTTAATCAAAGCGGGTGGTTTTGACGGTATGCAGGCCGCATACGAGGCCATGGGAGGAAGAACATCGCATATGCAGTTCTGGGGTGTCTATTCTCCGGTCCAGATTATCAATTATCTTCTACCCACTTTCCTTCTTGTTATGGGAGATGCTAATCAATATCAGCGTATTTTTGCCAGCCGCAACGCACAGGGAGCCAGACGGGCGGTTATTGTCCTGATCTTCGCGGCCCTGATGATCGAGCTGTTAATCATCGGCTCGGCATGGATAGCCGGCAGTATGACACCGGATCCGGCAAACGGCAAATATATCCTAATCTATGCGGCACGTCATCATATGCCTTTTGCCCTTGGGCTCCTGTTCATGATTACTGTTGTCGGCGTTATTGTCTCAACCGCGGATTCGTTTCTTCTTGTGCCTGCCACTACTTTTATAAACGACGTTTATTCGGCCTATATTAATCCTAAGGCCAGTCAGAAAAAGGTGATATTTATCAGCAGAATTCTTGTGCTCGGCTTCGGCGTAATCGCGTATTTGGTGACTCATGCCTTTGCCGAAACCACCGGTTTTTTCAAGAAAGCGCTCTACGCGTATACGATCTATGGCTCGGCCGTTACTCCTGTGCTGGTGGCTGCTCTGTTCTGGAAAAAGGCTACGAAAACCGGAGCTATTTGCTCAATCGTCACAGGTACTGTAGTGACTCTATTGTGGTCGGAAGTCGATTTTATTCGAAACAGTTTGCCGTCAGATATGGCGGAACTCGACGCGGTACTGCCCGCGATAACGCTGTCGGTTATCTGTCTGATTGTTGTCAGCCTTTTTACCCAAAAGCAACAGCCAACTGGAGGTAATTGATATATGTTTTCCGCCGATGTATATGTCGAAAGAAGAAAACGCCTGCGAAACGACGTTCAGGCCGGCGTGATTCTTTTCCTGGGCAACGAGGAGAGCCCGATGAACTATGCGGACAATCAGTATCCGTTCCGGCAGGATAGTTCCTTTCTCTATTTCTTTGGTCTCGATTGTCCCGGCCTGGCTGCCGTCATCGATGTCGAGAAGGGCACCGAGTGCATGTTTGGTGATGACTTGACCGTTGACGATATAGTCTGGACCGGGCCGCAGCCGACATTGAAAGAAAAATGCCGCAACACCGGTATTACCGAAACCGCCGGACTTGATAAGTTGCCGGAAGTCATAAACAAAGCAGCAAAACAGGGCAGACAAATTCACTTTCTCCCACAGTATCGGCCGGAGAATGTTCTGAAAATACAACAATTACTGGGGACGCCGCCATCTACTATCGCCGGCCACGTATCAGAGCCGTTAATAATAGCGGTCGTTGCTCAGCGATCAGTAAAGAGCGAGCAGGAAATCGCACAGATTGAAGCGGCGTTGGATATTTCCTACGAGATGCAAACACTCGCGATGAAAATGTCTAAGCCCGGCGTATATGAAAGAGAGGTCGCCTCTGCGATGGAGGCGGTTGTTTTATCTCACGGCTCGGCACTTTCCTTTCCGACGATTTTCTCGATCCACGGCGAGACGCTTCATAATCACCATTACGACAACAAAATGCAGGCCGGTGATATGGCCGTCAACGATTCCGGCGCCGAATCGGCTCTTCATTATGCAAGTGACATTACCAGGACCGTACCCGTTGGCGGCAAATTCTCCCAGAGACAAAAGGAAATCTATGCTATTATCCTGAACGCGCAGGAAAAAGCGATTGAAGCAGTAAAGCCCGGCGTGGAATTCAGAAATATTCACCTTCTCGCCTGCAGGGTACTGACATCCGGCCTGAAGGACCTCGGATTGATGAAAGGCGATATCGAACAGGCCGTTCAGGCCGGAGCGCATACATTGTTCTTTCAATGCGGGTTGGGGCACATGCTGGGGCTGGATGTCCATGACATGGAAGGGCTGGGGGAAGAATTTGTCGGTTATACTGATACGATCAAACGCAATCCCGAGTTTGGCTTCAAGTCTTTAAGACTGGCTAAGGCCCTTGAGCCGGGTTTTGTAATAACGGTCGAGCCGGGAATTTATTTCATTCCTGAACTGATGGACCGATGGAAGGCCGCCCAAAAAAACTCGCAATATATAAACTACGAGTTGCTTGAGACATACCGGGATTTTGGCGGTATCAGAATCGAAGATGACGTTTTGGTAACAGAGACCGGACATCATATCCTGGGTAAAAAAATACCCAAAACAATCTCCGAGGTCGAAGATATATCATCATAACTTTAAACTTAAAACTTTTTGCCGTATCGGAGCAAGAGGCATGGGCCCGGCAGCAGGACCTCGATGCCGTGGTGCTCGGTGTCACTGAGTAATGTCAACGTGTTTGCGCCGGCCTTGAGATGCTTGATGTTCACCTCGACGTTTGTAAATACAAGATCGTGGTTTGCTCTGCCGGAGGTTATCGAATACGGGTAGCTGTTAATCTTGAAGTGCTCGGTTACAGTGCCTTCGCCGCCGTCCCAGATTCTGATCATCAACCTGGCGGATTTCGCGTTGGCGGGATTCCGGGGCAGGTTGATCGTCGCTGTTACCGGCTTAGATGCACGGGACCAGAAAGGTTTCGGCAGCACGGCACATTTATATAGTTCGACATTGTTTCTGTACGCGGGAAATACAAGGCCGTCCAGCACATCCGTCCGGTAGTGAAAGTCTCCCTTCAAATGCACCAGAGCCTTTAGCGCCATTGGTCCGGTCTGGCCGGGGATCATGCTCGTGTCCCAGGTCAGCGAGTAGGGCGGAGATGTGACTCGCCCGATATGGTTGACGTACTTTCTGTCATGGGTGTAGCCGTGCCAGTCATTATCGAGTTTGTTGCCGTTATCGTCGAAGCCTTCGTACCGGCCGAAATACTCGACTGAGACTATCGATTTCTCGTAACGCTCGGGATAAGACAAACTCATATGCACACGGTCAGGCAGTATCGAGCCCGGCGGCTGCAATTGCACGCGGGCCTTGAAATCCTGCAGATTGTTTTTTATCAGGTCCGGATGGTCGGGCTTGAGGTAACAGCGGACGGCAGCCTGGTCGATAATAAAATGTCCCCAGAAAGTCTTGCCCCGGTCGCAAGCGAACTGCAGCGCGTTTTGGCCGCTGACAAGGTGTTCCACTTTGAGTGGAATCTCAGGATAAGAATAGGCGCAGTTTTCCTCTTCTATGCCGTCGTTACCGAGAGGATAGGTTTGTTTCCCGTTGACGATAAAGCGTTTGTTGACAGTGCCGGGATGCCCGCCCCAGACTTCGAGATACAAATCCGCCCGCGTCAGTCCGAACAAATCCTCCGGCACGTTAATCAGCGTAAAGCCGTTAGTCAAAGCCTCCGGCCTTTTGCCGTAGATTTCGTGGAGGCTCAGTTCGGCGTCGTTTACCCGCAGCATTCTTCCGCTGGAGTTGCTTATCTCAGCGTCAAATTCAGCCCAATGCTCTCGAAAGAAAACTCCCTGTGCGCCGCCTCGTCTCCGCTCGGCATGAAGAAATTCTTCACCCTGAGCGGAGACGAAGGGTGGAAAGACAATACATAGAAATAAGACAGATATGGCTTTCTTAACCATAATCATTCTCCGAACTTTAGCAGAATATAAATTTTGGACCAGCTGATGTCAATCATTCCTAATCTTCGACAATATTTATGTGTGGGAACTCATTAGCAGAAATCTTAGTGTCATGTTAACATTTGTTTAGAACAATTACTTAAAAGTGCGTCCAAATGGCGGAGCAGCAAATACGCAAAGCTGTTGTAAATCCGCCGGACGCGCAGGGCGATAGATTTCGATGAAAGTTTGTTTCATAGCCACTTCTTTTTTCTGAAGTACACCAACATTATCGCTGCTACTACGATCATCACAAGCCAGACCAGTGGATAAGCCCACCACAGCTTTAGTTCCGGCATGTTCTCGAAGTTCATTCCGTATATCCCGGCGATAAACGTCAATGGAATGAATATTGTGGCAATAATCGTTAAGACTTTCATCACGGCGTTCATCTTGTTGCTGATGCTCGATAGATAAATGTCGAGCATTCCCGAAACCATGTCGCGAAAGCTCTCGACCGTATCTATCACCTGTATCGTGTGGTCGTAGACGTCTCGCAGATAGATTCCGGTCGATTCCTGAATGAGTTCCGACTCGCTTCGCTGCAAGCCGCTGATTAATTCCCGCAAAGGCCAAACGGACTTGCGTAACGATATCATCTCCCTTTTCAGGGCGTGAATCTGCTGTAATATGTTCTCCGTCGGTTCGGAAACAAGCTCTTCCTCCATGAACTCGATTTTTTCGCCGACCTTTTCCAGTATGGCAAAGTAATTGTCCACGATGGCGTCGACCAAAGAATAACAAAGGTAATCAGGGCCCATTTTCCGGATGCGGCCCTTGGCATTTCGGATGCGTTCTCGAATCGGGTCGAAGATATCCCCAACGCGCTCCTGGAATGAAATCACGTAGTTCGGGCCAAGAACGAGACTTAGTTGTTCGCTTTCAACGGCCTGCGTCTCGGAGTTGTAGCTGAGCATTCTAAGTACGATAAAGAGATATTTTTCAAAATCTTCTATCTTCGGGCGTTGTTCCGTGTGCAGAATGTCCTCGAGCATTAGAGGGTGAAGGTCAAATTCCTTACCAAGCTTCTCGATCGTTTCGACATCGTGAAGGCCGTCGATATTGATCCATGTGACTGTCGGCGTGCTCTTGAATGGAAAGCATTCTTCGATCTTCGAGACCTGTTTCTCGACCATGTCCTTTTCGTCATAGTCGAGGTAGGTAATCCGAATGGTTTCGGCCTTTTTCTCACCAATATACTCAAGCGTTCCGGGTGGTGCACCGGCTTTCCTGTAACGCCTCTTCTTAATCGACTTTGGCTTTTGTAATCTCTGTTTCATTCCGATCTCCTTAAACAAGTTCCGGACATGGTTTTATGAATTGTTTATAAATCGCTTTGAACGCCATTGTGAAGCTCCTTACGTGTCGAGGGCGTCCCGCCCTCGAATCGCGGGCTGGAAGCCCGCGACACCGAGCGTCGTGAAGATTGTATCAGAGAATCTCGTTCAGGCATAGATGCTAAAGTGCGTATTTTTCTTGCCGTCTTCTGCTTTTTCTGCTGGGCCTTCGATTCATCGCTCTCGCGGGATAGCATGGATCTCCGTCAATTATTATAAAATAATGCAGTGACATTTACAAGCCGGCTCTTGGCGTATTTAACCGTTGCCCTTTGGTCGCCTGCCACTATGGAAGAACCGTAAAAATATTCGTCAAGTCTCAAAAAAAGTAAAGTTTTCATAAGAACCCGTCCGATAATTATATAGTTGGTAATATAAGAAAGACAGTATCAGGATCATTCTATTGAGGAGGCTTGCCCTAAAGCCGGCATAGTTGTGCAATGAGAAAAAGAAAATTTCAGTTGAATACATTTAAATGCCGCTGTCCAAAATGCAAATCGGTTCAACATCTTCAGTATTTACTCATATCCACGTCTATACAATGCCGCAAGTGCGGTACTCGTTTTGTCCCGGTACCTTCGGAATCCAATGGCAAAAACGTCCGCCCGGCAGTCGACAGGAAATTCCGGGAGATCAGTAATAAAAGCGACGAAAATACCAGCAGCAGGGCCGATACCTTACAGCATTCTGAGGCTCCGATATTAATCAATCGAGTAAAGCAACGAAGCAAATGGCCTAAAATAGCAGCAGCCGTCGTGCTGTTGGCGGCAGCCATTATGATCGTTGCCGGTTTCGGATATATACACGTAATCAACGGCTCAAGCCTTTCTGCTCCACACGTTGTTGTTAAAAGTACTTTCGGATATAGCGAGACTTTTGTAAACATAGATAAAATCACCGGCATGCCCTGGATTTTCGCTAAATTAAAGTACCCGATCGGCTGCAAAGTTCTACAGGACAGCGGGTATATCGAGTCGAACGAGGCATTTGAGCTAAGAGTCAAGGCAAATTACGAAAGTAAAACTTTAGCTAAATCGACCAACGCTGATAGTCCATATTAACTCTCTTTCCGGCGGGGGCGGCATCTACAAGCCCGGATGCCCCCTCTTGCCGATATGGGTCTTTTCTACCCATAAATCCCATAAGGAAACGCCATTCGTTCCTGAAGACATTTTTGTCTGCCTACCCCTATGGGGTTAGAAAGGGCCATAAAATTGGGTTTGAATTGGCTTTGTTTTTTCGCTGACCCAAAGCGTGAAATAGTTCATAATACCCTTTCATATAGATACTTACGCCAATTCTGACTTTTGAAAATTGGCTTTGTTTTTTCAAATCGCTCCTCCGGATAAATTCCGGATATACTTTCATTTTTCCTTTTGCCTTTTTACTTTTG
>CAZTDF010000063.1:0-2470 GCA_964612465.1 uncultured Pirellulales bacterium
AGTCTGCTTTCAAAAAACCCTATCGCCTCCTTCAATTGCTCAAGCTGTTTTGCGAGATCCTCTGCCGCTGCAGTGGCTTGTTGGAATTTTGCTAATTGAGCAAATTTCGTATCGACACGGCTTTTGACCTCGGCCAGATGTGTGTTGGCCGGCTTAATCATGTATTGATAACCAACCACAGCCACACCCAATATCAAGACGAAAAAAACCACTTTCCTAAAATTGCCAGTCATAATTATGCCCTCGTTTTAATGATGAACCGATTTGCCGCCGGGGCCCTATCAGGGGCCTGGCCCTGTACCGGCATTAGAAATTCCATACGGTATTTTCAGCTTTGCTCTTGATCCCTTCGATGTCATCCTTAGTAAGATGGACATTTTTCCGGAGCATTGCACTCAATTTGAACTGCCTCACCGTGCCGTCCTGGAGTTTGTATTCTTTTGACTCTATTAGCGCCACGTTATCCAGCAAGCTCGAATTGCTCAATTGTTCGATATAGCTTGCGACCTGAAGGTCACTTGGTGCTATGCCTCCTATGTTTATATGTGTCTCCAGCAATTTCTCCGGATTCTCAGGCTCGTTCCTTTGCGATTGGGCGGCCTGTTGTTGCGAGCCGTTCGATTGAGACGCCGTTTTCTGGGCCTGGGCCGCCTGGTATTTACTTGTTTTTGCTGCCGCGGCGCTTTGCTTCGATTGCTTCTGAATCATGCTCACCTCCGAAAGTGACACGCCCTGAGGCAGGTTATTCGTCAGCGACGCCAGCAAAATGCTTCTCGGCACGGGTTCGAGCAGTTCCGCGGTGGTAAGGGCTGTCTTCATCATCTCTCTTTTTTTGGACTGAAGCTCCTCGAACTGCTTTATGGCCTCTTGTATCTCGGTCATCCTGGCGTTAACCAGCTCTTCACTGATACGGCAGGCGCGCTGGCGTATCTTGATAGACACAAATGAGCCGCCTAATGCCGTCATCACCACCGCAAACAGAACAAGGTAGATCAAGTTCGTTCTGCGGGATTCGTTGCTTTGGGTATAATCATCAGGAACAAAATTTATATTTACCATTTTAAGTTTACCTCCCTTTGTCAGGTTGCCGAACAGACTCTGTCACGTCCGGGCACCCGTCTCTACGATAAGCTGAGTCCGAAGGTAACGGCCCAGTTGACGGGACAATCTCTTCTGTCTATCTGGTCACCCAGATGTCCGTTGTCATGTTCGATGCCCCTGCTCAGGCGGCAGGATTTAGTTATTTCCACTGCCGCCAGACAATCTCCCATCTGTGCAGGCATTTCCAGTTGCTTTGCTATTGTTGCACACACGTCTTTATCTACAGCCTGACCCGAAAGAAAAATCAATCGCTCTATTTGAGCGTTTCTGTACATCATATTGAACTGCCGTTTGCAGCCTGTTATTTCCATCACCAATCTCGATACCGACTGCTCGTCAACAAGTTGTTTGAAGCCTATTGATACAGAATGAGCAAAGAGCAGATTCTTATGGCGGCAAATAACGACGTTAGTGCAGTTTTCTTCGATACAAATGAGCATTACAATTGCTTCAAGGTCGGATTTACGCCGGCCGAAAAATCTTACATAACAATTTGTCAGAGCTAACGGCCAGACACCGATGGATTTGATGGACAGGCCGGCTTTTTCGTATATGGCCAGATGTCTGTCAATAATTGTTCGTTCGGTTGCCATTATCAGAACATTATCCTGCTCGGTCTCTATGTATTGCATCATCGTGTTCTCTTCAAGAGGCTCGAACGGAAGTTTCTGCTTGATCTTCGAGAAGATGGCATCGTAAGGCTTGCAGTTATTTATCTTCGGCATTTTGATATGATCGATAAATACATCAGTTTCAGGCATTGCCGCGATGACTTCTTTGCCCCGAAAGTCACCGTATGTTGTCAATAAGCGTATATTCTCGATGGCCCATCTTTGCCAGTCACTGCTGCCGGGTTCTATCTCCAGGGGCCTTTGTTTCCTGTTGCCTGCAATTACACTTGTACCTTGTCCGTTGCTACCAAGCTGAGCCAGTTTCAGACTGTCATGCCCGACGTCAACGCCGATCGCGTATGTATGGTTTTTCAAAAGTCCTAACATATTATATTGCACCTGTATTAAAAGACTTGGCCCCATGCTTTTTAACAACATCCGTGGTTCCAACTAAAATATATGAAACAGAACCCAAGTCAGCCAAACACCGGCTAAAATATTCGGCAATCATTTGGCAAAGAATTGTAAAAGACCGAATCCACTTCTGATAAAATCAGCGATCGGAATTCATCGAGGCCGTTTTGGAGCTTGTGAACGAAGTAAATCCTTTTGAAATTTTCCGATAATAAAAACTTCCTGATCGGGATAAATTTTTCGTCAGGAAGTGATTTTATTGAAAAATGCCGTTGTGGATCGCAGAAGTGACCGGTTACAGACGTGTTGAACAGAAAGTTTATAGGACTTTATAGGGTGTGTAC
>CAZTDF010000063.1:2570-21059 GCA_964612465.1 uncultured Pirellulales bacterium
ACAGCACACTATTTTCAAAGTTGGTGGGCAATGCCCACCTTACATCACTCGGCCTTGAGGCGGCGTTTCATCAAATCCGCAATCGCTGTTTGTACCGGTTTGTTTTCGAACAGCACTTTATAGACCGCCTGGGTAATCGGCATCTCGACACCATATCGCTTGGCAAGAGCAATAACCGATTCACAGGTGGCAATACCCTCGACCACCGATTCGTTGGCACCCCGGGCTTGTTCAATTGTTTGGCCCCTGCCTATCCTTTCGCCGAACGAGCGGTTTCTTCCAGTCGGTGAAATGCAGGTCGTAACCAGATCGCCCAGGCCGGTCAGCCCCGAGAAAGTCTGCGGCCGGGCTCCCATTTTTATTCCAAGGCGTTTTATTTCTGCAAGCCCTCTAGTGACAAGTGCCGCCTTGGCGTTATCTCCGGCGCCCGCTCCGTCTATAATTCCCGCTGCTATGGCAATCACGTTTTTCATGGCACCGGCCAATTCGACGCCGACAACATCCGTATTCGTATAAACACGAAACCAGCCGGTCTTGTCGGAAAAGGTATGCTGAATTTTTTTGGCCAACGACTCATTGCGGGACGCCGAGCAGGCCGTCGCCGGAAGCTTCCTGGCTAATTCATCCGCTATCGTCGGTCCGCTAAGCACCGCCAGTCGCTCATTCGGAGCGTCCCCTTTGTCATTCTGAACGCAGTGAAGAACCTCTGCCAATATTTCGGTTGGACGAAGCAGCGTATCATTCTCGATACCCTTGGCAACCGAGACAATGGGAACGCCCTGTGGCACATAATCCTTCAGCCTGGTCCAGACAGATCTCATAAACTGGCACGGCACAGCCGAAACAAGCAGGTCGGCTCCGGACATTATACGCTTATCGTCATGCTCAAACTCGAGCTCTTTGGGTAGTTTGTAGCCGGGCAGAAATTTACTATTCTCGCGATTGGTTGCTATTTCTTCTAACTGCCGGCGGTCATAACCCCAAATCCTCGCTGCTATGCCCTTGGTAACAAGCAGCATACCCAGAACGGTGCCCATTCCGCCATCGCCGATTATTGCAATATTCTTGAACATAGAGGCAAATTAAACCAACCAATGCAGGCTATGTCAATGTTGATGTTTATAATCAACGTGCAGGACTAATTGAGAATATAGTAATAATAAACGAGTGAAGAATAATTTGCCGGCGTGTCGTTATGATTGCCGTGCTCGGTTGAAATGGTTATCGATTTTTTGAAGTGAATCTTGCCCGGCCAGAACCTATAAGCGGTGGTTGAGCCGTTTACCTGCCCAAAAACATCGATCAGGTCTTTTGTTTTTGGCTGACCGAACAGCGGCAGGCAGTAGGGATTCGTCAGCCAGAAAGTGGACCAGCCGCCCTGGTATTCGTCTTCATGGCCTGTGCCGTGGAAGCGGGGCTTTTCCTCGCCGTCGATGTAAATACGCATATCGCCCTCCCACCATCGCTTGCGGTCGGGTTTGACCGGCTCGACCGTCATGACCTGGCCGATGACCGCTCCGGTGCCTTTATAGTCAAACAGGACATAGTCGTTCGGCTCTGTAATCGGCCATGCATTATTATATTTGGCGCCGAAGTATCCGATAGCTGCATCCTTGAGCTCTGCCGGGAATCGATTGGTGTAGCCGACTTCGCAAAAGAATTCCCCGCCGGCTTCATAACTTCTGTTTTGAATAGTTATTCGAATACCATTCTTGAACGGCATCGGCAAATAACAGTAATAGGTTCCGGAAATCGACATGCCCACAAAAAGACTTCTGACATCCGCTTCACCCAGCCCGGACCCGAAAAACGGACCGATAGGCACATCCACGCTCGGCTTGGCCTGATTGTCGTAGAAAATCCTCAGATAGACATGGTTCAGAGCATAAGAATCCGGCCTGTAGAGAGGATTGATTTTGATGTGCTGAACAATCCCGCCGCTACTCAGCGACAAAAGCTCCGCTTCCGGCATGGTTCCACGGGCCGCAGCGGCAAGCGGCACCACCTTGCGAGTCACCAGGATATCTTCAGTTATTCGCTTTGGATCGCTGCCGCAACTTTGGAAAATGTCGATCAGTTTTGAGTTGTCCTGATTGCTTGTCCATGATGTGAGTGAAACATCCTTGTAGAGTTGATAATAGATATTGTAAAAGCCGGCTGCTTTTTCGGTTGTGATTTTCAAATGCCGTGCAAAAGGTATCGGCATCGAGCAGCTAAAACCTCCGCTGGATATGAAGGAATGCGTTACAAGGGGATAGACAAAAGGCCGGTGTAAGCCGCTGAAGAATTCTCTTGCCTCGTACTCGATACGCGGCGTCTTTTCATTGTCGAAATAAAATCTGAGCTTGCCCCAGTGTAAATTACGTCCGCTGCCGGTAAACCAGAGGTTATAAACGCAGCCGGGGCCATCTTCCTCAAAGATAACGTGCTCACCCTTGTCATCAATGTAGAGCTGAGAGTATGTTCCCCGAAAACCATCGTCGTTACCGCCGCTCCGGTCATAGCTTGAGAGGTAGTATGACTCGGTATTAGAATAGATATATGGCAGTAACGATAAATTATCATAGAATTCCAGGCCAACCGGCCGGGCCTGCATATTGCCGGCAAAAACCATCAGACAAACAGTTAAACTAATGATGTTATTACTCATATTTCACCCGATATTATCAATCTCAACGTACTCGGCTATATCTATATCCACCGCTATTTAAAATACCAGATGGATTCTAAAATGCAAATGTTCTGGATGATGTTTGATATGAAGCCGTCGGCCAACTATAATGTTCACAGGTTTAGACAGATTCTTCAATCACTCTAAGACTGACTGCGAACATGAGAGCATTAGTATATGGCGGCGGTGCGGTAGGGATTGGGCTGGCGAGCTGCCTGCTGAAATCCGGCTCCCGTCTCGATATTATTGCACGAGAAAACACGGTCCGATCTCTGCGGAGAGACGGCCTTGTCCGAACGGGGATTTTCGGGGAATTTCACGTCGGACCGGCGGCATTCGGTTGCTTCGCATCGCTGGATGATCTCGACAAACAAGCCCGCGACTACATTCTTGTATGCACCAAATCTTTCGATTCGTTCGACGCCGCGAAAGACCTCTACGAACATAAATCCCTGTTTTCTGAGAAAACGAAAATCGTGCTGTTCCAGAACGGATGGGGCAACGCGGAGGCGTTCACATCCTTTTTCGAGAAGGCAACCGTCTACACGGCACGTGTCATTACGGGATTCCAGCGGCACAAACCCAACGAGGTGGAGATCACGGTCCATGCCGAGACGATTCATATCGGCAGTTTATTCGACGCCGGCTTGCCGGCCGTTCAGGATCTGGCCCAAGCGATAAATAAAGGAGGCATCCCCTGCGAAACAACCGGCCAAATCGGCAGAGATATCTGGGCCAAAATGCTTTATAATTGTGCCCTGAATCCGCTCGGGGCGATTCTCGATGTCCCCTACGGGAAATTGGCCGAGCAAGAATCCACGCGAGCGATCATGGACGACATTGCCGGGGAAGTTTTTGCCGTGATGACAAAGGCCGGCTACGAAACCCACTGGGAATCGGCAAAGGATTTTCTTGAGGTCTTCTACGGCAAGCTCGTGCCCGATACGGCCGAGCACAAATCCTCAACCCTACAGGACATAGTTGCGAAAAAACCTACCGAAATCGATGCCCTGAACGGAGCTGTAATCAGATTAGCCGAAACCTTTGCCATCCCCGTACCATACAATTCTGTCGTATATAACATAGTCAAGTTCATCGAAGGGCGAAGCCGTTAACACCCAATTTCAGAACAGCTTTTATCTTAGTTCTCGCCAGCGGTGCCTGATCACATCAGATTTGTTTCTTCACTGTGCAATAAAATTACAAAAAAAAATGGAAATTCCAGGTTTTTTCTGGACAGTACCTAATTTTAGCTGTAATTTATCGGACGTTGGAGAGGGTGGCGAGTTGAGCTTAAAGAAAGCGGGAATGGTTAATTTGCCATTTTCGGCGTGTCGTACTTTCGTGGCGGAAAAGGGTTTTCTGTTCATCTTGCAAAGGAGGCGAAAAATGAAGCAGTTCAAATTATTCCCCACATTATTAATATTGATTCTGCCCTTTTTTCTTATAAGTGATTCGTACTTATTTGCCGCTGAGACATTTTGGGATGATTTCGACGGCAGCGGCCTGGATCCGGCAAAATGGGGCTATCAGAATCGTAACTGGCCTATCGGCCAAACCTGGTTCAAGGGTACTCCCACCGTATCCGGAGGCATAGCAACTTTTGAGCATCATACATACAATCCATATGACCCGGGCAATTCATGCCTTGGCCAGGAAATCTACACACACACCACGTTTTCGCACGGCCCGGGTTTTGGTATAGAAGTGCGAGTGAGACTCAAGTCGCCTATATCCAGCGGTCTGGTATCATCTGTTTTTGGGTACACGGATAAGGCCATGCCGTATGGCAGTCCGGTCTGGTCGGATGAGGTTGACTTTAAATTCCTGTCGAACCAGGTCAACAATCCACCCGAAAGCATTGGTCATCGGGTCTTTGTTGCCTCCTGGAACGATTTCGGAGCTCCCGGAAGCGGCTATTACGACTCGGGTCATCACTGGGGCGAAAATCCCTTAGTTCCAACGTTGGACCTGACCGAATTCAATACTTTCAAGATCTTCTGGTCGGCCGATTATGTGCAGTGGTATTGGGATCCGGATCAAGTCCGCGGACAGGACCTTTATCCCGACATTCTTATATCGGAAACTTCCAGCGTTATACCGGATGAGCCGATGACGCTGCGCATGAATTTCTGGGCATCGACCTCTGACTGGCCTCTCGCATGGAACAGCGGCATGCAATCCGCTTCCAATCCGGCAGACGATATCGTCTCCTACTATGATGTTGACTACATTAGAGCTATGCGAATCCCGGCACCCGCAAGCGTGGTGCTGGTTGCTGTTGGATTGCTTTCATTACGCTTTATAAGGCGATTGAGATATTAAATTTGAGTGCAGCTTGAGAACAGACACCTATCCTCAAACTAATCGCTCTGGTAATTAATGTGAGCAAGGTAATGTTCATAATTCCAAGGAATTTGACATAATTAAGAAACGCGACTTTCGACTATTTCTTTTCCGCAGTGTGGGCACCGTGACATTTTTTGTCGCTGGCTCATCTCTTCGACGAAGCCCGCTCCGAGAATGCCCGTCGGCAGAGCGAACATTCCTATCCCGAGAACCGCGATGAAGGACGCCATCAACTTTCCGAGCCCAGTGACCGGATATACGTCACCGTATCCCACAGTCGTTAGGGTTGCTACGGCCCACCACATAGATGCCGGGATACTCGAAAAAACTTCCGGCTGAACGCCGTTTTCCGCATAGTACAGCATGGAGGCAGCGACAATTACGAGCAATAGAAGAATAAACAGCGAGCATAAGAACTGTTCCTTTTTCGCCACCATAACTCGCTGCAGCATCTGCAGGGACTGAGAATATCGTCCAAGCTTGGCAACACGGAATATATGCATCATTCGCAGGATTCTGAGGAAACGCAAATCGATACCGGTAAAGGGCAGATAAAACGGAAGAATGGCGAGCAAATCCACTACGGCCAGCGGCGTAACCATGAATCTCAGTCGTCCGCTTACAGGCTTTTGGTATGTCGGTATTTCGACACTTGACCAAACACGCGCAACGTACTCCAGCGAGAATATTATTACCGAGACAAATTCAAAGATACTGAACAGCCAAGGAACGAAAGCCTGAATATTTTTTAACAGATTCCAGAATCAGGGCGACAACATTCAAGCTGATCAATGTGACGATGAATATGTCGAAGGCTTTGCTCAAGCCGTCACCCGGCCTGGCAACACCAACTATTTCACGCACGCGCGTTCGCAAGTTCATACAAGATCTCCATTGACTGTATAAGTCACCTCGCTTCTATTACATCAACTAAATATCACGATACTTAAGCCGCGGAGGCAGCATCTTGATACCTCTGCGGAGTAATACCATGTTGATAAATCGACATAGAATATAACCGATCTGAAGTACAACATCAAGACGGGGCTTTTCGGCCTTAAGAGGCTGCGTTCGCGTCTTAGCTTTGCAGATAGACTCCTATCCTGTGGGGGTCATAGAATTGGCTTTCGATACCATTTACAAACACCGCCGGTCCGCTGGAAATCTAACAGCGCCTTGGCTTATCAGAGATGTTCGGTGCACACTTCCTGCTGAAGTTTCTATGTGCTCACGAGATTCTCCTGCGGCTTCTTGCAGGCAGTGATGTCCCGGAAGCTCCAAATCTGCCCGGTACCCGCTGCTTCTCGGATCAAAGGCGTAGAATGTATTTCCAGAACCTTGCCTTTCTTCAAGTGCAGGACGTCGAGACTCTGCTCAAGGACAAGACCGGGAGTCTGCAGCTTCTCAAGAAACGCTGGCGGATCCTTCAGCCTGGAGCCGATATGTTCGAGCAATCTCTCGTTATCCGGCTGCTGAACCAGCTCTTCGGGAATATCCCAAAGCTGTGCAAATCGCTTGTTCATGCGGCTGACCCGGCCTTTTTCATCGATCACCAGAATCCCATCGGAGGTGGATTCAAGAACTCCTCTCAGCAGGTCCTCGCTGCTGTGTAATTGTTGCTGTACTTCTTTGAGGCTTGCCAGCTCCTTTTGTGCAGTGACATCGTAAAGGACACCCTGAAATCCGCTAATCTCGCCTTTGATGTTCTTGGTGCAGGTGGAAAAGAGAGTCACGAACAGTCTCCGGCCTTTGGCGGTTTTCAAATTCAACTCCTTGACCATCATGCTTGTGTTCTTTGACCGGTCCAAAAGCTGTTCTCGCTCCTGAGGATTATTCCAAAACTGCTCCGGCAAAAACGGCTTGTTTATCAGCTCGTCCGGGTCGGTCAGATCCAGCAGTTTCGTTAATGCAGGATTAACGTAGGTTGTATTGAGATCCAGATCGATAGTATAGATACAATTGCTGGATTCGCTCATAAGCCTGAAGTAGTGCTCTTCTTCTTCCTGCAGTCTGGTCTTGATGGCTTTCAGGATATCCGTTTGAGTTATCACTCCGAGCAGAGTCTCATCATTCATAACGATGAGCCGACGAATTCCTATCCTTTCGAGCAATTTGTTGGCACTTAGAACCGAGAAATCGGAAGGGACGGTCACAACCGGAGAAGACATAACTTTTTTCAACCTGGTCTGAGCCGGATTGCGTTTCATCGCAACGATTCTTTTAAGAAGGTCTCGTTCCGTAAAGATCCCCACGACAGCATCCTCTTCCATGGCGACCAGACAGGATATGTCATTAGAAGCCATTAGCTCAGCCGCCTCTTTTACGCTCGCGGAACTGGTTATAACGGCCACATTACTCGTCATTATTCCCGACACTTTCTGCGAGATGGAATAAGATGCCAGAGCTTGAACCATGTCGGTTTGTGTTATGATGCCGACGAAGCGTTCGTCCTCCATAACCACAAGTCGCCTGATGTTCTCGGCTTCCATGATTTTGCTGGTTTCCATGACCGAAAGATCGCGATCAATACTCCGGACAGGGTAAGACATAATCTGCTTGACTATCATCTTACGGAAATCATTTCCGCCGGCGACGGCTCTTTTCAGGATGTCCGTCTCTGTAACAATTCCTGATAAGCGCCCATTTTCTGTGACAATAAGACAGGATATTTCGTTAATCGACATTATCCTTACGGCCGAAACTACAGTGCTTTTCGGACTGATAGCGGCGAGGTCTCTACTCATTATATCCCCGGCCTTCAGCCAGATCTGCGAGGCAGTTCTCAGAGCAGTAGAGCGAGTATCTCTAATCTGGCTTTCGGCCAATTCACCGGGAAGTCTTCTGAGAAGGTTTTCTGCCATTGTGCTCTCCTGTTTTTTTGAAAGCCTATCATTTTTTTATCGATGATATTTATAAAGAGCCTTATGTCCTATATGATGCAGATTTAATCGTCATTGCAGCGTTATAGCCCATCGAAGAATCTCTCGCACATTTAGTGCTCTGATTTCATATCGGCTATTAGTAATTATGATATAATGTAATAAGCTTTTCCCCTCTCAAAATACGCATTTCTACGTATATACTGATCTGGGCGGGGGCAAAAACTCGGAAGCGAAAGCAATATTAAAAACAGCTTCTAAAATCCTGCTCAGGAGAAAGTGGAATATCGGAACAAGAGGGTGATGGAAATCTCGCACAAGAAATCTATTGTATGTCAACCGTATGGAATGTTCGGGCGTCCTATCTGATATCGAGATGGTTAGGTTGGGTCCGCAGCGGGCCCGGAACGAGCTGAGTGAAAGGGGCATTAATAATGACGGCAGAGCGACGTTTGTTTTTTTGGTGGCTGGTTTTACTGGTGTTCATGGCCGGAGGGTTTGCGGCTGGTGCCGATGAAAGAGAAAAGATCGATGAGTTGATCGGTAAACTCGGGCAGGGAGACTGGCGGAACGCGGCCGATGCTCTTGTGCAAATCGGAGAGCCTGCTGTCGAGCCTCTTATCCTTACGCTGCAAGATAGAAGCATCAAAACCTGGAATATTCAAGCCAGAGCAGTGGATACTTTGGCGAAGATCGGATCACAGCGAGCGGTTGAAGCGGTTATTAAGTCGTTTGAGGATACCGGATTGAATAAGTATGTTCGCGGCTCGGCCGTCCTGGCCGTGGCGGAACTGAAACCAAAAGAAGCCGTAGAGGTACTTTCCCGGGTATCGAGAGATAAAAACCAGTTCGTCAGGTGGAAATGCGCCCAGGCTCTTGGTATGCTTGGTGATAAGAAAGGGGCCGACGCCCTCATTCGGGCACTCAGTGACGAGGACCAATACATTCGCGCCGCGGCCGCCCGGTCGCTTGGCCAGATCAAAGCTGAGAATGCCGCCGAGAGTCTCATCGGTGCTTTTAAGGACGAAAGCTGGCTCGTCCGGCTCAATGTGCGCGAAGCTCTGCTGCAAATCGGCGAACCGACTGTTGAACCGCTCATCACAGCGTTAAAAGACAAAAACAGCCATGCTCGCTGGCAAGCGGCATGGGCGATTGGAAGAATCAAGACCGAAAAAGCGATCAAGCCGTTAATCGAAGCGTTAGCGGATAGCGATTGGATGGTCCGCGATGAGGCGGCTGTCGCTTTGACAAAAATAAACTCCGAGAAGGTTATCGAGCCGCTCAGCGATGCTCTAAAAAATAAAGCCGGTCATACTCGTGAGCAGGCGGTATGGATACTGAACCAAATTAAATCGAACAGAGTTGCCGAAGATAAGCCGAATCCGGGCAAAGCTTCAGACAAAAAGCCTATCGAGCAGATTTATTGCGGTCAGAAGGTATATCCATGTTATCCGGCGACGCTCGATTCCAAGCCGGATATTCCTTCGCCGCATACAACGTCGGACGCAGTTGAAGTCGTAACGGTTTTTATGAAAGATGGAAAATATGCGCTTATCCCCGTGACCATTGAGAACGGTAAGCCTTTGAATTACAAACAGAATCAATGGGGCAAAGGCAGGCAGCTTGAAATCGATGCCGGCGACTTTCCCGCATTGGCCCGCACCGGCCTTCACTCGGGGGCAGAATTGAGCTGGACAAAAATAATAGCAGGCCGGTCCATCGTGGAAATAGCCGAGCTGGGCCGGCCGGGAAGGTCGTCCGGCGCCGGATTCATGAGTGACGATGAAGATATTATTTCTGTTCTTAAGGGTGACAACTGCCTGGTCGAACAGCTCGGCTTGCAGCATCCGCAAACAGCCCGGCCGCTGTTTCATATCTGGAATATGATTCTCAGAGATGTCAAATTGAACAGAATGGGCAGGTTCTGGGAGCCTTTCAAATACATTTTGTATAACGGGCAAAAGGTGTTCGTAAAGGCCGAAGGCACGAAGGGCTGGCAGGAATCCCTGTTCGAAGATGAAATTCTGGGGAAGTTTCAAATCGAGATATGGCGGCAGCCTGATCAGCACGAGAAGGCGTTCCTGCACGAGAAATATCCTGACCTTACAGAAGATCAGATGGCTGCTATGTTAAAGAAGATTTCACACATTTATATCAGCGAGATGTTGCCGTATTACATAATGCGGTACGGGTTCTATGAAGGCCATACCGATTACAGGGCCGATCCGGTGGCCATCGCTTGGATTTTCGGTCTCAAGAGTCTTGAGCAAATCGAGGCGGCGTTTGGGGGCGGGCTTGACGAGGAATTGACACAGCATTTTACCCGGGAGGCGATTATTCGGAATTGATACCCGATGAAGTTCGAAATGTCCGGCACTATCTTGCCGGAGATGAAATAAAACCGGGACATCCTGTAAGCAGAAATGTCCCGGCTTTTAATGCGTTGGTATGTCCGATTTTTTAGTCGGCAAGCTCCCGAATCCAGATATTGCGATATCTCACCGGGTTGCCGTGATCCTGCAGCGAGATTGGTCCTTTGTCGCCATGCGGCCGGAAGTCGGATATAGCATGTGGGCCATCCCAGCCTGTCCCGCCCTGCAGCTCGACATGGTCATGAACGAGCACACCATTGTGAAGTATGGTGAATGTCGGCTTCCTGACTACCTTCCTACCTTTGAAAGTAGGCTTGTGGAAAATAATATCGTACGATTGCCACTCGCCTGGCTTTCGGCAGGCATTTACAAGCGGAACGGCCCTGCCGTAGAGCGCGGAACACTGGCCGTCGGCATAGGTCCTGTTGTCGTAGGAATCAAGAACCTGTACCTCGTATTGTCCCATCAGAAACACGCCGCTGTTGCCTCTTCCCTGGCTGAAACCTTTAACCGTAGCTGGTGTTGCAAACTCAACGTGTAACTGGCACGAACCGAACTGGCGCTTAGACTGGATGTAGCCTGAGTCTTTGACGCACTCCATATAGCCATCGGCCAGAATCCATTTTGTCGTATTGCCCTTGGTGTCGGTCCATTGCGACAAATCTTTTCCATCGAATAAAACGATCGCGTCGGATGGGGCTTTGCCGGCTTTACTTTGCGTGCTCTCTGTGCCTGGCTCGACCACATCCGGCGCAGGCCGATTCATATCGTGAATAAGCCACCGGCCGGTGTCAGTCTCCACGTACTGCATCTTAACAGCTTTTTTGGCCGGTTGCTTAGCCGCACCTCCAGCGAAAATCGCAAGCAGGCAAATCAAAACACATAGCGGAATTGTTCTCATCGTAATTTCTCCTTTCTTAAATTTTGAATTTCCGGCAATCCCCCGCCTTGCCACAAGACCGGAGGGCCTTGATTAGGGAATTATATCTCGATAGAGCAGAAGCGCCAAGGATATGTTTTCGGAGGACCCATTCGTTTTCTTCTGACCTCAGCAGCAAAATTCATCAAAACGGGCTATTTATTACCGGAAGTGCTGCGACTTGGCTCAACGAGCAAAGCTTCAAATGGCTTTCGAGTTAAAGTGCAAATAAAAACCCCTACCCCCGCTACCAAAAGAGCAGTAATAGAGCGGGTAGGGGCTTAGAAGAACCGCAAGTACGAAACTCACAGCCCTTATAACGCTGTTTATTCTGACAATACTACTACAGCGTTCTGCGTCTGCGCAGCCAGCCGACAAGGCCAACACCCATGCTCCCAAGCAGAAGAGCGCCGGGTGCTGGGATCGGCTGCGTGGTCGAGACGATCCATGCGCCAACGGGCCCGACAACAAAGCCCCCTGGGAGAGGCATATCTTGATAAGTGTCATCATCTTGAAGATAGTGCACGTCATAATTAAATGTCATGGTCGCATATTCTCCAGGCGTCATAAACGAGTGCACCACAAAATGGTCGTCGGCCTCTCCTTCTGACCAGGTTGCAGGGTTGCCGTCGCCATTATTCCGCCAAGCCCAGCAGTCGGCTATGCGTCCATTAAAGACCTGGAGAAGTACATCCCCAAATAGAGGGGGAATAGTAGTCAAATTCGTGGGAGTAAAGTATTGGTCAGCATGAACAGACCAGGCCAGATAAGGTGAGGATACGTCTCGCGGTAAACCTTCTGTTCCTGGGAACGTGAATTCAATTACATTCGCTGCCATGGAAGAGAAGGATGCCCTCAGACCCATCATTTGATCATAATCGGCCATCTCCCAGCTTTTTATGTTGCCATAGCCACAGGCATTCATGCCGGCGATGAACCCGGACTGCTCGTCCCTGTTCATGCCTATCGTATTCGTCAAATAAGGGTACCAATATGTACCATTCGTGCAGTCATACACGACTTGCTGGCCACCGACCCACATGTTGGTTAGTGCGGCTTCTGTAGGAGCGCTGACGCTCACAATCATCGCACAAACCACAATAGCTAAAAGCAATTTTTTCATTTCTTTCTCCTTTTCGTTTTCTTCAATCCTTTGGTTAGCAGCTATTCGTAACGTCACGAAAGTCTGACAACAATTTCATGAACTTTCAACTCGAAGGGCCTTGCGCACTGGCCCTCCCATTGTAGATTAAGTAAGGCCGCCAATCAGGTAAGATTGCATATACCCTACACTCAGTGGCAGAAACAGATGCGGGTTAAAAGCGAACGACATACTCAACTCATGGAGCTAAGCAATTGGTTGCCATAACACCATTTCCATATATCCTGCCAGATTGCCTTACTGTAACTTTTGTCCCTTACCTTATCGTACATCAGGTAGTTGCCCAGGAATCATGGTTGCGTATAACACTGTGAAGCCACAATTCTTGTTGGCCAAATAACATCACTTGCCTATTTATGCCATATTACCTACAAAATTGCATGGTGAATCTCCCATCTTTGTCGATGAGACCGATAAAACTACACTGCTAAGGACATTAAATTTGGTCAATTTAGGAGCTATCCTTGAAAATCAGGCTGTAAATAAGCATTCAAAACAGACTCACATTCTATTTTTTATATCACCAACTTTATATTTATCGGACTTTTTTAGGTAAAACTTTACAATTTCTTGTTAGTTTTTAAGGCTGGAGCAGTTTCTATGACTATTCTTGCGTTTTATGTCTGAAATTAAGCTATGATACCCATTGAGGGCAGATCGTACATTCTACGGCCACAAAACACTTCTGAGGGCTACTATGTGATATTCTGAGGGCATTGTCTGGGGTGGACTCCTCATTCTAACAAAATAGGCAGAATTAGCGATTTTGAGTCGAAGTGCAAAAACCCCTACCTTCGCTACCAAAAGAGCAATGATAGAGCGGGTAGGGGCTTAAAAGAACCGCAAGTACAAAACTCACAGTACTTATAAAACTCGAATTCCAGTATTAACTCCTATAGTATTTTGCGTCTGCGCAGCCAACCAACAAGGCTCATCCCGATAGTGCCTAAAAGAATAGCACCTGGAGCTGGGATCGTATTAAACTGCAAGTCATCTGCTGCGAAGAATTCGCCTGAGAGCTCGATGCGCGAAATATCGTAAGTAGGCCTGGTTATGACCGCATAGATATTCGATCCGGGTGTCAAAACGTGCGACTCGAGCAAAACTCCTCCACTGTTAAAGACGCTTAGAGTCTCTGGTCCTCCAGAGCTGTCTGCAATACCAAGGCCTATTTGGCTTGCCGGCAGTGCCAGGTCGAAACGAATGATGCCGTTCCAACCATTTTGGAAGCCAGTCCCGATATAATTAGGCTGGCTTTGAGTGCCTCCATATCGTGCGAAGGCAGGTGGGCCCAATGTCAGTTCGGTTATAGAAGCAAGACCGAAAGCTGCATAATCGTTTGGCAAAATCGGGGTTCCGCTCGGCTGGTCGTCAAAATCGATTAATGTCCCAAAAACCGGATTTAAGGCCGGAGAGGGCGTACCATAGCTGATAGCCGCATTAGCCGAGCTACACAGACAGACAAGTAATCCTAATACTACGCATATCGTAATATATTTTTTCATTCTATTTCTCCGTAATCGTCATATTACCTTCTTTACAACTCAAAGAGTCATCTGTTATGGCCCTTCGGGTTATATAAGTAAGACTGCCAACGAAACAAGGTTGGTTAAACCACAATCTATTGTGGCAAAGAGAGATGCGGGTGAAAAGCAGACAGTCTGCTTGTCTCATGGAGCCAAGCAGTGAGTAGCTTAACACCACTCCTCCGTCTCCTGCCAGATTGACTCACTGTATTTTTCTCTTGTTCCTTACCTAATACTCCTTAGGTAGTTGCCCAGGAACCATGGATACTTAATACATCATGAAGTCAAAATGTACGGAATTCAGCCAACTTCACTTATCTATTTATACCATATTACCTATGTGGACATCAAGGAAAATTTTTCTAATTTTGAGATTTTTTCCCTTTTGTCGTTAAGCAAAATCAAGAGATTATGCGATTATTCAAAGCAATGACATTTCCGGTTAATATTTGGCGTTTTCCAAGGGAAAAAAGGCAGGATTGGAGCTTTTTACGAGTTTGTCAATTCAGGAAATCCCCTGCTAACAGGAGCAAGGATAACTGAATAGACCAAAGGCTCAAAGGGCTGCAAGTAGGAAACTCACAGCCCTTATAAAACTCGCATACCGGTATTAACTGCTATAGCGTTTTGCGTCTGCGCAACCAGCCTACAAGGCTTATGCCAATACTGCCCAATAAAACAGCGCCGGGGGCTGGAATAGGATTTATGGTCAAATTATCTATTGCAAACCGGCTGGCAGCCTGCTCATTGAAGCCAATAACTGCCCGACGAACTCGTGTCCCGCTATAAGTGAACTGGCCTTCCGACCAAAGCACCAGCGGAGATGTATTCCCTGTGAAAGTGCCGATAAGTGCATAAGATAAATCGTAAAGTTTAACCACGTACGCCGATGTCGCGTCATAATAGGAGTTTAATGCTACGCCGAATTCGAGCTGATCAGTGGGTGTCGAGAAATCAAGGGTAAGAATACCTGCTGTAGTACCCTCCATTGACGGATCCTGCAGATAGGTAAGCGTTCCCGGCCCGATCCCGTTGTAGATAGCATCGGTCGAGGGGCTCCCGCCAACATTGAAACCAAACGTTATCCCCATGTAGCTTAAACCGTCAATGGGTTGTGAAGGCAGCTCATCGAATGTCAATGTGAAAGCGGCATTTGCGGCTCCTGTCGACATCAGTACCAATAAAATGCAAATTGTTACCAGCTTCTTCATTATCATTACCCTCCTCAAAATTAAGTTTAATATTCGAATATAAATATTCCGGGACAGGCCTTTGTGCCATATTCGGCGGCCCTCCAGTTAAAGAAGTATACAAACCAGACAAGTCACCTTCATATTGAACAGTAAAAGAAATATATGAAAGATTCCCCCCTGCCCCCAGTTTTATCTACTCCCAATCTGGCCCTCACCAACTTATGTAAAGCATTTTACCATATTCACATTCTCTCGTCAAGAGAAATGTTTTCGAATGTGGCAGATTTCGCATCTCTGTTGTGTATGCGAAAGCTGTATAGACCATACATATTTGAATTTAGAGGCGGAGTTCCGAAAATAAGCGGTATAATGATTCTCAATAAGCGATCGGCTATCAATGCCCAGTTGACTATTGCAGCAGCGCTCGAACTGAGGTATCCTTATATAGATTCGGCAATTGATGATATTATTAAGACGGCCGGATAATTTTAAGGAGCGATTAGACATGAATTTGTCCGATTATTTCGAAAAGGTACGAGGGCTCGGCATCCTGGCTACGGCCGATTCGGATGGGATGGTCGATCTTGCCGTTTACGCCAAACCGCACGTAATCGATGAAACCACCATCGCGTTTATTATGCGCGAGCGTCTGACCCACCAAAACCTTAAATCCAATCCGCACGCTGCTTACATGTTCGTCGAGAAGGGCGAAGGATATGCCGGCAAAAGGTTGTATCTGACCAAAATCCGGGAGGAAACCAATACGTCCATAGTGGAAATGTTCAGAAAGAAACAGCCGGAGATTTGTGCTTCTTACGATGATTCGAATAAGTACCTCGTGCATTTCCAGATAGACGATATTCGGCCCCTTGTGGGCGAGACTACATAGTATTCGGCTGCGTTTAATCTTGCCGCGATGAATTCCTGAACGATTTCCTTGCTGGAAGCTGGATTTTTGATGGGTCATGTTATATCATAGCCGAGCCAAAACTCTTGGCTCCGTGCTCAGGCGCAAAATTGAAATTTTACCTAAGAAAGGATTATGAAAATGAGAACCAGGCAGAGAATCATATTGTCTATCCTTCTTGTTAACCTGTTATTCGCCGCGTTTGCCTTCGGCCAGAGCAGGCGCGAGATTAATTTCCCCGACATCATGGGTTACAAAACGCTAAAGTGCGACCTTCATATGCACACAGTTTTTTCCGACGGCTTAGTGTGGCCCCCGGTGCGAGTCGACGAAGCCTGGAGGGAAGGGCTCGATGTAATTTCGATAACCGATCATATCGAGTACCAGCCCCATAAGAAGGATATTCCAACCAACCACAACCGTCCCTACCACATTGCCCTCTCACAAGCGCGAGAGAAAAACATCTTGCTGATTAAGGGCACAGAAATAACACGGGAAACACCGCCCGGGCATTTCAATGCTATCTTCCTCCAGGATGTAAATTCTTTGGACACTAAAAATCTTTTCGATGTCATGAAGGCAGCCACCAAACAGAATGCCTTTATTTTCTGGAACCATCCCGGCTGGAAACCCGAACACAAGGGATGGTTCGACACTCACACCACACTTTATGAGAACAAATGGATGCACGGGATCGAAGTCGTCAACGGCGGCTCATATTATCCCGAAGCCCATCAATGGTGCCTCGAAAAGAATCTGACCATGATGTCAAACTCCGACATACATCAACCGGCAACCCTGCTCGAAACTTCGCCCGGCAACCACAGGTCGATGACCCTGGTGTTCGCCCGTCAAAGAAGTGTTGATGCCGTCAAAGAAGCCCTGGTCGAAGGAAGGACCACAGTCTGGTTCAAAAGCCAACTTATCGGCAGGAAAAAATATCTCGATGCAATTTTCAAAGAGTCCGTTGTAATCGGCAAGCCTTACAATAAGTACAGAGATACAATCTGGGTCGAGATCAAAAATAACTCGGACATCGATATCGATTTAGAAAGAGCCGGAACGCAGGGACCGGGCAAACTGACGCTGGCGGCGAATGCTACAACGATCCTGAAGACCGGAATCGGCGCCAAAGCCGACGAAGCCCCGGCACAAATCGAATTGTCATATACCGCCCGCAATTTTTTAATCGCCCCGGACAAGGGCCTGCCAGTGACATTGCCCATCCGTCTAAAGTAGCTCAGGGCAATTCTTCGCCGCACCAGTATCGAGAAGTGTTTTTGTCCATATGCAGCCAATCGGCGTGGCCGTCGAAGAAAAGATTGTTACAGCCGTCACCGCGATGCCGTGAACGGGCGACACGCCGGTGCAGGTTATTGCCTGGGGTAATTCCGTCCGACGCCGGCAAATGCGTACTCGACCAAACGTCCAGAATGTTGAACTTGGACAGCATATCCAGCTCATATCTGTCCCGGACTACCGGCCGCCACTGGCCTGCCTCGTTGTCGGCCATATAAATCCGCAGGGCCGGAGACTTAATATCGGTGAGCTTGCTCGGCATATCCTGCTGGTTCCCCTCTTCGCCTCCTGTTAAGCCCGGATCCTTCATATCCCAGGCGTTCACAACATAATCCACAGTCTGCTCGTCGTTGCTGTTGCCGTACTGACCTTGCCCGTTACGAGGAAAGGATGGGCACTGGTAAACGTCGACTTCCCGGTAATTTTGTACGTGATCGTATTCATTGCCTAAGTACGGAATGAATACCAGTATCCATTTGACCTCATGGTCCAGTGCACGCGGGATGTAATCCTCGTTTTCGAGGGCGTATGCAGTCATGGCAATGCCGATCTGCTTCAGGCTGCTCAGGCAGTAAACGGTTCTGGCCTGCTTCCTGACCCGTTGCAGGGCCGGCATCAATATGGCCATCAGGAGCGCAATAATGGCGATTACCACCAGCAATTCGATCAATGTAAACCCTCGTCGTCTGTGCACTGCTACACCCCATCTATCCATAATTAAGTGATTATACGACATCTACCCATCCTGATTATACACTTTCCTTGATAATAATCAATGCAAAAGACAGCAACATAAAAGGTATCAACGCACAACAAACTGGGGAGTTTTTCCCCACCCGCCTTGTCAAGCCGTCTCGAAATTGGCTTTGTTTGGCTTTGTTTTTCCGCTGCCTCAATCCATTAAAATCTCCATAATCCATTATCATTACTAACTTAACGCCAATTTGCCCATTTCAAAATTGGGTTTGTTTTTTCAAATTGTGTTCTGTCATTCGGCTACTTTCGTCTTGTCTTGGATTTCCGTCCAAAGGTGGTCGGGTGGCAGCCTCATCCCGATTGTCTTGTATCGGGATGGGGATGGTTTTCCCTCGATGTACCAATCCAAGGCTGGCAAATTGGCTTTGAATTGGGTTTGTTTTTTCGCCGCCCGGGATCGCAAAATCTTCATAATATCCTTTCATATAGATACTTATGCTCATTTTGCCCATTTGG
>CAZTDF010000064.1:0-20826 GCA_964612465.1 uncultured Pirellulales bacterium
ATGGTATCTTGCGAAATACCGTACAGCTTGCCAGCATCTCGGCGGCTAATACCAGCAGCGCTGTCAACGTCCATGGCCCAAAACGCTCTGCGAACTGGGTATATTGAACGGACTTGACCTCGGTTTTTTCCAGTTCGTCTATTTTCTCGACAATATTGCGAAGCGCCTTCGCATCGTCGGCCCTGCCGTAAAAAGCGCCCGTTCTTTCCGCGATTGCCTTGAGCAGTCCTTCGTCGAGCTGCTGGCCTGTCGGCATCTTGTATGTTCCGAGCGGCGTCTGAATCGATGTATAAGCCTGCGACGAGCCGATGCCGATCGTGTAGATTTTAATGCCCCACTTTTTAGCCAGCTCGGCTGCTTCGAGAGGATCATATTGCCCCGCATTATTAATGCCGTCGGTGAGCAGTATCACCACCTTGCTCTTGATCTTAAAGCCGCTTTCATCGGCGTCCGAAATCTTTTCGCCTGACGAAACCAATTGTTGCTTTCTTTGCTGGATTTCTTCTTCGGCCTTTTGCAATCTTGCCGCTCCTAAGGCAATTGCATCGCCGATGGCTGTGCCGTCTTCGCTGCGTATTGTTACAATCTCGGTCTTCTTCAGGAACTCGAGAAGCACGTTGTGGCTATGCACCAGGGGGCATTTGGTGTCGGCATACCGGGCAAAGCTGATCAGGCCTATCAAGTCGCTGCTTCTGCCCTTTAAATCCTTTTTATCGCCCTCGATGAAATCGGATAATACATTTTTGACAACCTCCAGGCGGTTGAGCTTGTCGCCGTAGTAGTCCATCTCGGTTTGCATGCTGCCTGAGTGGTCGACGACGGCCTCGATAGCGACACCTTCGGTGGATATTTCCGCCAGGACTGTTCCCTTTCTCGGGCGAGCAAGAGCCACGATAAGCAGCGCCACGCAAAGCAGTCTTGCAATCGTCAGCAGAGGCCTGAGCCTGATCCGCCACGAAACCAGGCAGCCCTTCATGTCTACCAGGCTCGGAAATCTTACCGCGGCCGTACCTTTTCTTCGCAGCAGCAGGTACGCCATTGCCGGCAGGACCAAAAGCAAAATCAACGCCCACGGTGAATACAACTGCATTTATACGCTCCCAATCGTGACGGTTTCTTCAGAGCCGGACATATCTGTGACATCGACCTTTCGCTCGTCGGATTTGGTTTTCTCGATAAAATCTTTGACCAGATCGAAAGTTTCCTGGATCTGCTGTGTTGTCGGATTATGTTTAGCGAATTTCACAAGGTCGCAATGCTTTAGAAATTCTCCCAAACGCTGCTTTTCGGTGGCCGGCAGAACTTCCGTATTCGCAAGCTCGGCCAGGAATTCCTCAGTGGTGCTTTCCGGCGCCCTTAGGCTGAAACGGTGCTCGATATAATGCCTGAGAATATCGCTGATTCGTTCGTAGAATTCCTTGATTTTTGCCGCGCCGACGAGGTCCTCTTTGACCAGGGCTCGCAGCCGTTCATACGCAATCTCGTGGGCCGGCCTGAAAATCCTGACAAGTTCCTTGACCCGCTTGCCTCGCAAATACAGCCACAATCCTGCAATAGTAATCACTGCAACAACACCCAGCATCCAGATCCATATGTAAGATTTTGGCTTTGGCATTTCCAGGACATCTTCGATATCGTCTATCTTCAACTCGGCCCGCTGCTCGCCGAGCAATGAAGTGACCTCGATATCTATCGGCTCGGTCGTCAGCTCGTATTTCTTATCTTCCGGGCTGTTGGCATCGTAAAACTCGAATGTGAATGCCGGAATGGGATACGTGCCGGAAAGAAAAGGTTCGAGGCGGTACTGGTATGTGCTGACGACGCGATTATTTGGATCGAGTTTGTCGCCGAGATTATCCCAGTCGACAATCCCGAAACTTTCGAGCACTTTATCGACCTTCGGCATCCTGACTTCGTAGCCCGGCTCGATTGCAGCTTCAAGCTCCAGCAGGACTGTTTCGGCAATCGTCATTGTAGCCTTGTCGGCGCGAACGTGAACGGTCAGCGGTCCCCGCTCGTAATTTTTGTCGATTTCGAATTGTGCTTTGTCAGCCTTGCCCTCCGGACTCTTTCCGCAGCCGGCGCACAGCCAGAGCACGCCGCAGCAGAGCAGCATATGTAAAACAATCCGGTTTTTAGCTGAATTCCTGACCATATTATTTTTCAGTACAGTTTATTTTGTCGCTCCGGCGGAAGTTTCCTCCGACTCGGTCTGGCCAGCACCGCTCATCGCGGATGTGTGTATAATGACATTGTGTTTATCCATCATCTGTTCGATGTAACTGCTTTGGACATCTTGGCGTTTCTGGTTTGCAAGCATCGATATGACCTGCTGGTTGACTTCATCAAGCGTTTTCTGGCGTTGGGGGCTAAGCGTTTCTACCTTGACGATTTCCCAGCCCTTTTCGGTTTTGAAAGGCTCGTCCAGAACTTTCGGGGTGTCGACGGCGAATATTTTCTTGTTCAGCTCTTCGTATGTCCCGATACCGGGGATGGCAGAATCCTCTTGAACTTCCGTATCGATTTGACCGGCCTTTTCTTTGGTGCTTTCGTCTTTCGAGAACTGTTTTGCCAGCTCGCCGAAATCTTCGCCGCCCTTAATCCTGCCGATCAGCTCGTTCGCCTGCTGCTGATCTTCGAGAAGGATGTGGCTTATTTTTGCCCTGGCCGGTTCGATAAACTTGTCTTTGTTGGCCGTGTAGTATGTCTGAACGTCGGTCTCTGTAATGTTGATTTTGCTTGCAAGCTCTTTGTTCATTAAAAGCTGGCTCAGAGCGCCGCGCGTCAACTGGTCGATTAGTTTCCTGGCCTCCGGTTTTTCCGCCAGCTCTTCTTCGAGGGCCTGCCGGTATAAAACTTCCTGCACGATCCAGGCTTGCAGATATTGCTGTTTTGCCTGCGGATTTTTGTACTGCTGTAGCATCTTTTTCTTTTGTTCGCCGAGCTGCTCCGGCGTCATAAAAGGCGCCATGGGCTCAAGCTGGTTCTCAATTTCGCTCTCGATGACGGCGTCAAGGTCGGCCTCGGTTATTTTTTCGGCACCTATTTCGGCAACTATTTTGGCGCCCGCCGCGGGGGCCGCTTCGAGGCTTGTCCGATCCATCAATTCGTATCGCAGCGCCGAGAACTTGCCGAGCTTCTCGAAACAGTTCCTGATATGGGCATTGATCTGGGGTTTCAACTCGCCCAGCTCGGCTACGATTTCGCTGCGATAGAAATATTCGATTGCCTGGTCGTAAAGATTCGCTTTTTCCAGCAGCGTGCCGATCTGAAAAAGTGTCCTGGCACGTTCGGCGTCGGCTAATTTGCCCGCGGCAAGATAATCCTTCCAGAGGTTTGCCGCTCTGACATGCAGGTTTCGCTGTGCGAGCTTTCCTGCCAGTTGTTTGGTCTGTTCGGCCGATAGTGAGTAGCTTGTTACTTTTTGTGCCTGATTATCTTTCGCCGGTCGCAGAGCCATATTTGCAGCCGAAAGTCCGATGAGAATCAGAAGCAATACGATGATTATTAAATTTGTAATAGCATTATTTGGTTTTTTATCAGGGAGCGAAAAATCCAATTTTCCTTCCATAATTTTACTCCTTCAGCTTTTTATTATCTGCAGAAGAGCCCTCAAGTCACTGTTAATGCCGCCGATGCCGCATATGGAAAAAACGAACCAGGTCCTGCACGTATGGCTTGTCCGTATTGATATCGATGCAATCGACGTTAATCGTTCGCAGCATGTTTTTGAGTTCGTCGAATCGTTGTGCGCTTGTGCTGCTGTACTGGTTTCTGAATTTTCTGCTGGAGGTATCGACGAGAATCATCTGTCCGGTCTCGGCGTCGGCAAATTCAATTAGACCGACTCCCGGCAGTGCGATCTCGGCCCGGTCGCGCACCGATACGGCGATGATATCGTGACGCTTGTTCAGAAGGCTCAGGGATTTCTTGAAATCGGTTTCTATAAAATCGGACACAAGAAACACGGTCGCTCTCTTGCGTATCACCTTGGCGAGATAATCCAGAGCCAGCGGAATATTGGTTCGCCCCTTGAGCATTTTGAAATAAAGCAGCTCGCGAATCAGCCTGAGCATGTGGCGGATTCCCTTTTTGGGAGGGATATAAAGCTCGATGCGGTCGGTGAAAATCAGCAGGCCCACCTTATCGTTGTTCTTGGCCGCGGCGAATGCCAGCACGGCACAGAACTCGGCTGCCAGCTCGTTTTTCATCTTGTTGACGGTTCCGAAGTCACCCGAGGCGCTCAGGTCAACCGCAAACATTACCGTCATCTCGCGTTCTTCGACGAACCGTTTGATATATGGCTTGCCGGTCCGGGCCGTCACATTCCAGTCGATGGTGCGGATGTCGTCGCCCGGCGTGTATTCGCGAACTTCGTCGAACTGCATCCCCCGGCCTTTGAAAACGCTCTCGTACTGGCCGGCAAAGCTGGCGTTCACCGCGCGAGACGTGTAAATCTGAATCTGCCTGATTTTTTTTATTAATTCCTTGGGTATCATCGCAGTTTAAATCAAATCAACGGCACTCTTATTACGGCACTTCGATACTGTCAAAAATTGTCTTGATGATGTCTTCACTGGTTTTGTCTTCGGCCTCGGCTTCGTAGCTGACGATAACTCTGTGCCGCAGAACGTCGGGGCCGATGCTCTTGACATCCTGTGGGGTGACATAGCCCCTTTGCTGGACGAACGCGTGTGCCTTCGCGGCGACGGCAAGGTAAATTGTTGCCCTTGGTGAGGCGCCGTAGTTTATGAAATTGGCCATTTCTATGCCGTACTTGTCCGGTTCCCTTGTGGCGCAGACGATATCGACGATGTAATCCTTGATTTTTTCGTCGATGTATATCTCATCGATGACGTTTCTGACCTGAGAAATATCTTCGGGACTTATAACTGCTTGTATGTCGAATTGAATATCCGTCGCAGCCATTCTGTCGAGAATCTGTCGCTCCTCGTCCTTGTCCGGGTAGTCAATTTTGAGCTTCAGCATAAAGCGGTCCAACTGTGCCTCCGGCAGCGGGTACGTTCCCTCCTGCTCGATAGGATTCTGCGTGGCCAGCACCAGAAACGGTCTTGGCACGGGGAATGTTTCATCGCCGATGGTTACCTGTCTTTCCTGCATAGCTTCCAGCAGGGCGCTTTGGACCTTGGCCGGCGCCCTGTTGATCTCGTCGGCCAATATAATGTTGGCGAAAATAGGACCTTTGCGAGTGTGGAAATCGCCGTCCGATTGCCGATAGATTTGCGTGCCGATAAGGTCGGCCGGCAGCAGGTCGGGGGTAAACTGAATTCGCTTGAAATCGGCGTTGATCGCGCGGGACAGAATTGTTACAGCCATCGTTTTAGCCAGACCCGGCACGCCCTCAATCAATATGTGCCCATTGGCCAGCAATCCGATTAGCATACGTTCGAGCATATATCGCTGCCCGACGATGACTTTGTCCATTTCTGCAAAAAGCGCCCTTACGAATTCACTTTTCTGCCGTACCAACTCTCCGATTTGCTTGACATCTGTTGTCATAAGAATTTATCCTTTAAAATTTTGCCTTGAAGTCCAATAAATTCCTCAATTTGTGCCCGATTGAAAATATGGGCTTTTGTACTTTTAAAACGTGTAGTTTTTCTACGGCTCATCCCTGTCAAAAGTTCACGTTATGCAAAAAAAATCTGTAAAATTTAAGGCCCGAAATAATATCCCGGTAATTTTGTGCTTCTCGTATTCGATGGATTACAATTTTGAAATATTTGTAATAAAAGGCAAGGTCTCGCTTAGCCATTATATGGATGTTTCCAGGGCTTACGATATTCACGCTGCAGCAGTTCGGCGGCCCTGGGATTGCCGGTTATTGTCTGAGATTCCTGATCCCAGGTAATCTTGCTCTCTACATCGTAGGCGATCATAGCCAGTTTTACAGTAGTGGTAGAATAATATCCTTCTTCGGTAGTACAGAGAGGTTGTTTGCGGCTCTGCACAGCCTGGAGGAATTCGGCCATGTGCTCGGTTGCCATATCGGCTGGGACCTCGTTAACTTCGTGCTGCTTGTCTTTGCCCTTTGGAATGATGATCCATTTTCTGTCGGTTACGAAAACAGTCCCCTTTTCCCCATAAATGAAGATACCGTTTGAAACCTCAGGATTGTACTCTTGCGCTCCCCACATACGGTGACGCCAGATTACCGGGCAGGCGTCGAAATCGAAATGTACAGTCAAAATATCGGGCGTAGTAATCTTGTCTTTGAAATAGTAAATCCCGCCGGCAGCCTGTACCGACCGCGGCATAGTCAGGCCCAAAATCCAACGGGCCGCGTCGATCAAATGAATGCCCCAGTCAACCAGGTGGCCGTGTCCGTATTCTTTTTCCAGCCTCCATGCGAAATGACCAATTTGCGGACAATACGGCAGCTTCGGAGCGGGCCCGCACCATGAGTCCCAGTCTAACGTTGCAGGCGGCTCCTGCGGGGTGGTGTCACGCATGCCGGCCGTGTAGTGAATTTGTGCCTCGGCCTGGATGATTCTGCCGATGTTGCCTTGTTGAATATATTGCCGGGCCTGTTGAATTGCTTTACTCTGCCTGCGTTGAAAACCGATTTGCACAATCCGGCCGTGTTTCTTCGCCGCGGCAAGCATTGCCTTGCCTTCGTTTATGTCGTAGGCCAACGGTTTCTCGCAGTATACGTCGAGGCCTTTTTCCAAAGCGGCGATAAACATAAGCGCATGCCAATGAGGCGGCGAGGCAATAATTACGGCCTCTAATCCCGGAGTATCCAGAAGGTCCTTGTAAGCTTTAAAAGTTCTGGGTCGCGAGCCCTGTAACTTTTCAACTTCGTCCGCACTATTCTTGAGGTGCTCGCTGTCTATATCGCATAGGGCAACGATTTCCACGCCGCCAACCTTGAAGGCTGCTTTTACATCCACCATGCCGTACCAGCCGCAGCCGATTAGACCGGTTTTCAGCCTGGGTTTTGCCGTGTTATTTGAAGCCCCGCGAAGCATTGTTGTCATGGCCATGGTGCTCGCTACTGTAGTTCCAATGAATTTCCGCCTGTTCATCTTTTCCATAGTAAATGTCCCTTCTGCCTGCTTTAGGCAATGTAAACATCGTTAAGCGTTCCACGTGGGCAAAAGCGACATTTGCCCACCCTACAAGCCTGCAAATTATGATACCTGTCTGAACAGAATTGTCAATAAATCCTCATTGTCCTTTACTATATCCCCAGAAAAATGTACCATAGTAATGTTCTGAAAAATTAGATTTGAAAACGGAAGGACACAGAGCATGAAAAATTGGGTGAAATTGGTTTTATTAGGTGTTTTACTGGCTACTACGATGGCCGGATGTAAGAAGGGTGGGTGAGGCTCCTCCGCCCAATGCGGTGTACATGTTGTACACTCAGATAGTTATTCCCGTTAGGATGTTTTTAATCAATAAATAGCCATCCCCATCCCGATAACAACTATCGGGATGAGGCTGCCACCCAATAAAATTGATGTGGAATGTGTGGCAGCCTCAAAGCCGGAGGCTTTGGGGATGGTCGCGAGCCTTTCAATTTTTTAATACGAAAACGAAAGTCGGATCGAGAGGATATCGGCCGAACCGCTCGCCGTAAATCGCCAGCCCTCCCGGCAGAGCCTCGTCGACCTCCAGCCTCAAAACTATTTCTTTTTGAGCGGCCGCTTCCCGCAAAACCGATTTTGGAATATGGGCGTTGACTAAGTAGCCGTATGAGCCGGCTTCACGCAGTTTTTTATCTCGTTTCTGGCTGTACCAGGAAAGGATTCCGCGGTGGTCGGCAGGATCATCTTTAAGATCGAATGTCCCCACTGCCCGCCCGGCCACGCGTATGCGAACGGCACTCGGGAAACGAGTCTCATCGGTCATCGGGTAAGAATTAGGATTCGAGCTGGGATCGTGTGTCCCCTTGCCCCGCATGAAATCGCCATCCTGCCTGCGTGCACCTTCTATGTCCTTGCCGAAGAGCTGCTTTGCGGAAACCTCTGCGAGCAAGCCGGCTTCGGCGATATCTTCGACATTCAGACCGGCGGGCCACGGCAGAGAATATTCGAAATACCCCGCTCCGGCACCGTTTACTTTCAGCCCTTCGAGCACATTCCACTGTTTCAGTGACCATTCAGCCTTCCTGAAACTTTCTGGGGCAAGACGAACTATGTTGATTTTCCCGGAATTTGATGTGATTGTCTCTTCGCGGGGCGACTCGCCTTGCGATACCAGGTACGTCGTAAAGTTTCGGTGCAGGACATTACCCGAACCATCTTCCAAAGCCAGGCTCAGTACCGCCAGCACAGGCTTGCCGGGCATTGTCACCGGCAGTGGTTTTAGCCCCTTATTCATCCAGGGACTATAAGAAACATCGCGTTGGTATTTTGAGTAAGTCTCCCGGCGTCCGAATGTGTCCCAGCCGAACAGTTCGGCACGCAGGGTCAAATTTCCGCTTACCGCAGCATCCGTCATGAAAGATACATAAAGGGGTACTTCGACATTTTCGCCCGGTTTGACGTTCCGGCAAAGCTCTCTTTCCGAGGCCAGGTAGAATTGGCCATGCAAGTCTTTCAGGCTCATGCCCTCGATTAGTTCCGACATGCCGGTGTACTTATCCGAACGGTCATACTTGTAGTAGCCGTTCCATTCGTTAATAACATCGTGATGCTCCGTATATAGCCAGCCGCAAATCTCCGGATGCCGCCTGAACTCGTTCATCATAATATGATAATCCCAGCTCCAGTCGACGTCACCGGCACTTCCCTCGTAGCCCCAGACATTGCCGCACTCGCTGTTCAGCAGGGGCTGATTGGCTTGAGTGCGTCCGCCGATGAAGTTCCATTTCGAGCCCGGATACGTGTCGCGGGTAATCTGCTCCAGCCGCTCGCGCCAGCCGTAACCGGGCAGATATGCGTGCCAGCTATTAATATCGGTAGCGACGTGGTCGAGGTTGCAGGGTGAATTATCTTCCACCAGCCGTGTCGGATCGAGCTTCTTGGTCAACTTATAAATCGATGCTACCCATTCCTGAGTTTCCGGGGTATAGCCCTTCCTTCCCGTTCGCAGCCCCCATGTTTCATTGAAGTTTACCCAGGAAAAAATCGCTGGATGGTTATAATCCCGGCGTACCATACCTCGCAGTGCGGTTTCGGTTTCCTGTCGTGCCTTGGCATCGGGCGGCCCCCAACTGTTCGGGACATCGGCCATAATCAGGACTCCGAGCCGGTCGGCCCAGTATAGTTTGCGCGGCACTTCGACCTTGATGTGAATGCGCTGCCCGTTCAGGCCGATGCGCCGGCTGCGCAATATCTCATCCCGCATGAATTCGTCGCTGGGGAAAGTATAAAAACCCTCAGGATGATAGGCCTGATCCAGCGCCAGTTGCAGATATAGCGGCTTATCGTTCAGCGCGATGTAGGGGAAATCTGTGCCGGGGAGTTTAACAACGCTGACCTTTCTCATGCCGAAGTATGTGGAAACATGATCTTCGATCTCGCCGGGCCCTGTCAGTACTGCTTCGACCTCATAAAGATACGGATCATCCAGCGACCATAAACGCTGCTTTTCGATGTGCACGTCAAACTCTATTACCCTGGATCCTTTGGGAATTTTTTCGATGATAATCGGATTCGCCAGGTCGTGGGGCTTAAATTGAATTTTCAAGTTCATCTCTTCAGAAGTATATGTGTCAACAATCGCCTTTACTGTGACTTTGCTGCTGTCGATATCGGGCGTGAAATGAATCGTCTCCAGAGCCACCGGCGGGCGGGATTCCAAATATACAGTCTGCCATATCCCGGCGGCCCTGCCGTAGCCCTGCTTGCCCTCCAGTTTGAATTTATGAGGAGTGTCATCAGCCCGCAAGACCAGGCGATGCGTTTTTCCTTTTTTCAAGTGCGGCGTAAGATCGAACTCGAAAGGAGTGTAGCCTCCCTGGTAATTTCCAAGCAGATTTCCATCCAGCCATGCGGTTGTGTGCCAGTCGCAGGCACCGATAACGAGAAAAACGCGCTGAGCCGGCCATGAATCGGGAACGGTTATTGAGCGGCAGTACCATCCGATGTCGGCTTTGTCTTCGACACCCGACAGTTTCGAGCCCCAGGGAAATGGAACCATAATTGTCATGGGCAAATCGGTGCCGGCCTTGAACCACTGCTGCTTCTGTCCGACGTTCTCTTTGTCGAAGCGGAATTGCCAGGGCCCGTTGAGATTGAGCCATTGCTGTCTTTGGAAATCGGGGCGCGGATGTTCGGGTAGCGGGATGTTCTCGCTGCTGAATGTTTCGCCCCATACGAGATTTCCGCCGCAGATTAGTAAAACCAGCACTAAGGAAATGCGCATTTTGTTTGATATCGATTCAAACATTTTATACCTCTCAATAAGTGTTCTTTTCGTCTATTTTAGCAGGTTTTCCAAAAGGAACAATCCACTCTTGCCGGGAGCTACTATATCTATGTCACCGTCTGCGTCCATATCGCGGGCGGCGGTGTTGATACCGAAACCGACGTCGCCTCCTTCATGTATGAGGTGTCGCTGCCATTTGTGCTCGTTACGATCAAACTTGTAGTAGTAAACGCATTTCGGTTCATTACCTCCTGGGTCATGGCCGTTGTGGGCGTGAAAGCGTTTACCGGTGATAAGCTCGTCGCTGCCGTCGTTGTCAAGATCAGCCAGAATCAAAAAGTGAGGTTGCGACCATGAATCGTCGATAAGATACTTTTGCCATAAGCGGTTGTCGCCGGAGGCGCTTTGTTCCAACCAATAGATTCCGTAATTGTGACCCATCCCCCAGATTATATCGACATCTCCATCTGCATCGACGTCATGTACGAGTATGGGAATACTGGTTGTGCCGAGGTTGAATTCGGCGTGCCATATCCATGGTTCGCTCGTATCTTTGGTCTGTTCGAGCCAGCCGGCCGGAGCGATTATGTCGCACCGGCCGTCCCCGTTAATGTCACCTGCGCCGATACCGTGGGCGGCGATTTGTGTCGGCAACTGATGCTTGATCCATGTCACGCCGTGCGGTTCTGCTTTGTCCCGGCTGAATTCGTACCAGGCAGCTTGATTCATGATGTTCGGCAGAACGTCGGGTTGTCCATCTCCGTTGATATCGACAGCCAAAGCCGTCTCGATATTGCCCGGTGTGTCGATGTCGATGACATCGAACTGCCCGCCGGCCCGGCCGGGATTGCGAAGCCAGAAAACCTTTTTATTATGCCAGGCGGCGTCGGCGATGTCGGTCCAGCCGTCACCGTCAATATCCATTGGCAGGTTGGCAAAATCGTAAAAATAATCGCCGTCTTCGCGCACGTCACGAACAAAGTGCTTTTTCCACGCCGGGGCTTCGTACCAGAATCCCCCGCAGAAAATATCAAGCTTTCCGTCACGGTTCATATCGGCTATGCCGGCCGCTTCGAAGCGGGAATCGGCGTTGATTACGTGCAGGCGAAAACCTTTGCCGAGTTTGGGGGATTTACCGGGGGCCGGAAGCCTGGCTTGTTTAACAACCGCCTCGGTCGCGGGCGCAGGTTTGTATGTGCTGACGGATGGTGCCGAGCCGGTTTGGGATTTGACGCGTAAATCTTCGATGGCAAGGCCGTCCGGGCCGACGATACGAGTGCATACCGACCAGCCGCCGCCGCCCTGTGTGATTTTAAGCAGCAGTTCGTTAGGACCCTGTTTCAGTTTAATGGGAGCCATGTCCTGGTCAACAATCTGTCCGCGGTCAATGTTGTTGCTGTGAACCTCGGTACCGTTCAGCCAGGCCTTGATACCGTCATCGCTGCCCATCAAGAGGATCGCGTCGGTGGCTTTGGAGGCAATCATCTCTGCCTTGAGATAGGCTACACAATCGGATTGGCTGGGAAAACATCCCATCAGATTTATGGTGTCACCCACCGGGGCGGCGTACCATTTTACGTCCTCGCCCGGTTTTTCGGGTCCGAAGGTAAGATCGAATACAGCGATTGCCCCGACAACGCCCGTCCGGCGGTAAGGTCCGCACACAAGCCAATCCCGGATGAAAGGACCTCCGGCCGCCGGCTTGAGGCGTAAGGCCCAGGCACGTTTGACGATAGCCGGCATTTTACAGTGTGCCAGAACCTCGGTGGAAACTTTGTTGGCGAGTTGCGGATTAGCTTCAGCCATGAATTCGGCTATACTTATGGCAGCGAGAGAAGCTTCATTAACAAGACCCGGATCATCCAGGTATCGCAGCGACATTTCGAGTGCCTCGGGCAGCGGAGTCCGGCCCAGTTGACTCAAAGCCAGTTTTTTCTCTTCTGTTCGAACGGCTAACGAAAGACCCTTCTGTATCAGCGCCAGACGCGCGGAAGGGTCGGGTTCACGTCCGGCCACGGTAATGCCTCCACGCAAAGCAAGGGTACGCAGGGATGAATCTGAATTAGTACGGGTTATTTCGAAAAGTTTCTCCGTCGGTGCTGCATTTGGCCATTGTGTCAGCAAACGAATGGACTCACGCACGAGTTGAGCATCGCTGTTTTGAGTGGACTTTAACATCTCGGTCAGGGCTGCAGGAGTGGCAATTTCCAGGAGCAGCGGCAGTGCATAACGACGCTCCGAAGCCGGCAGGCGGTTCATTGCCGCGATGACCCGGCGGCTGACCTGATCCTTGTCGTCACTCGCCTGACAAACGGCATAAAGGGCCTTTAGAACGGCGTTACGATCGGAATCGGATTTTGACGTGACAACAAGATCGAGCAGCGGCAGGAGGGTATCGGTCACAGCCAGGCGACGCAGTGACTCCAGCGAGGCAAGACGGATAGTTTCTTCCGGTGCTTTTGCGTATTTCAGCAGCATCGGTGCGGCCGCGGTGTCGCCGCGTTTGCCCATCGCAAGAAGCAGTTCGACTTTCTCCGGAGTTTCGGCTTTTTTGATATTTGCCAGAAGGGCCTCACGCACACCCGGACCATGTATGCATGCGAGCGTGTCTCGGGCTGCCCGGCATTCCGCCGGCTGGCCTTTGGCTGCTGCGTTCGCCAGAGCGGGTATCATAGAGGCATCACTCATATCGGCCAGGGCCCGCCATGTAGCTACTCGGACCTCCGGATGTGGACTTTTGCCCGCAGTGCGGATTGTCGAAAGAGCTTCGGCGCCGAATTGCAGGTGTCCGTCCAGTACCGCCCGCTGAGCAGAGGCAGGAAGAGAGTTCCACTGTCGCAGACAAGCATTGATCAATTGTGCGTCCTTTGTTTCCCGCACCAGCTTGAGCGCGACAAGCAGGAGTTGTTCATCGTTACCACTGAGAGCTTTGACGACGAGTCCCGGGCGTTGATTGTCGTTAGACAAAACCAATCCGCGCCAGGCGGCGGTGCGGATAGCTGTTGGAACATCGGCACCGAATAAATCGCCATAGAGCTCCGCCGCGCCTGAATCATCACCTGCGCGCAGACGGTTTTCCGCGCAGCCCAGCAGCGCTTCGGCCACCGCGAGGCGGACCGCGGGATCCGAGTTCTCGCGAGCCGCGATCAACGCAGCAATAGCTTTCTCGCCACCTATCCTGCCCAGCGCAGAGGCGGTTTCCTTCGCTATCGCAGTCTCAGAATCCGATATTAACGGCACGAGCAAAGGCACCGATTCGGCATCGCGGCGCCAACCGAGAGAATTGATTAGGCCTGCTTTTATCAGGCCGGAGGTTTTGGCCAGAGCATTACGCAGCGCAGCGACCGCCTCGGGCCCCGGAATGCCTTCCAATGCGTAACGGGCGGCATGACCGACACGCTCCTGGCCCAGCAACGCGGCCAGGGCCGGAACGGACTGGACAGTGCCGTAGATTCTCAACTGCTGACACGCAGCGCATTTTTCGACTGCGCCGGCCGAAGATTGCAGGATGCCGATTAGTTCTTTTTCCCCGGCAGCATGTACGCTGCAGGCTGAAAGAGTTACGAATACGATAAGCAGGATAAGATTGAAAAAACGAGTTTTCATAAGCTTCCTTTACTATAATCAGGTAAAGTCTTCATTGATGGTTAGTTTAGAAACACCACGGCGCACGTGGAGTATAGGAAAGAAGGCGATTCGCGGTTTCATCGGCGGCGAATTCAAGCGTTGCCGGATTCCAATGAACATTGCGTTTTAAAGCCAGCGCAATACCACCGACCAGAATAGCATTCATGGTGTAAGCGGCGACCTCGGGATTACAGATAGTCTGCCTGCGCGTCCGGATGCATTCCAGGAAGTTCCCCGAGTGACTGTCGGCGTGATACACGCGCTTATCATCGGGCCGGAGCATTTCTTTGAGAATGCTCGCGGGATATGAGACGATATTGTTGCGATCTACGGCGATGCGGCCCTTCGTACCGACAAAGCAGGCGCCACCCTCAGCACCCACCGGTTCTCCGGGATAACCGGCCGAATGAACAACGGCCCCGTTGTTGTAGTGGTAATGGACATTGCCCTTATCGTACTCAACGTCGATCGGGGCCTTGACGTCGGGATTCACAGTCCACTGGATGATGTCGTAGTGGTGCGGACTCCAGTTGACATCGCCGACGAACAGACCGGACAATGTATGTCCAGCTTCACCACCATACGGTCGCCAGGGCAGCGGCCCGAGCCAGAGGTCCCAGTCAAATCCGTCCGGTACGGCTATCGAGCGGTCGGAGGTCCAGGCGGTCGGTACAAACGCGCCCGGAAGGCGGTAGGCGTAAACTTCTTTCAGTTGGCCGATGCGGCCGTTGCGGACGTATTCACAGGCCTGGCGGAACTTGCCTTCATATTCCGAGCGTTGCTGCATGCCGGCCTGGTAAATACGACTATAAGACCGTGCCGTCTCGACCATAGTTTGTGCCTGTCGCACTGTAATGGCGATGGGCTTTTCGCAGTAGACGTCCTTGCCCGAGCGCATCGCCATGATGGCCATGGGAGCAGCCCAATGATACGGCAGCGCGAGCAATAAAGCATCGATGTCGGTACGAGCGAGAACTTCCCGGAAATCATTGTATGCTTTGACACCGTCGTAGTTGGGCCGGCCGAACCGATCGGCGTATATCTCATTGCACCGTTTCCAGGCATGGTTGAGACGTTCGCGGCGTACGTCGCAAACAGCCATGACCTGTACGTCGTCGCGGGCGATATACCCCCCGGGAACATACGTCCATGCACCACCGAGGAGATGTCCGGCGCCCTGGCCCCCCAGGCCGATGAATCCCATGTTCACGCGTTCGCTCGGAGCTGTGCGGCGTTTACCCCCGGCACCAAGGGCCGAAGATGTAATCACATAAGGAACAGCGGCAGCCGAAGCCGCCGCACTCAGGAATGTTCGTCGTGTCATTCCACAGTGGGATACCCCACGTGGTGTCTCATCTTTACGATGCATTTACATGCCCTCTCAAAAAACATTGTCAATCTTCGATCTGGCCGGATAGAATACCAGATTCTGCCCCCGGATGCATGTATTTTATCAGCTCCGGTTCAAGTGAGTATTTAAAACGCTGCCTGTGGATGTTCGTCTTTGACAGCTTGAAGGTCTGCGGCCAGAGCGTTCGATTCTACTTGTTCGACGGTCTTGCAGCCCGGGATAACGCATGTTACGGCCGGATGTTGCAAACACCATGCCAGGGCCCAATGAGCCATCGACACTCCCTTCGGAACTTCGTTTTTGAAATTTGCTACCTCTTTAAAAATTTCCTTCCATTCGTCCTGGTCCTGCCAGGAACTGCGGACATCGGTGCCGGCGAACTTCGAATCTTCGCTGTATTTGCCGCTCAGCAGTCCGCTCGCTAAAGGCACCCTTGCCAGCACGCCCAGGTTCTGCCGGATGCAGGAGTCGAAAATTTTTTCCTCCGGCTTTCGATGGACCCGATTATATACGGCCTGGATTGCCGCGGCTCCGACATCGGACGCCTTCTCGACCTGATAGAAGCTGGCGTACTTTTTACTGATTGATATTCCCAGATGGCGAATCTTGCCCGCGTCCACCTGTTTTTGCAGCATTTCCCACAATCCCGGCGTGTCGAACATTTCATCGGTCCCGCTGTGGAACTGATAGAGATCGATATAGTCGGTCTGTAGTGCCCTCAGCGAATCCTCAAGCTGTTTTTGAACCTGAGCGGCCTCGAACAGATTTTCCCGCTCGAAGTTCGGCTTGAACTTGTGACCGAACTTGGTGGCGATGATCCACTTTTCCCGCCGGTCTTTGATGGCATGGCCGAGAAGCTCTTCCGAGAGATGGTCTCCGTAACACTCCGCGGTATCGATAAGATTTATGCCCAGCTCGGCTCCTTTGTCGATCATCGCATCGACCTCGGCCTGCTCGAATTTCTTGCCCCACTCTCCGCCGAGTTGCCATGTTCCGATGCCGATGACTGAGACACTCATCGGCGTCTTACCCAACCGGCGATATTTCATAATTTATCTCCGTATAAACGATTATTAGTCAGTTTTGATATCCTTATTCCGGCTGAGGAATTCCACTATGTGTCTGCGTGTATCCTCGATGGTGCGCACGTTCGGCGGCATATTCGCCAGAAAATCCCGGCATGCAGCGACGTATTCCGGGTCGGCCAGATAGTGCTTTGCATTCTCATTGAGTGTTTTTTTATCGTTTGCGTGAAAAATCAATTCGTGCCCGGATGAACCATCGCCCGAGTAAACCTCCTCGATCCAACGGCGGGCCCCGGGATAAGCGTTCTCTATGCGCAGAAAAATAAGCAGCTCGAATTTGTTAAAATGCTTGCCTGGTACGCCGTTAGTATTGCAGATTTGATTTCTTGCCTGCTCCGGATTATCTGCGTGCAGATTCGTAGCAAGCAGATGCCCATGTTCGAACAATCCGCAATAGGTTCTCAATGCATCCGCCCACAAGTAAGCGAAGTAATCCCCGGAGCCGATTTCATGGCAGACGTAACAACTACGCTGTTTCGGTTTTCCATTAGACGCCTCATATACCGCGTGTTCTGTGGCGGCAACTATGGGCAGGTCGATCGGCACGAAATTCAGCAGGGCGCACATTACGGTCGTTTTGCCTGCTCCGCCCGGCACCGAACCGGCCATGAAAGACGAGCCTTTGCTAATGCGAGCCATTAGATAAGCCGCCAGATCCAGATCCAGAGTTTTTGCCGCAAGTAAATCGAATACTGACAGCATCCGTCCGCCTCGCTGGTTGCAGCGGTTCAACTCATCACAGTGTTTCGAAATTTCGCCGTTCATATCTGTATTAAGTCTTTGTCTTGATAGGATATGTAAGCGATGGCATCTAAATCCATTACCAGGGTGATATTGTATAGCCTAATTCGCCCCACACGGCCTTCTGAACCCTGTGCAAATCCGGATTACCCGTCTGACTGGGACCGGAGCCGACCTCCAGCATTCCATAGCTTATGGTACGCGGGTCTTTCCACTTCCAGTATTCGCTGTGTCCGTCTGCAAATGAAAAGTTGGTGCCGTTTCCGTGCCTGACCGGCGGCGGGTCCTTATGGCGGTTGTCAGCCGCAAGTATGCCCGCTTGCGAGACGACCGAACCCCACCAGGCCTCGCTGTCATAAGGAACAGACCAACTGGCAAATGTTGCCCAACCCTCATCAATAAAAACAACCCTCTCGCCCGGTCTGCGAATATCTATCCTGTTTTTAATATTCGGCCCGCTGCTGGGCCAACCATTCATAGAATCGACTATGGCGTACGTACGCATCTCTCCACGCAGGCCGGTCGGGCATTTGAAAAGTCTTTCGGTCTTGACGTATAAGAATAGTGCACCTTCTTTGACGGCCATTATCTGGTCGGCTTCGCTGGTTTCGTCCGTATAGCCGGCCCAGTGTACCCAGCCGTCTTCATCAGCAGGTATTGGATCTTCGCCCCCACTGCCGGTGCAGCCGTTAACGATTTTGTCATCGTTATCATCAGCATACAAGACCCACCCAAGGCCCAACTGCTTGACATTGCTTAGACAGACTGCACGCTTACCCTGCTCTCTGACCCTGTTTAATGCCGGGATCAATATCGCCATCAATATTGCAATTATAGCGATAACCACCAATAGTTCTATCAAGGTGAATCCTCTTCGTTTGTTCATAACAGCACCCCATTTATAAACATTGCCGATTTGCGATTGACAAATGCCGATTTCAAAATCGAAAATCTGCAATCAGAAATACCAAATTAGTTACTTTCCTGTCAAAGAAAATACTCACGCGATTACCCACGAACTCTCAGATAATCAATATCACTAAGCCGTCTGCGGTTGTGTAGTCGCAGGTACAAGCGACACGAATCTACTATATCAACCGCGTCCCCACCCTTCGTCTCCGCTCAGGGTGAAGAGTTCTTCATGCCGAGCGGAGACAAGGCACCCGGTTTAAGGTGCCGGCTCTTGCTCCGGTTCAGGTTCCGGATGCAACTGAATATCGTCAAAGTACATCGTACCTGAACCGCCAGCCTGTGGATTATTTTTGTCGCCGAAACCGATAGCAATGGTATCGACATTGGTAAGGTTCACGCCCTGGTCTGCAAACGCCTGCAGGTCGATATTCCATTTCGTCCAGGTGTCTATCTGTGCTGCATTAGGATTATCGTGATAGACCACAGCATTGCCGTTGAGGGCGACGTACATCGGCTCGGGGTCATTACTGGCCATTGTTGTGCCAATAGCCTGATGCGTCCACATCGGCGGACTAACCGAGCCGGTTATCTGAACGTCGGAGAATTCGGCCTTGCATGTCACGCCGGCACTGTGACTGGTCACTGCCAGGCCTATATAGACATTCTGGCTCATCGGGATTTGTACGGGTGTGGTTTCCGGTACCTGCTGCCAGGAGACACCGTCAGCCGAATAGTAGCCTGTAAAGTAACCTGCGGCGTCACGTTCTAATTTCACCCAGTACGGCGCGGTAATCCCGGTCTGGCTCATTTGGAAACTGGTGCCGTCAGTAGTGTTACGAACCTGGGAGGAAGCACCGTAGCCGGGCGTAATATCCATGAAGGCATGTTTTGAGCCGGGTTCCAGCGTCTCACGAATCATCACACCGGCCTTGGCCCAGCCGTTCGTGTTCTCCACGCTGAGCACCTGCGCGACAATTGTCCCGGGGCCTGACAATTGCTTGAAGGCGTAGCGGAACTCGTCGGCAACGTCCCAAATATCCGTGCCGGATGCGGTCATCGTGTATGTCCCGGCCGGCTCTTCTACGAAACCAGCAAGATTGCCTCTGAACCAAATCGTCAATGTGTTTACATCCTTTTCGGTCCAGTCACGCGGATGAGTCAGCGTCAATTCCGCCTCTGAGTACTTTAAGGTGCCGTTGTTGTAGTATAAAGGCATAGATTGGCTGCCTCCGTGAACGATAGTCTCCTCGGTATATGAAGGAGTGTTGTCCCAGCCTACTGCTGAGCCTGTCCCGTTACCGGGGTAATAAGGTTCACTGCCCGGCGCGCCGTAACCGAGTCCATCTTTCCAGGCGTACCATATCTGGTTTTCGCCGGCGTCGTAGTCCTCAAAATCGTCCACTACAAGGAAGTTCGCCGTCGTAAAGCTCCAGACGTTGCCTACCCACGGACTATCGGGATTGACATCATTAACTTCGTCAACACGCCAGTAATAAGTAGTGTTCCACTCGAGCTGGCCGGGGTTGTAGCTTTCGGCGCCGAGTGCTTTGCTGCCTTTGTACTCGGTCGAACCTGTATCGGCATTGCGTATCGCCTCCTGGTCAGTTCCGAAATAGACTTCGTGCGAAGCAGTATCGTCTCCGGCACCCCATTTAAGAACAGGTGTCTGCTTTACATCTACTGCGCCATTAGACGGGTGCGGGCTGCTGGCCTTTACAGGCAGCGTTAGGGCGGCCTGTGGGATAAGAGCCTTTGGAGTTGACGGACTCGACCAGCTTAGTCGTGCCGATGCGCCACCGACGTTCTCGTAATACTCCAGCACAAAACTGTAAGTATTCCCGGCTACAAGGTCAATCTCGCCACGGTTCTCGGTATCCCCGTGGTCGTTCCAGTCATCAATGAGCTGTATGCCGTCGACCCATAGACGCACGCCGTCGTCACTCATAGTGTAGAAGGTGTAGGTCTCGGTAAATGCCGCTTCCACCTCGCCGGTCCATCTGGCTGAGAACAGGTCGACGTTGATCAACGGATCCGGCGAATTTGCGCCCCAGCTAAAGTTGATTTGAGGATCTACACGGGTCAGCACAAGATCCCTTAAATCCGTACCTCTGTAATAATCTCCTTTCACACCTCCGCCGGGAACTGCTGTCGTAAAGCTCCAGACGTCGCCTTTATGCGTAGCGAAGATGTCGAACTCATCGACACGCCAGTAGTAAGTCTTATTATACTCAAGGGAGCCGGGATCATAGGTTGTATCTGTCTGAGAAGGGCCGCCAACAGCATTAGCAACTTCGTCAAAATTGTCGCCGAAATACACTGTGTGAGATTTCGTGCCGAGGCCAGCGTTCCAGCTAAGGTCCGCGTTCGGGTCTATAAATTTAGAACCGTTGGTTGGAATGGGATTGTAAGCGGTCTTGAGTGGAACCGTAAAACTCCACACACTGCCAATCCACGGACTGTTTGGATCCGTATCATTGACCTCATCAACTCGCCAGTAGTAAGTTGTGCCCGGAACAAGACCTTCCGGATAAGGGTATCCCGGGAAGCCGGCAATGATATATGTTGTAGTATAATTGCCCCGGAATGTCTCGGCGGTTCCGTCATTGACGTCTGCGAAATTATCGCCCATATACACATCATGCGAGATTGCAGTCTCTCCCGGCGACCAGCTAAGGGTTACCCATGAATCCGAATGTAAAGCCCCGTTGGCCGGGTCGGGGGCAAAGGCGTAAGGCCATATTTCACCTGCCATAGCCGCCAGAATTTCGG